>NZ_KK073874.1:8868483-9195993 GCF_000585375.1 Cryptosporangium arvum DSM 44712
CACGATCGGGTTCAAGTCCAGATCACTGCCGCACTGCAGCGGTTGGCGCTCGCCGCGCACTGGAACTCCGACCCGCGTGTCGGTGAGTTGCTCGACGAGTCCAAACAGCTGCTCGACGTCGCCGCCCGGGACGTCCGCCTGTTCGCCCGGGGCATCAACCCGGCCGTGCTGGAGGCCGACGGACTGCGCGGCGCGGTACGCGCGCTGGCCGACCGCTTCCCCGGACTGGTGACGACCCGCGCCGTCGCCGAGCGCTACCCGCCGGCACTGGAGTCCGGGCTGTTCCTGGCGCTGTCGGAGGCCGTGGCCAACGCGGTGCGGCACGCCGGGGCGTCGGCGATCGTCGTCGAGGTGGACCGGGACGGCGAGTTCGTCGTCGGCCGGGTCACCGACGACGGCATCGGGACCGCGCAGCCGAGCCCGTACGGCGGGCTGGAGAACCTCCGCCGGCGCGTCGCGGCACTGGGCGGCGACACCGAGCTGCACAGCGAGCCGGGCCGCGGAACGCGGGTGACGATCCGGCTAGGACCGGTCGTGGGCTCGGAAGTAACGCAGCACCGCTAACACCCGCCGGTTCTGCGTGGTGTCGGTGGGCAGATCGAGCTTGGTGAAGATCCGGGCGATGTTGTTCTCGACGGTCTTGGTGGTCAGGTGCAGCTCGTCGGCGATGCCCTCGTTGGAGCGCCCCGCGGCCATCGCGCGGAGCACCTCGCGCTCGCGGCCGGTGAGCCGCTCGAGCTCGTGCGGCCCCTCGGCGGCCAGCCGGTCGATCAGCTCGGGCTCCAGGACGGTCTCGCCGTCCATGATCCGCACCAGCGCCGTACGCAGCGCCGCCACGTCGGCGATCTGATCTTTGAGGCGGTAGCCCAGGCCACGCGAGCCCAGCTGCCGGAGCAGACGCATCAGGTGCGGGGCCTCGGCCCACTGGGAGAGCATCAGGATGCCGATCCGGGGGTAGCGGGCACGCAGTTTTTCGGCCGTGTCCAGGCCGCCCTCCGGGTACGGCGCCATCCGGATGTCGAGTATCGCGACGTCGGGCACGTCCTCGTGAACCATCGAGAGCAGCTCGGTGCCGTCGCGGGCCTGGTGCACCACCTCGACGTCGGCGGCTTCGAGCAGCAGCCGTAAGCCTTCGCGGAACAACGCGGCGTCGTCGGCGATCGCGACCCGGAGCGGGCGGGCGGTCACCGGCACGGGATGCGCACCTCGACGCGGGCGCGACCGCTCGGTGATTCGGCTATCGACACCGTGCCGCCCGCCGCCCGCACCCGCAGCGCGATCGGCGAGCCCAGCAGCACGGCGACGTCGGGCCGGGGGGCCGAGCGGGCCGAGACCCGCAGGTGGAGCTCCGCGCCGGTCACCGTCGCGTTCACGTCGACCACCTCGTCGGTCGTCTGCAGGTAATCGGTGAGTACCCAGCAGACAACGTAGTAGGCCAGCGCCTCCGCGGCCGGGTCGAAGCGCTCTGCGGGCACGGCCACCCGCATCGGGACGCCCTGGCGGCTCGCCCTCGATTCGAGCGCCGCTCCCAGCCCCGACTCGGTGAGCATCGCCGAATGGATTCCGTGCGCGAGCTCACGCAACTCATTCAGCGCGAGGTCCAGCTGCGCCTGCGCGTCGGCGAGCACCCGCCCGGACCGCTCGTCGCTGCTGTTGCGGGCGGCGCCCAGCCGCATCGTGAGCGCGGAGAGACGGGTCTGCGCCCCGTCGTGCAGCAGCTGTTCCAGTTCCCGGCGTTCGGCCCAGCTGGCCGCCAGCGCACGCGACTGTTCGTCGATGCGCCGCTGGAACTTCCGGTACCGAACGATCCCCAGCAGCGCGAACCCGGCGGCCAGCACCGTGTTGACGGCGGCCAGCAGCGCATTGCCGGCCCAGAGCGGCTGCTGGACCGCCGCGGCGAGCGCTCCCGCGACAGCCGTCACCGCCCAGGGGCTGGTGAGCGCGCGGCGAACGTCCATCGATCCAGGAAACGTCCCGACGGCCGCGTCGGCCAGGGTGCCCGCACCCAAAAACTTACGGTGTGAGTGAACGCACGATTACAGCAGCGGGGGCATCGAGCGCGGACGCGTGGCCGGTGCCGGCCCAGAGCGCCATCCGATCCGGGTCGCCGGCCTTGGCTGCGGCGGCACGCAGCGGGCGGGTCAGGTGGTGCACCTGGGGATAGGCGTCGAGCGCCGCGCTCTCGTGCTCGCGGATGAACGCGTTGACGATCCCGCGGGCCCGACGACCGGTGAACGTGCGGGTGATCGCCGTTTCCGCCGGTCGCGCGAGCGCGTCCTGGTGGGCCTTCTGGGCGCCGCTCTCGGGCGAGCGCAGGAGCGCGGTGCCCACCTGGGCGTAGGTGGCGCCATCGCGGAGCACCGTGCGCACGTCCTCGGAGTCGGCGAGGCCGCCGGCGGCGACCAGCGGTAGGTCGGTCGTGGCGCGTACGTCGGCCAGGAGCGTGGCCAGTGGCACCGGCTCGACGTCGGGGGTCCAGGATCCGCGGTGCGCACCGGCTTCGGCTCCCTGCAGCAGCAACGCGTCGGCGCCGGCCTCGGCCGCTCGACGCGCTTCGTCGACCGAGGTGACGGTCACCGCCACGGCGGAGCCGACCTTCTGGAGTGCGGCGATCGTGTCGGCGGGGCAGCCGAACGTGAGGCTGACGACCGGGAGCGGGTCGGCCAGCAGCAGGTCGAGCTTGGCCGCCCAGTCGTCGTCGTCCCAGCGCGGGGTGCCGAGCGCGACGCCGAGCCGGTCGGCGTCGGGGGTGATGTGCTCCGCGTAGTTCGCGACCGCGGTGTCGTGCCGTGGCCACGGCACGAACAGGTTCGCGCCGAACGGCGTGCGGGTGCGCTCGCGAACCGCCGCGATCTGGTCACGAAGCTGCTCGGCGGTGAGGTAACCGGCGGCGACGAACCCGAGCGCCCCGGCGTCCGCGACCGCCGCGACCAGATCGGGGGTGGTCGCCCCACCGGCCATCGGCGACTGGACGATCGGGCGCTCAATTTGCGGCAAGCTAGGCACCCCTCCAGCTTTCCACAGCTGTGGATAGAACCTGTGTACGAAGAATCGAGGTGCGATGGACCTCTATGTCGACGAGCGCGGGGACGGCCCGCCGGTGGTGCTGCTGCACGGCGGGTTGCTCGACCACCGGATGTGGGACGGGTTCGTCCCCGACCTGGCCGGAACCCACCGGGTGATCCGGTACGACGCCCGCTCGCACGGCCGCTCGGCCACCGCCACCGGCGACTACTCGCCGGCCGACGACCTGCACGAGGTGGTGCGTGCGACGGCTCCCGGCGGAGCCGCGCTGGTCGGGCTCTCGCTGGGCGCACGCGCGGCGATCGACTTCGCGTTGCGGTGGCCGGAGCTGGTCGAGCGGCTGGTGCTGGTCTCGCCCGGAGCCAGCGGCATGGAGTTCGCGGACCCGTACGTCCAGGAGTTGCAGGCCCAGCAGGTGGCCGCGGCCCGGCGTCTGGACGCCGACGCGTTCGTCGAGTGTTTCCTGCGGCTCTGGGTGGACGGACCGCACCGGGAGCCGGCCCGGACCGACCCTGGTGTCCGCGAAGCGTGCCGACGGATGGCGATGACCGTGGCGTCGAATCACTTCACCGCCCAGGGACGGCTGGTCGAGGAGCACGCGGTCAACCGGCTGGCCGAACTGCGTCCCCCGCTGCTCGTGGTGACCGGCGCGCTGGACTCGTCCGACATCCTGCGCCTGGCCGACGCCATCGTCGACGCCGTCCCGGGTGCCGAATCGGCGCGGCTCCCCGACGCCGCCCACACCGTTCCGCTGGACGCCCCGGACGATTTCCGCGCCGCGGTCGTGCCGTTCCTGGCGGCTCAGGGCCAGCGGTAGATCTGGGGGCGGGGTGGCCAGGGGCGGGCGGCCCGAGGCGCTGCCCCCTCGAACGCGACCCAGGATTCGGTGCGGTCGTCGCCCACCATGTCGGCCAGACCGGTCCACGCCCTCGCGTCCACGTACGGGCGGCACCCGTCGCAGGCGAACCAGTCCCCGGCCGGAACGGACGCGGCGGTCTCGTCGGCCCGATAGGCCCAGCGAGGCACGGCGGCTTCGCAGAAGTCGCACATCAGCCCGGCTCCTGTCGCCGCCGGCGCGGCCGTCTTCGCCGCCCACGCGTCCACGGTGGCCTGCAGGGCCGTGCTGTCGACGCTCGGCGGCGAGACGTCCTCCACCCACGGGCGCAGCAGCCCGGCGAGCTCGTCCATCTGCGCGGGTGTGTTGATCCGGCCGTGCACGGCGAACCACAGCACGACCGCACCGCCGGACGGATGGTCGAGATCGCACGCCGCGCACAGCACGGCGCTGCTGGCCGGGGCAACCTCGACCGCCAGCAGCGCCGGCCCGCCACAGCGGGGGCAGGAGACCACGATCTACTCGATCGCCGCCGGGCCGAGCAGTGCCTTCAGATCGGCCATCAGCGCGGGCGTCGGAGCCACCCGGACGTTGTCGCCGAGCCGCCAGCGTGTGGCCCGCGCCTTGTGCTGCAGCTTCAGGTGCACCTCGGTGGTACCGGGGTGGGTCGACAGCGTCTCGCGCAACTGCGCCACGAGCTGGTCGTTGACGCGGTTCGCGGTGATCAGGATGACCACCGGCTTCTCCGAATCGGCCTCACCGAGATCCAGCAGCGCCAGATCCTGCGCGAGCAGCTGCGGCTGATCTTCGCGCTTGTCGATACGGCCCTTCACCAGCACCATCGCGTCCTCGACCAGGTGCTGGCCGACGAGCTCGTAGGTGGCCGGGAAGAACCGGACCTCGATACCGCCCTCGAGGTCTTCCAGACGCGCGCTGGCCCAGAGTTTGCCCTGCTTGGTGACCCGCTTCTGCAGCCCGGAGAGCAGGCCTCCGACCGCGACCGTCCGGCCGTCCGGATAGTCGTCGCCCACGAGCGCCGAGATCGGGCAGTCGACCTTCGCGGCCAGCAGGTGCTCGACGCCGGAGAGCGGGTGGTCGGAGACGTACAGGCCGAGCATCTCCCGCTCGGTGGCCAGCTTCTCGTTCTTCGGCCACTCGTCGGTGCCGATCGGGGGGGTGAACGCGACGCTCAGGTCCTCGGCCTGGTCGTCGCCGAAGCCGGAGCCGAACAGGTCGAACTGGCCGACCGCCTCGCTCTTCTTGATCTCGGCGAACGACTCGACCGCGGCCTCGTGCACCGCGAGCAAGCCCTTGCGGGTGTGCATCAGCGAGTCGAACGCACCGGACTTGATCAGCGCATCGACGACCTTCTTGTTGCAGACGATCGCCGGCGTCTTCTTGAGGAACTCGTAGAAGTCCTTGAAGGCGCCCTTCTCGGCCCGCGCGGCGATGATCGCCTCGACCGCGTTCGCGCCGACGTTACGCACGCCGGTGAGACCGAAGCGGATGTTCGTGTCGCGCGGGGTGAAGTTCGCGTCCGACTCGTTGACGTCCGGCGGGAACACCTTGATGCCCATCTTGCGGCACTCGTTGAGGTAGACCGCCATCTTGTCTTTGTCGTCCCGGACGGACGTCAGCAGCGCGGACATGTACGCGGCCGGGTAGTTGGCCTTGAGGTACCCGGTCCAGTACGAGACGAGCCCGTACCCGGCCGTGTGGGCCTTGTTGAACGCGTAGTCGGAGAAGGGAACCAGGACGTCCCAGAGCGCCTTGATCGCGGCGTCGGAGTAGCCGTTGGCCTTCATGCCCTCGGAGAAGGGCTTGAACTCCTTGTCGAGGATCTCCTTCTTCTTCTTGCCCATCGCGCGCCGCAGCAGGTCGGCGTTGCCGAGCGAGTAGCCGGCCACCTTCTGGGCGATCGACATGACCTGCTCCTGGTACACGATCAGGCCGTGCGTCGTGTCCAGGATCTCGGCCAGCGGCTCGGCCAGCTCCGGGTGGATCGGTGTCTTCTCCTGCTGCCCGGTCTTACGCAGCGCGTAGTTGATGTGCGAGTTCGCGCCCATCGGGCCCGGCCGGTACAGCGCGAGCACCGCGGAGATGTCTTCGAAGTTGTCCGGCCGCATCAGGCGCAACAGCGACCGCATCGGCCCGCCGTCGAGCTGGAAGACGCCGAGCGTGTCGCCGCGGGCGAGCAGCTCGTAGGTGGCCTTGTCGTCGAGCGGAAGGTCGAGCAGGTCGATCTCCGGGCCGCCGTCGGCCACGATCGCCTTCAGGCAGTCGTCGAGCACCGTGAGGTTGCGCAGGCCCAGGAAGTCCATCTTCAGCAGGCCGAGCGTCTCGCAGGTCGGGTAGTCGAACTGCGTGATGATCGCCCCGTCGGAGGCGCGCATCCAGACCGGGATGTGGTCGGTGAGCGGCTCCGCGGACATGATCACGCCGGCCGCGTGCACACCGGCCTGACGGATCAGGCCTTCCAGACCGCGCGCGGTGTCGATGACCTTCTTGACGTCCGGATCGCTCTCGTAGAGCCCGCGGATCTCACCGGCCTCGTTGTACCGCTTGTGGCTGGGATCGAAGATTCCGCTGAGCGGGATGTCCTTGCCCATGACGGCGGGCGGCATCGCCTTGGTGATCCGGTCGCCGACGGCGTACGGGTAGCCCAGCACCCGGGCCGAGTCCTTGATCGCAGCCTTCGCCTTGATCGTGCCGTACGTGACGATCTGGGCGACCTTGTCGGCGCCCCACTTGTCGGTGACGTAGCGGATGACGTCACCGCGCCGACGCTCGTCGAAGTCGATGTCGATGTCGGGCATCGAAACGCGGTCGGGGTTGAGGAACCGCTCGAAGATCAGGCCGTGCGGGATCGGGTCGAGGTCGGTGATGCCCATCGCGTAGGCGACCATCGAGCCGGCCGCCGAGCCACGACCGGGACCGACGCGGATGCCGTTGGCCTTCGACCAGTTGATGAAGTCGGCCGTCACCAGGAAGTAGGACGGGAAGCCCATCTGCAGGATGATGCCGATCTCGTACTCGGCCTGCTTGCGGTGCTGCTCGTCGATCCCGGTGGGGAAACGGCGCTTCATCCCCTCCCAGACCTCGTGGCGGAACCAGCTCTCCTCGGTCTCGCCCTCGGGCACCGGGAACTTCGGCATCAGGTTCTTCTTGACGAACATGCCGCTGGTGTCGACTTTTTCGGCGATCGCGAGCGTGTTCCGGCAGCCTTCCTGCCAGGCGTCCGACGAGTCGACGCCGTACATCTCCGCGGCCGACTTGATGTAGTAGCCGGTGCCGTCGAACTGGAACGTCGGCGCGGCCAGCGTGGAGCCGGTCTGCACGCAGAGCAGCGCGGAGTGCGACGTCGCCTCGGCCTCGTGCGTGTAGTGCGAGTCGTTCGTGACGACCGGCGGGATGCCCAGCTTCTTGCCGATCTCGAGCAGCCCGTCGCGCACCTGGCGCTCGATGTGCAGCCCGTGATCCATCAGCTCGAGGTAGAAGTGCTCCTTGCCGAAGATGTCCTGGAACTTCGCGGCAGCCGCGAGCGCCTCGTCGAAGTGGCCGAGCCGGAGCCTGGTCTGCACCTCGCCCGACGGGCACCCGGTGGTGGCCATGATGCCCTCGGCGTGCTCGGCCAGGAGTTCGGCGTCCATCCGCGGCCACTTCACGAAGTAGCCCTCGGTGTAGGCCCGCGAGGAGAGCTGGAGCAGGTTGTGCAGCCCGGTGTCGTTGCGCGCCCACATCGTCATGTGCGTGTAGGAGCCCGAGCCGGAGACGTCGTCGCCCTTCTGGTCGGGGCGGCCCCACTTGATGCGCTTCTTGTCGTACCGGCTGGCCGGCGCGATGTACGCCTCGGTGCCGATGATCGGCGTCACCCCGGCGTTCGTGGCTTGCGTGAAGAAGTCGTACGCGCCGTAGGTGTTGCCGTGATCGGTCATCGCGATGGCGGGCATCTCGAGGCGTTGGGCCTCGGCGAACATCGGCTTGAGTCGCGCCGCTCCGTCAAGCATCGAATACTCAGTGTGCACATGCAGGTGGACGAATCCATCGGCGGCGCCGGGCATCGGAAGAGCGCCTCCTGGGGCGGGAGTGGCCGGGAACAACCAAGGACCCTACCCGCCCGACGCACGCCTCGGGACGCACGACGCGGCGGTGTGGAAAATGGCGCTGACCGGCCGAATGACGCTTACACCGTCCGGCGGAGGAAGCGTGTCAGCGTCACCCTGAGGGGCCGTTTCAGGGGCTGGATCGCGCTGCGTCACGAGAGCCGCCGATGACACGGCGAGCGTCGTTCTGGCACGGGCCGATGATTACTTTCTGTTACAGCTGGGCTGGTGCAGTACCTTTGCGAACATGCCGCAGCAGGGCGATCCGGGGGCGCTCCGAGCCGAGTTAGGCGAGGTCCGCGCCGCACTGGACGAGACGGACGCACGCCGGAACGGCGCGCTGGACCGCACCGCAGCCCTGAGCCTGGCGCTGATGGTCGTCGGGCTCGCGGTTTTCGCCTCGGTGTCGGTGTACTCGTTCACGGCCGGGCAGCCCGGGCGGGGGCGGGCGTTCGCCGTCCTCACCGTCATCGCGCTGCCGTTCGTGCTGTACGCGGCCTGGAGCTCGGTCGGCCGCTACGTGCTGCTCGGCCGCGAGGTCACCCGCATGCGCCGCCGCGAGCTGGACCTCACCACCCGGCTCCAGGCCCCGCCCCCCACCCGGGTCGAAGCGCCGGAGGCCGGCCCGGAGCCGGTGCCGGTACCGGAGCCGGTGCCGGTACCCGAGCCGGAGCCCGAGCCCGACGCGGCGGCGGCCATGATCGAGGCCGCGCTCCCCGCCTACGCCGTGCAGCGGATGCTCGGAAAAGGGGGCTGCGGCATCGTCTTCCTGGCCGAACACCGCCAGGCCGGCTGGCTGCGCGCGCTCAAGCTCCTCACCGAGCCCGATCTCCTGCCCGATTCGCAGTCGCGCTTCCTGCGTGAGGCCCAGGTCATGGAGAGCCTCGACCACCCGCACGTCGCTCGCGTCTACGAGTACGTGGAGCACGCCGGGTTCAACCTGATCGTGATGGAGTTCCTGGCCGGGGGCAGCGCGTCCGCCCGGCGCAACGAGCTCCTCGGCCGCCCGGAGCCCCTCTGCGCGCTCGGCCTGGCGGTGGCCGACGCGCTCGTGGCCGCCCACGCCCGGGGCGTCGTGCACCGCGACATCAAGCCGGGCAATCTGCTGTTCGCCGAGGACGGCGCGGTCAAGGTCACCGACTTCGGTATCGCGAAGCTCCTGGCCAGCGGCGTCGACGGGGAGCAGGCGAGCGTTCTCGCGCTCACCCCGGGCTACGCGGCCCCCGAGCAGCTCAACGGCGACGAGATCACCGCGCGCACCGACCTGTTCGGGCTGAGCGCCACGCTCTACAAGCTCTTCACCGGCCGCACACCGCCGCTGCCCGGCCCCGACGGCTCGCCGCGGGCGAACCTGACCACGATCCCACCCGCGATCGCGTCGGTGCTGGAGCGCTCGCTCAACGGGTTCCCGGAGAGCCGCCATCCGAGCGCCATGGAGTTCGCGCTCGACCTGGCCGCCGCGTCCGGTGCCGTGCTCCGCCCGGGCTGGCTCGACTCGGCCGAGATCCCGTTCCGCGGCACCGCCGAGATCCGCGCCGCCGCGACGGCCTGACGCCGTGGACAGGGAGAACGGCGCCGGCCTCCTGCACCGGTTGACCGCGTACTCACCCGACCAGGAGTGGGACGTCCCCGTCGACGATCCCCGGGTCCGGGCTGACCTCACCCCGAACGACCCCGAAACGCACCCGCCGTTCACCAAGATCTACCGGGACCGGCCGCGCCTGGCCCTCCCGCGCGACCTCCCTGACCCGGGCGTCAGCGCCGCCGGCGTGCTCGCCGGCCACCGAGCGGAACCCCGTCCCCTGGACGCGGCCCAGCTCGCCCGGATCCTGTTCCTCGGCGCCGGCATCGTCCGCACCGCGGTGCGCGCCGGTCGTCGGCACCCGTTCCGCGCCTCGGGTTCGGCCGGGGCCCGTTTCCCGCTCGAGCTCTACGTGAGCGCCCGAGATGTCGCCGGTGTGCCCGACGGCGTGCACTGGTACGACCCGGAGGCGCACGCGCTGGTCCCGGTCGCTCCGCCGGCCGGCGGCGCCGCCACCACGATCGTCGTCACCGGCATTCCCTGGCGCACCGGCTGGCGGTACGCCGAACGCGGCTGGCGCCACCTGTACTGGGACGCCGGAACGCTGCTCGCGCAGCTCTCCGCCGCGACCGCGAGCGCCGGACGGCAGCCTCGCCTCCGAACTCTTTTCCCCGACGCCCAGCTGCGGGCGCTGGTCGGGGCCGACGGTGTGCACGAGTACCCGTTGGCCCTGCTCAGCCTGGCCGACGGCGAGCCGGCGATCGAGCCGTCGGGCCCGGCCGAGCACGGCGAACTGCCTGCGGTGGAGTTTCCGCTCGCCACGGCGGCCCAGTGCGCCGGTGAGCGTGACGTGCTCGGCGAACCCTGGCCCGACGGCCCGCCGCTCCCCGACGCGCCCCCGTCCGGGACGCTCGACGACGTCATCCGGCGGCGCGGCTCCCAGCGCCTGATGGACCGCGGCCGCACCCTGTCCCGCGCCCAGCTCGACTGGCCACTGCGTGCCGCCCTCCGCGGCATCACGGTGCCGCACTGGGTGGTCGTGCACGGCGTCGACGACGTCGCTCCCGGCGTCTACCGCTGGCCCGACGCCGTCCACACCGCCGATCTGCGTGCGGAGACCACCCGGGTCTGCCTCGACCAGGAGCTCGGCGGCGACGCGGCCTACGTCGTGATCGCCGCGGTACCCGACGCCGACCTGGACGACCGCACGTACCGGGACGCCCAGCTCGCGGCCGGTCTCGTCGAGGGGCGGCTGCACCTGGCCGCGTACGCACTCGGCGCCGGCGCGTCCGGCATGACGTTCGCGGACTCCGAGGTGCCCGGCCTGCTCCGGGAACCCGACGACCTGGTGCCACTGCTCTTCACCTGCGTCGGTGTCCCCGCCTACACGTCCCGCCGCGGTGGGACGCCGGGTGCCCCGTCGACGGTCCGCATGATCTCCCCGCGCATGCGGGGAGACGCCTAGGCTCCGACCTCGTCGGCCAGGCGCTGCAGGTAGCCGGCGTCGGTCGCGGCGGACACCATCCGGCTGGCCCCGGACTGGTCCAGCCCGAGCTGCCTGGCGACGTCGTTCACCCCGGCCTCCGCGCCCGCCGCCCGCACGGCCTCCACCGTGAGCACGACCCGGGGCGCGCCCGGCCCCCGCGCCCACCGCCGCGCCCGGAACCGCACGAGCCGCGGCCGCATCCCCGGCCCCCCGGGCCGGCCCGTTCGCGCCGGTGCCGGTCAACGACGACCTCACGCTGGACTTCGACGACCGCGGCTCGGTGTCGGCCGGGCACTACGGCTTCCTGGTCGACGACGTCGAGTTCGACGCTTTACTGATCCGGCTCGACGGCCTCCGGTTCGGTTCCGGCCCCGAACACGGCTGGGACGGCCGCATCAACCCCTTGGCCGGCGGTCGCGGCGTCTACGTCGACTCCCCCGACGGTCACAGCTACGAGTTCTTCACTAGAACGCCGTAGCCGCGCTCCAGCGGGCCAGGAGGCCGGCGTCGCCGGTGATCTGGGGTACCGACGGGCGGCCCCAGAGGAACAGGTAGAGGCCCGCCACCGGCGCGGTGGCCGTGACGGTCGCCTCCCCGGTCGACGAGTGGGACCACTCGTACGCGGTGGCCCCGACCTCGATCCGCCAGCGGGTGTCGACGTCGGTGGCGACCAGCTCGATCGACTGACCTTGCCCACGCACGGCGCCGAACCCGGCGAGCCGGGGCGCGTACGGAAGGATCGTGAGGATCTCGTCGATGCCGTCGACGGCCACCACGGGGTCGACGGTCGCGGGGACCTTGAGCGCGAGCGCGGCGTCCACGCGGTGGACCGTGGCTTCGTGGAGCATGCGCCGGGCCCAGAACAGCGTGGGCCTGGTCTGCCCGCCGAGCGTCCACACCTGCTGGTGGGCCGGTGCCGCCACCAACGCGCTGATCAGCGCGTCGACCCCGGCGGCGACCCAGTCCGACACGGCGGTGGACTCGGCGGGCACGTTCTGCTCGAAGTCGGAGAACGGCAGCTTCTCGACCGACCCGGAGGTGATCATCGCGGTGACCCACCGCTCGGTGGCACCGACGTGGGTGGCGAGCTTCGCGAGGTCCCAGGCGGGGGTGCTCGGGACCGGCGTGCTCAGATCGGCGTCGGACAGCAGTGCGGCTAACCGATCGATCTCGCGGAACAGCGCTTTGCAGTATTCCCCGTGGTCCATGTCGTGACGTTAGCTCGCTTAACGCCGTACCGCTGTCATCGTTCCGCGCGTCGCGACGACACAATCGACTCTGGAACGATTTATCGCCGCCGACCGCGCCGGAAGTCCTTCCACGAGACGCCGTAGCCCGCGCCGATCGCGATCCCCAGGGCGAGGCCCAGCGCCAGGTTGTGGAAGAGCAGACCGAACGCGGCGCCGAACACGAGGCCTAACGCGATGCCGGTACCGGCCTTGTTGTCCGCAGGCTTCTTCTCGCTCATATCTCCACGGTATGCGGGTACGCAACGTGTTGAGATGGAGAGTCGAGAAGGGGACGCCCGCCATCGGGAGGCGCCAGATGCCCCAGACCAATATTACTTTCCGTAGCCACGACGGTACTCAATTAGCCGGAACGCTCGTGGCGCCGCCCGACGCCGGGCGCGCGGTGGTGCTCGTCCACGGCGGTGGGGTCACCCGGACCGAGGGCGGGTTCTACGTCCGGCTGGCCGACGCGCTGGCCGAAGCCGGCGTCGCCTCGCTCCGCTTCGACCTGCGTGGACACGGCGAGAGCGGCGGACGCCAGCAGGACCTCACGTTGTCCGCGGCCGCCAACGACGTCCGGGCGGCGGTCGAGGAGATGCCCGCGCCGGTCACCGTGATCGGCACGAGCTTCAGCGGTGGCATCTGCGCGCTCGTCGCCGCGGCCGGGACACCGGCGTTACGCAGCCTCGTACTGTTCAACCCCCTGCTCGACTACAAGCGAAGATTCGTGGACGAGAAGCCGTACTGGTCGGCCGACCGCATCGACCCGGCGTACGCCGACGAGCTCGACCGGCGCGGCTACGTGGAGCACTCACCGACGTTCCGGCTCGGCCGCGCGATGCTCAACGAGGTCTTCCACCTCTCGGCCCGGGACGCCCTTCCCCGCATCGCCGTGCCGACCCTGCTGGTCCACGGCACCAAGGACACGTTCATCAGCGTCGACTCGTCCCGGGAGGCCGTCGACCGGCTGACCGAGAGCACGTTGATCGAGATCGAGGGCGCGCAGCACGGCTTCGCGGTGCACGACGACCCGGCGTACGCCGAGCCGCAGACCCGCGCCTGGCAGGACCTGGTGATCCGGGAGACGACCGAATGGATCACCCGCCACTGAGGACGTCACCTATCCTCGTGCCAATGAGTCCGGACGCGTCCATCTCGGCGCTGATCGCCGCGGATCCGCTGTGGTGGCTGCGAGACCCGGCCGTACCCGCCCACCTGTGCCGGGCCGTCGCCCGGCTGCGCGGAACCCGGAACCGCGACGCCGACCGGGAGCGGGTCCTCCGCGCGCTCACCGACGCGCTGAACCGGGAGCACGTCGACTTCGCGGACGACGTCGTTCCCGGGCTGGACCCGTCCTGGCCCGGCCGCGAGGCCTTCCGCGAGTGGTTCGTCGCGCACCCGAACCCCTCCGCCACCGGGGTCCGGGTCCTCGGCGCGCTGTTCCCCGGCGACGACCTGGTTCGGTCGCTGCTCACCGCCGGGTCCCCGACGGTCCGGGGCGCGGCCGTGCGCGCTCACGCCCGGCCCGGTGCCGAGGCTCTCGTCCGCGAAGCCGCCGTCACCGACCCGGACGCCTCCGTACGCAGGCACGCCCTGGAGGCCCTGGTCGACACGTGGCCGGACGAACCGGGAACGCGGGAGTTCCTGCACGAGCGTGCGGTGCTCGACGTCGGCACCGAGCCTCGCCTCTTCGCCGTACGGACGCTGGCCCGGCGGTGGCCGCGGGAACCGGGCACCAACCGGTTGCTGGCCGACCTCGCGCGGGCCGAACGCGGCACGCTCGTCGGTTCGGCCGCCGCCGGCCACATCGGCGACGAACCGGCCTGGGACGACGCCGCGATCCGCGCGGCGCTCGACGACCGCTGGCTCGGGCCGGTCGCGGTGCAGGCGCTGGTGTCGAACCACCCCGACGACCCGGAAACGTTCACCACCCTCGTCGGGCTCGCCGACCACGTCCACAACGACACCCGCGCCGCGGCTCTGGACGTCCTGGGCGCCTACCGGCCGCACCGACCCGAGGCCCGCGCCCTGCTCACCGGGCGGGCCGTCGCCGACGCCGACCACGTCGTCCGCCGCACCGCGCTCGCCCGAACCGCACTGACCTGGCCCGGCGAGGCCACCTCCCGGTTGCTACGGGACCGGTCCACTCACGACCCCCACCCCGCCGTCCGGGCGCTGGCGGCTCAGATCCTCGCCGCGCTGGACTCGTCGAACACCCAGTGATTCGACGTGAACTCGCGGCCGCCGAACGGGATCACCTCGACGCCGAGCAACCGGAAGCCCAGCGTGCGGCAGATGCCGTTCGACGGTGCGTTGGTGACCGCCGGAAAGGCGTGCACGGCGCCCCAGCGCCCGTCGGCGGCCGCCCGGTCGAGCACCGTCCGCACCCCCCACTTCCCGACGCCACGCCCCTGGTGCTCGGGAAGCACCAGCCAGCCCACCTCGGAGATCCGCTCGCCGTGGTCCGCGTGCGACCAGAGCGTCACCGAACCGAGCGCCTCGTCCGAGTCGTCCGGCGTGATCATCGAGACCCAGTACTCGTCGGCCTCGACCGCGCGCACGTCCGATTCCACTTTGGGCGGGATGGTCTCCACCGGCTGGGGCCCGCCGAGCTCGGCCATCATCACCGGATCGCACCGCATGCGCCGATAGGCATCGACGTCGTCCCGCCGCACGTTCCGAAGACGCATCGCAGGGCCCTCAGGCGTCTTCGCCCGGCTCGGCACCCGTTTCCTCGCCCGCGGGCGCGTCGGTGAGGACACGGAGGTTGGCGCCGGCGACCGTCACGGCCGCGGGCTGGTGGGTCTCGGCGGCCTTCTCGTACCAGGACCGCGCCTCCTCCACGTCGCCCTGCTCCTCGGCCAGCACGCCGAGGTCGACCATCGCGTTGGCGGCCTGCACCGAGTCCTCGCTGGCGAGCGCGTCGGTGAACCACTGCTTGGCCTGCTCGGGGTTGCCCTGCTCCTTCTCCAGCACGCCGAGGCCACGCATCGCCCGGGCCGATTCCGCGGCGTCACCGCTGTCGACCGCCTGCTGGAACCAGGACCGCGCCTCTTCCGCCTTGCCCTCGGCGGCCTCCAGCACACCCAGGTCGACCATCGCGGGCACCGAGCCGTCGGCGATCGCCTTCTCGTACCAGCGCCGGGCGATCGCGACGCTTCCCCCGCGGTGCGCGCGGTACGCGATCACGTACTTCACGTGCTGGGGGACGTGGTCGAGCTGGTCGAGCAGGTCACGCGCGTGCGGGTAGTCGCCGCGGTCGAACGCGGTGAGCCCCGCCGCGCGCCGGGCCGCCGGATCGAACGCGCCGGCCACGTACCGCCAGAACGGCCCGCTCACCGGCCGCCGCTGACCGTCGGCCACCGCGGAGAGCAGCGTGTTCCCGTAGTAGTACTCGTTGCCGCGACCGAACACCTCGGTGATCAGGCCCAGCTCGAGCGCCCACTCGATCGCGCGCTCCCGCCCCGGGTTCGACACCGCGGCCCGGCCGTCGAGGTGGGCGAGTTCACGCCGGTAGTCGCCGTAGAGCGTGGTGAGCATCTTCGCGGTGAGCGCCACCGGAGGGTCCATCCGGTGCCAGTCGGTGAGCGCGTGCAGCAGGGCCTGACGGTCGAAGCGGATGCTGCGTTCCTCGCTGTCGCCGGAGAGCGCGGTGCGCACCGGCTCGAGCGGAACGAGCAACAGCCCCACCCGGTCGCCCTTCGCGTCGGCCGGTACCTCGTTCTCGCCCTCGCGCAGGGCGTCGGCCTCGGCCGTGGTGAGCGAACCGACGTCGACCACCGCGCCCGGCAGCGGATCGGGCAGCCGGGTGCCGCCGAGCAACGCGGAACGTGCCGTGACCAGCACCCGGACACCAGGCGGGATCTCCGCCGCGGCGAGCTGCGTGAGCTGCTCGGAGCCGGCGTCGTCGAGCCAGAGCACGGCGCCGTTCTTCGCCGAGCGCTTCGCGGCCGAGATCAGCTCGGTGAGCGGCACCCGCGGGTCGGGATGGAACGCGTAGAGCGTGTGGTCTGGCAGGTGCGTGCGCGCCGCTTCGGCCAGCGTGCGGGTGGCGCCCACGAGCCGTTTCCCGTGGACGACGACGAGCTGCGCCTCGTCGGCGAAGTGCTTCTCCAGCACGGTGTCGGCCTCGCGCGGCACGTACGGGCCCTGGGGTGCGTGGACCCCGAGATCACCCAGCGAGGCATCGGCGAGACGCGGGGGCCGGCCGCGTTCGTCCGCGACCTTCAACACGGGCTTCGGGTTGGACCGGCCGGTCAGGGACCATCCCGCCACGCCGTGCTCCTCTCACACCGTTCACCGAAGGCACCACCGTAACCCTGAGCTAGCCGACGAAGATGCAGAAGGGGTGACCGGACGGATCGGCGAACACGTAGAGCGGCTCCTCGGGGTCGTCGAAGCGGTCGCGGATCACCGTGGCGCCGAGCTGCACCGCCCGCTCGCGCTGCTCGACGAGCGTGCCCGCATCCGGCACCGCGAAGTCCAGGTGGAGCTGCTGGGGCACGCCCGCCTCCGGCCAGGTGGCGCGGGCCAGCTCGTCGACCTGCTGGAACGCCAGATCGACACCGACGGGGTTACGCAGCACCAGCCAGCCCTTGTCGCCGTTCTCCGGCTCGTCGCCCGGCCGGTAGTCCCAGCCCAGCAGCCGCCGGTAGAACTCGGCGAGTTCGCGGGTGTTCTCGGTGTCGAGCACGGTGCTGCGCAGAGTGGGATAAGTCATGCCAAGGGCGTACCACACGGGCCCGACAACTTCGGCCCGCGTGTGAACCGCTCGCGCGACTCAGTGCGATGGAGGGGTGTGAACGGTTCATCGAGCGACGTCGACCTGCTGGCCCGAGTGGCAGCCGGCGAGCGGGCCGCGTTCGAAGCCTTCTACCGGCGCCACGCCGGGTGGCTCGTGCTGCGGCTGCGGCACCGCTGCTCCGATCACACGCTCGTCGACGACGTCGTGCAGGAGACGTTCCTCGGCGTCTGGCGCGGCGGGGCCGCCCGCTACCGCGAGCAGGGTGACGTCACCGGCTGGCTCTGGCGGATCGGTTCGCGTCGTCTGGTCGACGCCCTGCGCAGGCAGAGCGCCAAGGAACGTCTGCGTCAGGTGCTGGCGCGCGTGCGGGGGGCGCCAGCACCGTCCGCTGAGGACCTGGTGCTGCGCGGCGTCGAGCACGGGGATCTCGCCGGGGCGCTGGCCCGGCTCTCCCCGGAGTTACGCGCGGTGCTGCAAGCGACGGTGCTCGACGGGCTGACGACGGGCGAGGCCGCCGTGCTGCTCGGCATCCCGCCCGGAACCGTGAAAACGCGGGCGATGCGCGCCCGCCGGCAGCTACGCCAGGAGCTCGCATGAGTTGGCACGTACCGGATCCGGACCTGACGGCCTACGCCGACGGGTCGTTGCCCGCGCCGGGCGTGTGGTCGGTCGAGGCGCATCTGGTGGCCTGCGCGGACTGTCGGGAACGGCTGACCTTCGACGCCGTCGACGCCGGCTGGGAACGGCTGGACGCGGAGCTCGACGCACCCCGGCCGGGGCTCGTCGAGCGGGCGCTGAGTTTCGGCGGGGTTCCGGCGCACACCGCGCGCCTGCTCGCGGCCACCCCGGCGCTGCGGGGGTCGTGGCTCGTCTCGGTGACGCTCACGCTGCTGCTCGCCGCCGTCCTCGCCCACTACGCCGAGCCGCTCGTCTTCCTCGCGCTGACGCCGCTGCTGCCGGTGCTCGGCGTCGCCGTCTCGTTCGGGCCCGGCATCGACCCGACCTACGACCTCACGGTGGTGGCCCCGTACTCGACGTTCCGGCTGCTCCTGCTGCGCTGCGCCACCGTGCTCTCGGCCAACACGCTGCTCACCGCGGCGGCGAGCCTGACGCTGGCCGAGTACGGCGTCCGGATCGCCGGTTGGTTCCTGCCCTCGCTGGCCCTCACGATCCTGACGCTGCTGATCACACCCCGGCTGGGCGCGGTTCCGGCCGCGGCCGTGGTGGGCCTCGGCTGGCTCAGCCTGGTGCTCGGCACCTGGCACTCGACGTCCCTGCAGCCTTACACCCCCGCCGGGCAGGTGGCGATGGCTGCGGCCGCCGCGCTGGCCGCGGCGGCCCTCACCTTCCAGATGTCCGCGTTCGATCGCACTCGCCCCCTGACCCGGAGGTCTCGGTGACCCTCTCGACTGACGTCGCCGTCCGCGCGACCGGTCTCTCGCTGCGCTATGGACGCGCGGTCGCGCTCGACGACGTATCGATCACGCTCGGAACCGGAGTGACCGGTCTGCTCGGCCCGAACGGCGCCGGGAAGACGTCGCTGCTGCGGATCCTCGCGACCGCGTTGAGCCCGAACGCGGGCGAGTTGCGGATCTTCGATCACGACCCGCTGACCGGGGCCGGGCGCCTGGCGGCGCGCCGCCGGATCGGCTACCTGCCGCAGGATCCCGGTTTCCACCGCTCGTTCACCGCGTTCGAGTTCGTGGACTACGTCGCGATCCTCAAGGAGATCACCGACCGGCGGGCCCGCCACGCCGAGGTGCGCCGCGTGCTGGACGCGGTGGGCCTGAGCGACCGGCGCGGCGACAAGATCCGGACCCTGTCCGGTGGGTCGAAGCAGCGGGTGGCGCTGGCCGCCGCGCTGGTGGGCGACCCGTCGCTGCTGATACTCGACGAACCGACGGTGGGGCTCGACCCCGAGCAGCGGTTCCGGTTCCGGGAACTCTTCGCCGACCTCGGCGAGGGCCGCGCGGTGCTGCTCTCCACGCACCAGACCGAGGACGTGACGTCGCTGTGCCGTGAGGTGGTCGTGCTCGATCACGGCGGCGCGCGGTTCCGCGGCACGCCGGCCGAGCTGACCGCGCTGGCCAACGGCCGGGTGTGGACGAGCGCCGCACGCGAGCCGGGCGCGGCGGCGTCCTGGCGGACCGGCAACGGATCGTTCCGGCACGTGGGCGCACCGCCCGACGGCGCCGAACTGCTCGCACCGACCCTCGAGGACGGCTACCTCACGCTCGTGGACCTCTCGTGACCGCCACGCTCACCGCGACCCCGGTGGCGTCGACCACCGACCGCCGCCGGGCGATGCTCGCGCTGGCCCGGATCGAGGCCGTCCGGCAACTCCGCTCGCCGGTGACGATCGTCGCCGCGGTGCTGTTCCTGGCCCCGTGGATCTACGGGTGGATCGCCGGGACCATGAACGAGTTCCCGGTGCTGCACGAGGAGTCGGTCGAGGTCCAGTTCCTCGCGATGCTGGTGCTGGGCAACGCCGCGCTGATCACGGTCAACTTCGCGGCGCTGCGACCGCACCGGCACCGCGTCGACGTGCTGTTCGACGTTCTGGTGCTGCCGACCGCCTGGCGGACCGGCGCCCTGCTGCTCGCGGTGCTGGCGCCGACCGCGCTGGCGCTCGTGCTGCTCGTGGTGCGGATCGGCGCGCTGGCTCTGCTGCCGGGCGCGGCCGGGCGGGTGCTGCCGCTGGACGTGCTGATCGTGCCGACCGTCGTGGCGCTGTTCGGGGTGCTGGGGGTGCTGCTGGCGCGGCTGACCCGATCGGCGGTGGTCGCGCCGGTCGTGGCGCTGCTGCTGACCTCGTGCGCGTTCATCGGTCCGGTGGGCGGGTCGTCGGCGACGAAGTGGCGGCTGCTGCTGCCGATCGTCACGCCGGAGTTCCCGATGCCGCTGCCGCTGGACATCTTCGGCCGGCCGGGGGGTCGACACCTGGTGTACGTGGTCGGCCTGGTCGCCGTGCTCGCGGTGCTGGCGCTCCTCCGGTCGGGGGTGCGGTGGCCGGTGTGGGCGGCCGGGGGGGTGGCCACCGCGGTCATGCTGACCGGTGCGGTCACCCAGTTCCGGGTGGACGACTCGCTGGAGGCCGCCCGCCGCACGGCCACCGAATCCCCCGCATCGGTACAGACCTGCCGAACGCTCGACGGCGTCGAGTACTGCGCTTTCGACGGCTTCGAGCCCTGGGTAGAGGACTGGAACGCGGTCCTGCGTGACGTGCGGCGGGCCACGCCGGTGGCGGCCGAGCCGTTCACCGTCCGCCAGCGGGTGTGGGCCACCCCGCACCCGACGAGCGTGATCCCGACCGCGGCCGACATTCCTCCCTCCGACCCGTCCGCGGTCCCGATCGGGACGGAGTGGGGCGACCGCTACGCGGAGGCGATGTTCGCGGCGGCCGTCGCGTACCGGCTGGTCGCCGGTGAACCGTGGCCCGGCGACAAACCGGTGTGCGGTTCACGCGGCGCCCTGGTGGTCTGGCTGGTCGGCCAGGTCGGCGGACGCGTCACCGAAGGGCTCCGGCTGGTGAAGGAGTCGAGCACGAACCGGCTGGAGTTCTTCGACAGCGACGGGTTCGCGCCGCTCGCGGTGCCCAACGCCGACGCCGCCGCCGGGCTGGCCCTGCTCGAGAAGCCGGGCGCAGCGGGCCTGGTCCGGAAGCACTGGACCGAACTGACCGCACCCGGCACCGACGCGGGCCGGTTCGCCGCACTCGTCGGCGTCGAGCCCGCGCCGCAGCCGCCGACCGAGGAGCGTCTCCCGTGCTGATCGCCCTGGTCCCACCGATCGTGCGCGCCGCACGCACCGGGCCGTTCCTGCTCGCCTGCGCCGCGGGGTGGGTGCTGCTGGCGATCCCGGCCGCGCTCACCACCACGATCGACCCGAACTCGCTCACCCTGCAACTGCGGCTGGCGACGGTGTGCGCGGCGGTCGGCGCGGTGTTCCTGCTCGACGACCCGGCCAAACCGACGACGCTCGTGGTGCCGACCCGCGCGTGGGTGACCACCGCACTGCGGATCGGGCTGGGGGTGCTGCTGGCCGCGCTCTGGTGGGGGGTGGCGGTCGCCATCGTGCTCGTGGGCGCCGAGGACGGCGTCGGCGACGACCTGCGGCTGGGCGGGACGGCGGTGGAGGCGGCGACGATCCTCGCCGTGGCGCTGCTGCTGGGGGTGGCCGGTTACCGGCTGGCCGAACGCGGCGTCGGTAGCACCGCGGCGGCGCCCACCCTGCTGGTCGTGGTCGGGTCGCTGGCGCTGCTGCCCCGCGACGCGGCGCTGTTCGTCGCGGTGAGCGATCCGGCCTGGGCCGACGTGCACGCCCGCTGGAGCGTGCTGCTGCTCACCGCGTGCGCGGGCCTGATGGTTGGCGCGGGCACCCAGCGGTAATCTCCGCTGCCGTGCACAAATCCCCGGGGCTCCACCGCTTTCTCACGTTCGTGGACGCGATCATCGCGATCGCCATCACTCTTCTGGTCCTGCCGCTCGTCGAGATGACGAGCGAACTGACCGACGAGACACCGCTGGAGGAGCTCTGGAGACCCGAGACGATCGGCAAGTACGGCAGCTTCGTGCTGAGCTTCGCGGTGATCTTCCGGTTATGGCAGGTGCACCACAAGCTGATGGAGCCGATCGAGTCCTACGACCGGGTCGTCGCGGTCGTGACCGCGGCGTGGGCGCTGACGATCGTCTTCATGCCGTTCCCGACCGCGCTCATCGGTATCTACGGCAACGAGGAAGTTCCGGTGATCGCGCTCTACCTGCTCACGCTGTTCGTGAGCTCGGCGCTGCTCACCGTGCTCGCGCTCTACCTGGCCCGCAAGACCGAACTGCACCAGGCCGACGTGGAGTCGTCGAAGCGGATGGCGGTGCCCTCGGTGGTGACCACGATCCTGACCGGTCTCGCCGCGGTGATCGGCATCCTGGTGCCGCGGGTGAACTACGGCGGGCTGCTGTTGCTTCTGCTCACCGGTGTGGTCACCGTGCTGGTGAACCGGCGCTTGCGCCTCCCCCAGAAGGAGGCGTGACGCTGTCGGGGTGGCGCTCTACCCGATCGGCGAACTCTCCCGACGTACCGGCCTGACCGTCAAGGCGATCCGCTTCTACGCCGACCGGGGCATCGTCCCGGCGACGCGGCGCAACGCCACCGGCCACCGGTTGTACGACGAGGACGCGGCCGCACGGCTCGACCTGGTCCGGAGCCTGCGTGACCTCGGGATCGACCTGCCCACGATCCGGCGCGTGCTGGATCGGGAGGTCACCGTCGCCGACGTGGCCGCGGCTCACGCCGAGGCACTGGACGCCACGATCCGGGCGCTGCGGTTCCGCCGCGCCGCGCTTGCCGTCATCGCGGAGAGGTCCGAACTCGTGCACCAGCTGGCCGGTCACACCGAAGCAGAACGACGTCGACTCGTCGAGGAGTTCCTCCAGGCGACGTTCGACGGGCTCGACGATTTCGCCGGCGTCCGCCGGTCGCTCACGCCGTCGCTGCCCGACGACCCGACACCCGAGCAGATCGACGCCTGGGTCGAGCTGGTGACGCTGGCCCAGGATCCCGACTTCCGGGCGTACCTGCGCTCGCTGGCCGAGCAGCACGCGGCCGATCGGGAGCCGGGCTCCGTTCCGCGCCCGGACGCGGTGGCCGTGGCCCGCTCGATCACCCCGCCGGACGCCGACCGGATCGCCACGGCCTACGCCGACGTGCTCGGCGAGCCGGACACCCCGGAGCTGCGTCACCGTCTGCTGGCCCGGTTGGAGCTGGCCGACGACCCGCGCCGCTACCGGTACGAGCGCCTGCTCGCGGTCGTCAACGGTTGGGCCCGGGAAGAGTCGGACGAGGCGACGATCCGCCGCTGCATCGAGACAATGCGCGGATGACGTTCTTCGAAGCGACCGATCCCGCCGCCGATCGCCGGGAAGTCTTCGTCCGCTACCTCGACTACTTCCGGGAGAGCGCGCTGAGCAAAGCGGGTTCGCTGTCCGAGGACGCGCTCCGCTCCAGCCCGCTGCCCTCCGGCTGGACCCCGATCGAGCTGCTGCAGCACCTGCGCTACGTCGAGCTGCGGTGGATCGAGTGGGGGTTCGAAGGACGCGCGGTGCCCGAGCCGTGGGGTGACCGTCGCGACGACCGCTGGTACGTGGCTCCCGACCGGTCCTTCGACGACGTCGCCGCGGCGCTCCGGCAGCAGGGTGCACACACCCGGGCCTTCGTGGAGGCGCACGACCTCGACGAGATCGGTGCACCCGGGCCGCGCTGGGACGGCGCGGCCCCGGCGTCGCTCGAGCGGGTGCTGTTCCACCTGCTCCAGGAGTACGCCCGGCACGTCGGTCACCTGGACGTGGTCGTCGAGCTGTCCGGCGGCTCGATCGGTGAGTAACTTGTCGGGCATGTCGGATGACGTCGTGGACGCCTTGCAGCAGTTCGTCGCCCGGATCGACGCCTTCGACCCCGGCGCGCCGGTCCGGACCGAGCTGGACCTCGGCGGGCGGCGGCTGACGCTGCGCGAACCGGTCGTGCGGGCCCTCGTCGAGGCGCTGCACGCGTACCGCGATCCCCGCGACAATGGACAGTGCGACCACTGTGGCAGCCACCGGATGGACGCGAACTTCCGGTGCGCGGACTGCGGCCGGCTCTCCGGGCTGTTCGGCGAGCTGATCACGCAGCGGGCCGCGGACCACATCGACCCACCCGAACTGGAGACTTCATGGACGTCATCCTGATTCCCGGACTCTGGCTGGACGGGTCGTCCTGGAACGCCGTGGTCCCGGGCCTGGAAGCGGCCGGGCACCGCGCGCACCCGCTCACGCTGCCGGGCCTGGAGTCCCCCGACGCCGATCGCGCTTCGGTCTCCCTGCGTGACCACGTCGACGCCGTCGTCGCCCGGATCGACGAGCTCGACGGCCCGGTGGTGCTGGTGGCCCACTCGGCCGGCGGTGCGGTCGCGCACGCCGCCGTCGACGCCCGGCCGCACCGCGTCGCGCGGGTCGTCTACACCGCGAGCGAACCGGTCGCCGACGGAGAGTGCGTCAACGACGAGCTGCCGTCCGCGGACGGCGAGATCCCGATGCCGGACTGGTCGTTCTGGGACGCCGATATGCTCGTCGACCTGGACGAGGACCTGCGCCGGACCATCCTCGACCAGGCCGTGCCCTCACCGGCGCGTGCCGCCACCGACCCCCAGACGCTCTCCGACGAACGCCGCTACGACGTGCCGGTCACGATCGTGACCTGCGACTACACGGAGGCGATGATGCGCGGGTGGATAGCGGAGGGCTATCCGAGCGCGGCCGAGGTGGGCCGGATCAGGAGCGTGGAGTTCGTCGCGCTGCCGACCGGCCACTGGCCCCAGTTCTCCCGCCCGACCGACCTGGCCCGAGTGATAAACGAAGCGATCTAGTCGGCGTCCCACAGGGGAAGCTGGTGCGGGCCGGTGCGGCCCACCGTGCTGTGTTGGCCGCTCTGCAGGCAGCGGGCGCAGGTGACCGCGTCGTCCGTCGGTACCAGTGCGTCGAGTTCGAAGCCGGCCATGCCCACCCGGCAGGCCGGGGCGGGCACGCGGATCTCGGCCAGCCAGCGTTCGGGGTGCACGGCGTGCACCACCGACGATCCGCGCACCCGTCCGTTGCGGCCGACGAACTTCTCCACCACCTGCGCGGCGACGCTCGCGAACGCCTCGACCACGCTAGTCATGCTGTCGGTGTACCACCCACCACCGACAATTCACGCCCCGCGGCCGGTTCGGCGTCGCCCTTGTTCTCGGTGGCCTTGACCAGAGCGACGCCGGCGAGGACGACCAGACCGCCGATCAGCTGCATGACGCCCGGGATCTGGCCGACCGACAACGCGGCGAACAGCACGGCGAACAGCACTTCGGTGAGCCCGACGAACGACGCCACGGTGGCGCCGAGCAGCCGGGCCGCGATGACCCCGGTGGAGTAGGCGATCGCGGCAGCCACGACCGACAGGCCGATCACCGGTACCAACCAGCTGACCTGCTGCCCGAACAACTCCACGTCCACGGAGGCGGTGCCCATCGGCAGGACGCCGACCAGAGCGGCCACGCCGAGCACGAGCGCACCGACGACCATGCCGCCCCAGGCGACGACGAGCGGCGGTACCGCGTCGTCCTGCCGGGCGGAGACCACGAAGTACACGGCCAGCCCGGCGCCGGCGAGGAGCCCCCACATCAGGCCGATCGGGTCCAGGCCACCCGACGGGTCGAGCACGAGCACCAGGCCGACCACCGCGGCGACCATGCCGACGACCGTCAGCCGGCCGGGGCGCCGCCGGTGCCGGGCCCACATCCAGAGCACGACGAGGACGATGCCCATGTACTCGAGCAGCAGAGCGACGCCGACGTCCAGGTGTTGCACCGCGTTGAAGAAGAACAGCTGACAACCGGCGACCGCGATCGCGCCGTAGAACGCGATCAGCCCGGCGCTCGACCACAGCGCCCGCCAGCGACCGCGGAGGAGCACGAGTGCCGGGCCGGTGAGGATCAGGGCCGCGAGCGCGATGCGGGTCGTG
This sequence comes from Cryptosporangium arvum DSM 44712, assembly GCF_000585375.1. Lineage (NCBI taxonomy): Bacteria > Bacillati > Actinomycetota > Actinomycetes > Cryptosporangiales > Cryptosporangiaceae > Cryptosporangium > Cryptosporangium arvum. The sequence continues at coordinate 8,893,953 of NZ_KK073874.1, forward strand.
ACCACCGCGCCCGACGTCCAGCCGGTCGACATCAGCGAATCGCCGAAACTGCCGGCGGTGCCGAACGAGAGAGCGGAGACCAGGGCGATGCCCAGGCCCGAGTAAGAGGCAATCCTCGTTACACTCATGACACTGACGGTAGAGCTCACTCGCGTAAGGAGTCAAGGTGCTTTTTGCTCATGACACCGAGGCTTCGTTGATGGCGGCCGCCGAACTGGTCAATACCGCCCACGAAAGCCCCGACGCCCTGGTCGACGTCACCGAGTTCGCCACTCGCTGGGGCTACACCGGCCGGGTCACCGGCGACCAGGAGGAACTCGACGCCGTGCGGGCGATCCGGCCGCGCCTGGAGGGCCTCTGGCACGCCGACCGCGACCGGATCGTCACCGAGACGAACGCGATCCTCCGGGAAACCGCCGCGTTGCCGCAGCTGGTGGCCCACGACGGATGGGACTACCACCTGCACGCGGTGTCACCGGAGGCCGATCTCGCGATCCGCATCCAGGTCGAGACCGCGATGGCGCTCGTCGACGTCGTCCGCATGGACGAGCTCGGCCGCATGCGGGTGTGCGCGGCCGACGACTGCGAGGACGTGCTCGTCGACCTGTCGAAGAACCGGTCGCGGCGGTTCTGCAGCAACACCTGCAGCAACCGGACGAACGTCGCGGCCTACCGGGCTCGGGCTAACGCAACTCGTCGAGAAGACGCTCCAGTGGAACGTCCGGAACGTCCTTGAACGCGTCCCACCGGGCGAACAGCGCGGCGGCCCCCTCGGCGACGCCCGGAGCGAGGCCGACCTCGGTCGCCGCGGCGGCGATCTCGCGCATCTCCGGGGCCCAACGCCAGGCTCGCTCACCGACCCCGCCGAGCGACGCCGGCTCGGCCAGCGGGGTGTCGGGCAGCTTCGCTCCGGCCAACGCTTCCAACTCGTCACGCACGCCGTGGGCGTCCGCCAGCGCGTAGGACTGCGCCGCCAGCGCGAAGGTGATCTTGTTGTAGGCCGAGAACGCGAGCTTGAGCGCGGACGCCGACCCGACGTCGCCGCTCAGCACGCGGGCCTCGACGGCCGTCCGGTCGAACAGCGCGGCGATCGCTGCGGCGTCCGCACCGGACAGGTAGACGACGGTTCGGCCGGGGCCGCCCGGCGGTGGCCCGACGATGCCCCCGTCGACGGTCGGAAGGGCCCGCGCGATCTCGCGGACCCGGGACGGCGCGATCGCGTTGGCGTCGACGTAGCGCCCGTCGAAGCCGGTAGCGGCGACGGCGGACGCGACCGACGACGCGGTCGCGGGCGGGCACACGCTCAGGATCACCGGGCAGATCGACGCCAACTCGTCGAGCGTCGCCACCGGGAGGAGGCCGGCGGCCTCCGCGCGGCGGTGCGTGTTCGCTCCGCGGCCCGCCGTCACCCAGTGCACGGTGTGGCCGGCCGCGACGAGCTCGCGGCCGACGGCCGCGCCCATCGCACCGGGATGAAGAACTCCGATCGGCCCCACGCCGGAGACCCTACGGGGTCAGCCGAGGCCGGCGCGGTGGGCGATGGCCACGAGGTCGGCCCGGCTGCGGGCGTCCAGCTTCGTGAGGATCCGGCTGACGTAGGTCCGCACGGTCTCCGGGCTCAGGTAGAGCGTGCGCGCGATCCGGGGGTTGTCGTCGCCGCGCGCGACCTCGCACAGCACCTCGAGCTCGCGCGCGGTCAGCCGGTCGAGCCGCTGGTCGGGGCGGGGCGCGGAGGTCGCGGCGTGGGCCATGAGCCGCCGGGCGACGTCGGGGGCCAGCACCGGCTCGCCTCGCGCGGCGGCACGCACCGACGCACGCAGCCGCTCCGGGGTGAGGTCCTTGAGCAGATAGCCGTCGGCACCGACGCGGAGCGCCCCGGTGATCTCGGGGTCGCTGTCGAACGTCGTCAGCATCAGGATCGCGATGCCGGCGCAGACCGGGTCGGAACGGATCGCGCGGGTCGCGGCGAGGCCGTCGGTGCCCGGCATACGTAGGTCCATCAGCACGACGTCGGGCCGTTCGGTCCGTACCAGCGCGACCGCGGCGGCGCCATCCCCGGCCTCGCCGACGACCTCGATCGGGTCGCCGGGATCGCCGGTGAGCAGCGCGGCGATCCCGGCCCGGATGAGCGGCTGGTCGTCGGCCAGCACGACGCGGACGGTGTGCTCAGGCACGCACGCCCCCGGCCGGGAACTCCGCGCTGACCTGCCAGCCGGTGGCAGACCGGCCGGCCTCCAACCGTCCGCCGACCGCGGCGACCCGCTCGCGCAGCCCGTTCAACCCCGAGCCGCTCGGAGCGTCGGCACCGTCGCCGTCGTCACGCACCCGGACCGTCAGACCGGTCTCCGGTTGCCGCACGTCGATGCTTATCGTTGCGCCGTTGGAGTGGCGCATCGCGTTGGTGACCGCTTCCTGCACGACCCGGTAGACCACCGACGCGAGCTCGGGTGGTTGGACCGGGGTGGCGTCGAGCCGCACCTCGAACCCGGCCGTCCGGGCCGCCACCACCAGCGGCTCCAGATCGGCGGACGCGTCGGAGCGGAGGTCGCGGACGGTGGAGCGCAGCTCGGCGAGGGCCCGGGTGACCGCGTCGCCGACGTGGCCGAGCGCGGCGTCCGCCGCGGCGGGTTCCCGGCGGAGCTCCTGACGCGCCACGTTCGCGTGCACCGCGGCCACCGTGAGCGTGTGACCGAGCGCGTCGTGCAGGTCGCGCGAGAGCGCCTGCTTGTGCTCGGCCAGGCGCCGACCGGCCTCCAGCTCGATCTGCCGTCCGGTCAGCGCGTCGATCCGGCGACGTGCCCGTACCAACTCGCCGAGCACGATCGCCGCGGCCATCAGCGCCGCGTGGCCGATCGCGTCGTACAGCACGACGAAACGGAAGTCCTGCCCCTCGGCCAGCCGGAAGACGGCCGACACGACCAGCGCGATCGCGGCGGCCGCGACCGCCGACGCCCGGTGTCCGGCCTCGGCCGCCGAGTAGAGCGCCGCCGCCAGCGGCACCGCGACGCCGATCGCGGGGAACCCGGCCGCGTAGTACGCGAACATGCCGAGCACGGTCAGCACGAGCACGGTCCGGGCGTATCGGCGCCGCCAGATCATCAGCGCGCCGAGCCCCGCCGCCCACACGTACGCGACGCCGCTCTCGCTCCCGCCGTGCCCGGCGGAGACCACGATCGCCAGCACCACGGCGACGCCGACGCCGACGGCCAGGTTCAGCCCCATCACCCGATGCTAGAAGCCGCGGCGGCCGCCCGGGTACGCCGAAAAGCGACAGCTCCCACCTGGGGTATCCGCCGACTCCTCGCCGCCCGGCGCGGTGGCTGAGAGATACTCGACCGGTCGATCACCCGAGGAGGCACCGTGGAAGCGTTCCGCAAGGCAGCCGAGGCCGGGGACGCCAAGGCGGTCGAAGCGCTCCTCGCCGACGACGTGGTGTTCCACAGCCCGGTCGCGTTCAAGCCGTACGCCGGCAAGCCGCTCACCGCCGCGATCCTGCGTGCCGTGCTCCGTGTCTTCGAGGACTTCCGCTACGTCCGCGAGATGTCCAGTGCGGACGGTCGCGACCACTCGCTGGTCTTCCGGGCCACCGTGCAGGGCAAAGAGATCGAAGGCTGCGACTTCCTGCACCTCGACGACGAGGGCCTGATCGACGACTTCACGGTCATGGTGCGCCCGCTGTCCGCCGCCCAGGCCCTGGCCGAGGCCATGGCGGACCAGTTCCCGCGCATCCAGCAGGAGGTCACCGGCGGGTGACGCCCCGGGTCGGCGCGATGCACCTGGCCGCCGCGCGCGGCGACGCTGACCTTCACCGACGAGCAGCGGAAACGGCTTGAGCGGCCCTGACAGGATCGGGGGATGTTCGCGACACCCCTCGGCGACGGCGCAGAACTGCGCCCGCTCGAACCCTGGCACTCCGACCAACTCCTGGCGAACGTCGACCGCGGCCGGGAGTCGATCGGCCGCTGGATCCGGCTCGCCGACGCGGTGACCGACCCGGCGTCGGCGAAGGCGTTCCTGCAGGACTACGCCGAGAAGGCCGCGGCGGACACCGGACGCATCTACGGCATCTGGTTGCACGACGAGCTCGTCGGCGGGGTGCTCTTCCGGGTGATGGACGTGCCGCGCGGGTACGCCGAGGCCGGCTGCTGGCTCCAGCCGTCGGCCACCGGCCGGGGGCTCGTCACCCGCGCCGCCCGGACGATCATCGACTGGGCGATCGACGAGCGCGGGATCCACCGGGTGGAGTGGCAGGTGTCGTCGGGCAACGACGCCAGCATCGCGGTCGCGAAGCGACTGGGCATGCAGCGCGACGGCGTTCTGCGTGAGCACTACCTGTTCCACGGCCGGCGCGACGACATCGAGATCTGGTCGGTGCTAGCCCACGAGTGGCGCTAGCCGCCCCACCGCGTGGGCCAGCACCGCGCGGGCCCGCTCGATCGGCAGCCGGTAGAGGGCCACGTCCACCCCCAGGCCCCGGGCGAGCACCCACAGCGCCTGCCCGTCCAACTCCGGATCCACGTCGGCCCCGGCGTCGCGGGCCAGGCCGACGACGCGCACGGCCAGCGCCAGCAGCTCGTCGTCGCCCTCGACGAGCACCGCGGCGAGCCGCTCGTTCTCCTGGGCCCGTGCCGCGAACGCGAGGTGCACCCGGATCGCGTCCCGGGTCTCGGCGTCGCCGCCGAGTAGCTCCTCCAGGACGGCGAGCAGCGCGGTGCGCGGATCGTCGTCCGAGATCCGGGCGTCGATCCGCGCACTCATCCGCACGTGAGCGTCCTCCAGCGCGTACAGCAGCAGGTCGTCCTTGGTCTTGAAGTAGTACTGCACCCGCCCCATGGAGACACCGGCCCGCGCGGCCACCGTCCGCAGCGAGACGGCCTCCATCCCGCCGCCCGCGATCAGGTCCCACGTGGCCCGGCTCAGCGTCCGGCGATTCTGCTCGTGGTCGGCGGTTCTCGGCACCGTCCCATAATATCAATGCGACCGCATTGAAGGGGAGGCCCCATGGCCCGGAACAAGACCCTCGACGCCTGGCAAGGCTTCGCCGGCCTCGTCGGCTTCTCGCTCGGCGTCGTGCCGCTGGTCCGGTACGCGTTCGGTGGCCGCCGCGGTGGGCTGCTGCGCTTTGTCCTCGGCGACGACCCCGGCGCGGCGCTCTGGATCGTCCCGCTGGTGATCCTGGGAGTCGCGGCCGTCGTGATCACGCTGCTGGAGGTCGGGAAGTCTCACTCCGCCCGGTGAGACGACTCCCGTCGATCCCGGCGCGCCACCGCGTTCGCGTGGGCCACGCCGATCAACCGGTCCACCTCGGCGAACGTCCGCTCGGGGTTGAGCACGCACACCCAGCCCTGGGTGGCGTAGACCGGGTGCGGCAGGATCTCGTCGACGGTCGAGTAGTCGAACCCGTCCGCGGCACCGAACAGACGCTCGAACTCCTGGCGTCCGACGTGGAGGTTGAGCCGAACGACGTCGGGCCGGTCCAGCCGTGACTCCTCGTCGAAGCCCGGCATGTTCCGGATGACGACGGTCGCGAACGGCTGGTACTGCTGCTCCTCGCCGACGTAGAAGAAGTAGTTGCCCCAGTTGCTCTCGGGCGCCTCCGAGTCGTACTCGACGTACAGCTGCCGCACGTCGGGCCGGCGGCTGATCAGCCCGGCCCACCCGGCGGCGATGTTGCGGGCCAGCTCCGACACGGTCTCGTTGGGGTCGGGCGCCTCTCCCGGAGCCACGGCCACGTGCAGGAACGCATCCGCGGACGCGATGTCGTCCGCGTCGAGCGGAAAGTACATCTGGTTCGGCGAATCGCCGCGCCGCTCCAGGCCCACGGTCACCTCGCGGGCGGTGGCCCCGCTGATCAACCGCTCGCGCCGGGCGTCCAGAGCGTGTTCGTAGGTGCCGGCGGGAGGAGCCGCCAGGCGGAGCGCCGGGCTCGCGCCGAGGCTCCCGAGCACGACCGCGTAGCGGTCGGCGAGCAACGCGGAGAGGATCGAGCCGGCGCTCGCCCACTCCAGTTCCTCCGCGCCCATCCGCATCCGGCTCGTGTTCCGCTGCACGTGGCGGTTGTGCGCATGCAGGAGCGTCGGGCCGCGGTGCTGCTCGATCACGCGGATGTCGAGCATGTTCTGCGCCATCCAGGCGTCCCGGACAGCCGACATCCGGGTGAGGCGGTCGGGGCCTTCGATCGCGACCTGCGCGTGGTAGCGCAGCAGGTTGACGGCGGCGGTGCCGCAGGTGTGAGCCCGGTGCCAGGCCCGCACCGACGTCGCCGCGATCAGGCGCGGAGCCGACGCGTACAGCGCGCCGATCAGATCGTCGGCCGAGGCTCGCAGGGTCTTGGCGCGGTCCGAGCCGCCCAGCGAGGCCGACGGGTCGAACACCTCGTCCCAGGGCTCGTCGTCGCCGAGGAGTTCGTCGAGGTCGTCCCAGCGTTCCTGCGCCACGTAGGTGCAGAGTTCACGCAGGTAGCGGCGTGGGCTGGGCGCGCTGACCGTCTCGGTGACGGCGTCCATGCCGTAGAAGGTCAGCGGGTCCGGGTGGGACGCGTTGTACGCGCGCATCCACTCGACGAGCTCGCGGTTGCCGTCGAGCCCGCCCCAGCCGTGGCTGAACGCGTCGGGATCGTACGAGTCGGCGCGACCGCTGACGTAGTCGTCGATCGCGATCGCCGCGACCCGGTCGGTCTCCAACGCGATCGAGCGGAAGCCACGCTCGACCAACGCGGCGAAGATCTCGTTGCGCTCCCCCTGGAACGCGGGAACGGCGTGACTCGGTTCCCCGAGCCCCAGAACGGTGGGCTCGTTCGCCAGCAGAGCTTCTAGTGCGGTATCCATACCCTTGAACCGTATCGTTGAACGAGCGGTTGAGGCTTTGCCGCGTATCACCTGGGAGCCGTGCCCTGAAACCTCAACCGGGAGTACAGACCTACCGGCCGGTCGAGCTGGCCCGCGAACACGGTCTGACCGCGCAGGCGGTGCGCAACTACGAGCAGCGCGGTGTGCTCCCGCCCGCTTCACGCACGAAGTCCGGGTACCGGATCTACACCGATCTGCACGCTCACGCGCTGCGCGCGTTCCTCGCGCAGCTCCCCGCCCATGGTTACCCGACCGGCGGCGAAATCCTCCGTTCGGTGAACGCCGACGCGGTCGACGACGCCCTGCGCGCCGTCGACCGCAGCCACGCCCTGCTGCTGCGCGACCGGGAGACGCTCAATGCCGTCTCGGCCGCCATCGGGCTGCTGACGTCGTCCGAGGCGCGGTCGGAGCAGGTGTTGCCGGTGAGCGCGGTCGCCCGGCGGCTGGACGTGAGCCCGGCGACACTGCGGAAATGGGAGCGCGCGGGCATCCTCGTGCCACCGCGTGACCGGGCCGGCTACCGGTTCTACCGGCCGGAGGACGTCCGGGACGCCGAGCTCGCTCACCTCCTGCGCCGCGGCGGCTACCTGCTCGGACACATCGCCACCGTGGTGTCCCGGGTACGGGAGGCGGGAAGCGTCGAGGCGCTGGCGTCCTCCCTGGCCGGCTGGCGCGACCGCCTCACGGATCGAGGTCGCGCGATGCTGTTCGCCGCGGCCACACTGGACGAGTACCTCCGATTCCGGGAGTCGGCTGCAACCGACGAGTAGCTCGGGCGTGTTCCCTGGTAAGAGCCGCTCGACGATCGGGGGTCGCCGGTGGAGACGGAGTTCGCGGACTTCTATGCCGCGCACTTTCCCTCGCTGTGCAAACAGCTCTACGCCTACACGGGCGACCGGGGCGAGGCCCAGGAGCTGGTGCAGGAGGCGTTCTCACGAGGCTGGGCCCACTGGCCGAAGATCCGCGGCTACGACGATCCGGCCGCCTGGGTGCGCACCGTGGCCTGGCGGCTGGCGATCAGCCGGTGGCGTCGCGCCCGGCGAGCGTTGGCGTTCCTGGCCGGGCAACGCGAGGAACCGGTGGTGCCGTCGCCCGACCCGGCCCACGTGGCCCTGGTCGCGGCGCTCGCGACGTTGCCGCCGAACCACCGCCGGGCGATCGTCCTGCACTACCTGGCCGACCTGCCGGTGGCCGAGATCGCGGCGAGCGAGCGGGTCGCCGACGGAACGGTGAAGTCCTGGCTGCACCGCGGGCGAGCGGCGCTGGCGACCCAACTCGGCGACACTCCATTGGAACGGGGGACGACGCGATGAGCGACGACGTTGTCGAGCACCTCCACGACCTGCGGGGAGCGGCGGACGAGCCGTACCGGGGCGCCGGGCCGGTGGCCGCGAGGGCGCGAGCCGCGGCCCACCGGCGGCGTCGGCGCGGCGCGGTGGCCGGAGCGCTGGTGCTGATCGTCGCAGCCGTCGTGGTGGGGTTCTGGCCCGAGCAGCCCGCACGGCTGCAGCCGGCCGGCCCGGCCCGGACCTCCTCGGCCACCCTGCCCCAGCCCTCGTTCCCGGCCACGGGCTCCGCGAGCCCGGCGGATCGGGAGGTCCCGGACGACTGGCGCATCGACTGGGCCAACTCGATCATGAACCTGCCCGCCAACGACGGCTGCCCGCACCGGCGAGTGCAGTTCACCGACGGCACAGCGACGTTCGCGCCCTGGCAGTACTCGATCGGCGAGCCAGCATACGGCGACTTCACCGGCGACGGCCGCGACGACGCGGTGGTGGTCGTCGAATGCCACGGCGACGCGGACGTCGGCGGCCCGGAGAGCCGCTGGGTGGTCGCGGCGTTCACCAGCAACGAGCGGGGCGGTCCCGAGCCGCTCGAGTCCCTCTACGCCGAGCAGGCCTACGTCGTGCCGGTGGTGACGATCGCCGACCAGGTGATCCGGCTGGAGCTGCGGTACGAGGGCGGTGCCTGGCAGATCGAGAGGTACCGCTGGGACGGCGAGAAGATGAACCGGATCAGCGTCACCGAGACGCCGCGCCCGCCGCGTTAGCCGCCCACTCGTCCCTGGTGATCGCGTACTCGACGTCGCCCTTCTCGTCGCCGGGGATCTTGTCGGGCCAGTTGTCGTAGCAGGAGCGGACGAAGCGCAGCCCGGCCTTCTCCATCACCCGCCGCGACGCACCGTGGACGGCGAGCGCCTCGGCGAACACCCGCTCGACACCGAGGTCGGTGAACGCCTTGTCGACGAGCGCCTTCGCGCCCTCGGTGGCGTAGCCCCGGCCCCACGACTCCCGCCGCAGCCGGTACCCCAGCTCGATGCCCTCGCGCGTCGTGCCGTCGGCGCGGACCGGCTTGTCGTTGGGGCGCAGCAGGAACCAGCCGAGGAAGTCACCGGTGGCCTTCTCGATCGCCGGGAAGTAGCCGAATCCGGGGTACTGCTCGTAGAACGAGAACCAGCGCGGCAGCACCTCGTCGCGGAGCACGTGCCGCGGCGTCGGCCGTCCGCCGGTGACGTACCAGGTCACCTTCGGGTCGCTGTTCAGCTCGACGAGAGCGTCGAGGTCTTCGGACGTGGCCCGGCGCAGCACCAGGCGCTCGGTCTCGAGGAAGGTCTGCATTGGACCATTGTGTAACGCTCGGGTCCGTGGAGGCGCCTTCTCAGTCGCGGGCAGCGGTCGGATCGGCCCAAGCGTCCACCTCGAGTGCGTCCCCGACCGAGATCTTGCCCCCGCGCACCACCGAGATCTTGACGCCGAACGCCAGGCCTCCGGGTACGCGGCGGTAGGTCGCGAGCATGCGCAGCGGCTCCGGGCCGCGTTTCCGGCCGGTCTCCTGGTCCACGGTGACCACCGCGCACCGCAGGCAGAGCTTGGCGAACGCCAGCTCCGCGTCGCCCACCCGGAAACGCCGGAGCCGGTCCTCGGCGTGCGGCTCGTCCCACCCGTCGACGACGATGTTCGGCCGGAACCGGGTCATCGGCAGTTCGTGACCCAGCCGGTCCTGGAGGCCCCGGAGGGAAGCGCGGGACAGCAGCATCAGCGGCGAACTGTCGGCGTAGCTCGCGGTGCCGTCGGTCTCCCCTTTGGTGACGCGGTCGTGCTCGGGCGGCACCCGCATCAGCCGGTAGGTGCCCTCGAGCACCGTGCCGAGCCAGCCGGCCACGTCGTCGCCCTGGTCGATACCGGTGTAGGGGTCGCCGAACAGCGACACCGGCGTTCTCGGGCCCGCCAGGTCGATGGGTACCACGCAGGGCTCGACACCGGGCGCGCGCAGCGTCAGCGTCGTGCCGTCCTCGGCGACCGTCGGACGGATCACCGCCAGCCGCGGCACCGCCCGCTGCGTGCGGAAGTCGCCGTCGGCGTCGGTGACCAGGAACGCGCGGTCGTGCGCCGGTCCGGCCGGACCGATAGCGAGCGACCCGGCCGGCGCGGCCGCACACGACTTCACCGGATAGGAGGCCAGCTCAACGATCGTCGCCACGGTCCGACTGTATTGCGGCGGCGAGTTCGGACGGGTAGCTCAGGGCGACCAGGTGCCCGCCGGGCACGATCTCCGGCGTGAGGCCGAGCCGCTCCCGCGCGACGCGCACCTGGAAGTCGACCGGGAACAGCCGGTCGTCGCGACCGGCGATCACGCGGGTGGGCACGTCCGGCCAGGCGCGCCGCGGCCACGGCTTCGCGAACGGCGTGCCCGACTGCTCCAGGTTCTCGTCCGCGCCGGTGGCGACGACGTCCGCCGGCACGTCGTGCAGGAACGTCACGGCCGGGTCGAACTCCGCATCCGGGTCGCGCACGTCGAGCTCACGCCGGGCCGGACCCTGCCCGGTCGCCGTCCACCACTCCCCTCCGCTCTCGCCCGGCGTCGGGATCATCGCGTTGACCAGGATCAACCGAGCGACCGGGACGCGGTCGCAGACGAGCGGCACGGTGAACCCACCCATCGACTGACCCACCAGCACGAGGTCGTCGCGCTCCCCGACCGCCGTGTGCCCCCGCTGTTCGAGGATGGGCGCTCCCACCAGCGCCGGGAACGAGCCCGTACGTCGTCATGCCGATCCCCCGGCCGGCGGGCCCGGGAACCGGGTCTCGAAGTCGAGCACGCCGACCCAGCTCGGACGCAACGCGAGCCGGGCGAGCTCGGTGGAGGTGAGCAGGGTCTCGGCCACGGACGACGACCCATACGGGTTGCCCGGCGCGAGTCAGAGCATGCTGACGCAGCGACTCGGCGAGCTGGAACACGCCGAGGTGCTGCGGCGCCGGCAGCTCGGCCCGCCGACGCGCGCGGCGGTCTACGAGCTCACCGGGAGCGGCTACGCGCTCGGGCCCGCGCTCGTCGAGTTGTCGCGGTGGGGAAGCCGCACCGCACTCACCTCCACCGCGGAGTTGTCCGTCGACGCGCTGGCCCTGGCCCTGCGGACGACGTTCGATCCGACCGCCGCGGGTGACGTGTCCGTGCGGTGCGCGCTCCTGCTCGACGACGATCGGCTGGTCACCACCGTGAACGGCGGCCGGTTCGACGTCATCCGCTCCGACGCACGGGACGTGGACGCCGAGATCGAATGCTCAGTAGCCACGTTCCGCCAGTTGGTCTTCGCCCCACGCCCCGGGTCAGCTGAGGTCGGCCCGGTTCAGGCGGAGGACGCCGACGGCGGCCGGCAGCGCTATCCAGAGCAGCGACGACGTGCCGAGCTGGGCCCACTCGCCGGCCTCGACCCCCGGCCCGGCGAGGGGCGTCCGCGACTGCCCGATGTCGAGCCACGGCGACACCCGCTCCAGGCCGGGCACGATCCGCCCGACGAACGTCCACCCGAACGGCACCACGTAGTACACGACGATCGCCGGGGCCGAGTGCCACAGCAGCAGCCCGAACGACGTGCCGAACATCGTCGTCAACCAGTTCACGAGCGTCAGCTGCAGCACCACCGAACCGGAGAACCGCCACTCGCTGCCGAGCAGCAACACGAACGTGATCGCGAACCCCGCCGCCGTCACCAGCAGCGAGAGCACGCTCGCGGCCAGGAACTTCGCCACGACGACCCGGGAGCGAACCGGCACCAGCACGAACGTCGTCAGTGCCGTGCGCTGGGACCATTCACCGGTCACCAGCAACAACCCCAGCAGCGGCGTCAGCACCGACACGGGCTGCTGCGCGTTCGCGACCACCGACGCCCAGGTGCGGTCGTCGGCGAACGCCAGCTGCGCTCCCGTCACGGCCGCGACGAGCACCCCGATCGTCGCCAGCAGGGCCGCGGCCGCGCGGGTGTCCACGGCCTTGCGCAGCTCGACTCCGAACGTCACGACGTCACTCCGGTCAACCGCAGGAACATCGCTTCCAGGTCGTCGCCACCGAGTTCGTCGCGCGTGCCCTGGGCGACGATCCGCCCCCTGGTGATGACGACCAGCCGGTCGGCGCTCCGGTCGACCTCCGCGAGCAGGTGCGACGACAGCAACACGGTGCCGCCCCGGTCCGCGTACGAACGCACCAGGCCGCGCATCCACCAGATGCCCTCCGGGTCGAGCCCGTTGGCCGGCTCGTCGAGGATCAGCACCTCGGGATCGCCGAGCAACGCGTGCGCGACGCCCAGCCGCTGGCGCATGCCCAGCGAGTAACCGCGGACCCGCCGACGGGCGGCGTCAGCCAGCCCGACCTCGTCGAGCAGCGCGTCCACCCGATCGGCGTCGACCCGGAGGACCGCGGCCGACAGCGCCAGGACTTCGCGCCCGGTCCGGCCGCCGTGCTGGGCGGACGCGTCGAGCAGCACTCCGACGCGGCGCCCCGGATCGGGCAGCTCGCGGTAGGGCACGCCGCCGACAAGCGCCTCGCCGGACGTCGGCCGCCCCAGACCGCAGAGCAGGCGCAGCGTGGTCGATTTGCCGGCGCCGTTGGGACCGAGGAAACCGGTCACGGTGCCGGGTTCGCAGCGGAACGAGACGTTGTCGACGACGAGCCGGTCGCCGTAGCGCTTCGTGAGTTCGTGGACGTCGATCATGGCTCCGAGACTCGACGACCGCCCGGCACCGGCACATCGGCCGCCGTACGCGGTCGGGCCCCTACCGAAGTAGTGGGTCGACAGGTCCTTCCGGCACTGCCCCGGCGCACCCCGCGCACCTACCCTGAACTCGTGACACGGCTCCGGGACGGCACCACGGTCCTGGTGACGCTGTGTGCCACCGCGTTCCTGGCGCGGTTCGGTGACCCGCCGTTCCTGCCCTGGTACCTGGCCGCGGCGACGGCAGGCGCCTGCTGCGTCGCGCTCTGGTGGCGTACGCGGTGGCCGCTCGCGCTGGCGCTGGCGTTCACGCCGATCGGGGTCGTGGTGGGTGCGGCGAGCGCGCCGATCACCGTGGCGGTGTTCAGCGTCGCCGTCGCGCACCGGGCGCGGGTGGCGCTGGCCGTGGCCGCCGCGAACCTCGCGACCGTGCCGCTGTTCTTCGTGCTGCACCGCGACCCGGCGTTCCCGATCTGGGTCGACTTCGCGCTGCGCGGTGCGTGCCTCGCCGCCGCGGTCGGCTGGGGGTCGGCCGTGCGGGCGCAGCGGCAACTGGTCCAGTCGTTGCGTGACCGGGCCACCCAGCTGGAGGCCGAGCAGCACCTGCGCGTCGATCAGGCCAGGCTCACCGAGCGCACCCGCATCGCCCGCGAGATGCACGACATCCTGGCGCACCGGTTGTCGCTGCTCAGCCTGCACGCGGGCGCGCTGGAGATCCGCGTCGACGCGCGTCGGGAGGAGATCGCGGAGGCGGCCGGCGTGATCCGCAGCAACACGCACGAGGCGCTGGAGGACCTCCGCGAGATCATCGGGGTGCTGCGGGCCGAGCCCGCGAACGGCGGCGGTGAACGGCCCCAGCCCGACCTCGGTGACCTGCCGGAGCTGGTCGAGACGGCACGCACCGCGGGCACCGAGGTCTCCTACGACTGCGCGGTCGACGCCCTGGTGCCGGCCACCGCCGGCCGCACCGTGTACCGGCTGGTGCAGGAAGGGCTGACGAACGTCCGCAAGCACGCGCCGCACACGGTCGCGGACGTGCGGGTCTCGGGCGCGCCGGGCGAGGGCCTGCAGGTGCGGATCACGAACCCGCTTCCGCTGACGCCGCACTCCGCGGTGCCCGGCGCCGGGCTGGGTCTCGTCGGGTTACGCGAACGGTTCGCGCTGGCCGGCGGTCGCTTGGAGCACGGCTCCGACGCCGACGGCCGCTTCCGCCTGGAGGGGTGGTTGCCCTGGCCGACGTGATCCGACTGGCCATCGTCGACGACGATCCGCTGGTGCGGGCCGGGTTACGGCTGCTGCTGGCCGCCGCCCCCGACATCACGATCGTCGCCGAGGCCGCGGACGGAGCCGAGGCGGCCCGGGTCGTGGACGCGCACTCACCGGACGTCGTGCTGATGGACATCCGGATGCCGAACGTCGACGGGTTGGTCGCGACCGAGCGGCTGCGGTCACGAACGAGCGGCCCGCACGTGATCGTGCTGACGACTTTCTCCGCCGACGACTACGTGCTGCGTGCCCTGCGGGCCGGCGCCAGCGGGTTCCTGCTCAAGGACACGCCGCCGCGGGAGCTGATCCAGGCCGTGCGGACGGTCGTGGCCGGCGACGCGATGTTGTCGCCATCGGTGACCAAGCAGCTGATCGAGCACCTGGCCGAAACCGCTCCCCGACGTGGCCACGCGCGCGTGCTGCTCGATCGGCTCACGGCTCGGGAGCGGGAGGTCGCCCTCGCGGTGGGGCGTGGTGGCTCGAACGCCGAGATCGCCGCTGAGCTGCGGATGAGCCTGCCGACCGTGAAGGCGCACGTGTCCCGCCTACTCACCAAACTCGACGCGGCGAACCGCGTCCAGATCGCGTTGGTGGTGCACGACGCTCTCCGGAGCTGACGCGCGCAGCGCCGCGGTCAGCCACCGCACGGCCGGTTGCATCGACGGGGGCTCGGGCCAGCCGTTGACGCGCGACAGGAGCTGGAAGTAACGCTCGGCGTAGGGGTCGCCACCGATCTCCAGGCGCGTGATCAGCGCTTCCGGGTGCACGGCGCCGAACTCGGAGGCGTAGGCGGCCAGCACGTCGTCGACCACGGGTTTCGCCGCCGCGGACGCCGGGTCGACGCCGGCCGCGACGGCGTCGCCGACGAGCGCGAGCACGTTCCCGGTCAGCGCACCGTGCAGCCCGGTGCGGTCGCCGGCCGCCCGCTCGGCGGCCTGGTGCTCGGCGGCGCGGCGGGCCGCGGCCCGGAACCGCGGGTCCTGGATGAGCTCACCCAGCGCGACCCAGTCGTCGAGCTGCTGGGCGCTCGGGTCGTCGGGCAGCTCCGGCAGCGCCGCGCGCATCATCTCGACGAACTCCGGGTTGGCGTCCAGGTCGCCGAACGTCTCCTCGACGAACGTCGTCACGAGTCGGTTGCGCTCGGCGGCGGAGAGCCGGGCCAGTCGGTGCATGAGGGGAACCTCCGAGGGATCGGTGCCACGGGCCGCGATCAGCGACAGCACCGTGCGGTGGGCGGTCAGGGTGCGGATCTGGACGTCGAGCGCGTCGCCGTGCGCCGCGGCGACCTCGGCGAGCGACACCCGCCGGTCGACGACCCGCCGGATCGTCGCGAGGTCGAGCCAGAG
Organism: Cryptosporangium arvum DSM 44712; assembly: GCF_000585375.1. Taxonomy (NCBI): domain Bacteria; kingdom Bacillati; phylum Actinomycetota; class Actinomycetes; order Cryptosporangiales; family Cryptosporangiaceae; genus Cryptosporangium; species Cryptosporangium arvum. The sequence goes on from NZ_KK073874.1 coordinate 8,909,405, forward strand.
GTCGCGCAGCGTGCGGACCAGCTCCAGGCGCGCGACGGCGTCGACGTCGTACAGCCGGTAACCGGCGGCGCTGCGTGCGGTCGCCGGCACGACACCGGCGTCGGCGTAGAACCGGATGGTCCGGACCGACAGGCCGGTCCGGTGGGCCAGTTCACCGATCGAGTACAGGTCGTCCACGCGAACAGCGTGCGGTCTCCACCGGCTGGAGACTCAAGCGGTTATCGGCCCCGAAGCCGGTCGATCGGCTGAAACAGCGCAACCAGTCGACCGGCATCGCCCGGAGCACCGACGCCCGCTGACGATAACCACAAGAGCCCGAAATCCTGGTTATTTTGGTACGTACTGGTCGACCTCGGGTCGGCTTTCGCGGCGCAGCCGGAGGAAAGCCGTGGTCAGCAAGGCGACCGTGACCACCGTGATCGTGACGTCGCCGAGGATCGCCTCGGCCGGGGACGCGGGGTCGTAGTTCGGCACGACGTACGCCACGACGGCGGACAGCACCAGCGGGCCGGAGAACGCCGCGAGCACGTGTCGCTGGCTCCAGCCGGGGAGCCGGGACCAGCGGACGATCACGACGACGGCGACCAGGATCGCCCCGGCGTTGATCGCGACGCCGGCCCAACCCGGGACGAGGTCCACGCTGGCCGCCGCCGCCAGGGCGACCACCGCGCTCCACATCGCCCACGGCGCCCGCCGCTCCTCCCCCCGTTCCCAGGCCTTCGGCTGCGGCCAACTCCACGCGAGCCGGCCCGGGACCAACGCCAGCACGACGAGCACGACGACGATCGCCACCGCCGCCCCGAGTTGATGCGGCGCGGCGGTGAAGCCCTTGGCGGCGTCGGAGTGGATCAGCAGGCTCCCGAGCACGAACAGCACACCGACGCCGCCGAGCCCCCACCGACCGAGCCACGGCTCACGACGCCCCTCGGCCCCGACGATCGACTCCACGACCGCGATCGGCAGACCGATGCTCAGGACGATGTGGTTGCCGACGTAGTTGAACGCGTCGCCGACGCTGAGCCCGAGGCCCGGCAGCCGGGTCAGGGCCGGGTCACGGATCAGACCGGCGTACTCGGTGTCGTCGAGGTAGCTCGGGTTGAACAGGGACTGATCGACCAACCCGGCCATGTACACGCCGAACGCGGCTCCGAGCAGCGCGATCGACGGCCAGCCGAGGCCGGCGCGCCGGACCGCTTCGCGGACGAGGATCGCCGCGCCGCCGTAGAGCGGACCGAGGAACACCACCACGAGCGGGTAGTCGCGGAGCGCGAACCCGCCCCACGAGCATTCCGCGGCCCACGGCGCCAGTACCCCCAGCGCGACCACGGCGGCGATTCGCCTTCGACGGGACATCGGTGACTCCTCCCAGGTTCCGCCCGGCTCTCCGCCGGCGCATCCCCAGGTTCAGCCGAGCCCCACCCCGTCCTCAGCGCCCACAGGTAGTCCGCCCCTAGACCAAAGTCGAGGCGTGCTCGAGGATCTCGTCCACCGACCACTGGTCGTAGGCGTGCGTACCGCGCTTCGACGCCACCACCGCCCCGCCGGGAGCGATCAAGAAGTCGGCGGGCAGCCCGAGCCGGCCACCCGGCTGGGACAACGCGGGCATCCGGTCCCGGCGACGGATCCCGGCGACGACCGACCGCGCGATCACCGGCCACACGGCGAGGTTCAGCAGCGCCCGACGCCCCGACTCGACCCCCCACTCGCGGTACAACGTCTTGTCCGGGTCCGCGACCAGGGCGAACGGTAACCCCGTCGCGTGCTTCCGCAGCTCGTCCGCGGGCGAGTGGAACACGACGACTTCGTGCACACCGGCGGCGACGAGCTCGTCGTGGCGCTCGACGATCGTCCGCAGATGCAGGTTGCAGACGGGGCACCCGGCGAACCGCCGGAACTGCAGATGAACGAATCCTTCGGTGGGCCGGAGGCTCACGGGCTCACCGAACACGGTCACGACCATCGCCGCCTCCTCGTTAGCGTACGGCTTACGCTTACAACGGTAAGCGTAAGCCGTACGCTGTCAAGGCCATGCCTCGACCTCGGTCTCTCACCACCGATCAGCTCGCCGTCGCCGCCCTCGCGGTGGCCGACCGGCGGGACCTCTCCATGCGCACGGTCGCCGCCGAACTCGGAATGAGCCCGATGGGCCTCTACCGCTACGTGGCCGACCGGGACGAGCTCGAACGACTGGTGGTCGACCACGTCTTCGGCACCGTCGACACCCGGCCGCCGACCGGAGCCTGGGAAACGCAGGTCGTGGCGCTGGCCGAGCGGGTCCGCGCCGCGTTCGCCGCCCACCCGGCCGCGGTGACGCTGACGCTCACCCACCGGCACCGCTCGCCCGGCGCCCTACGCTGGGCCGAGTCGCTGCTCGCCGTGCTCACCGAGGCCGGGTTCGCCGACCGGGAGCGCGTCGTCGCGGTGCGGGCGGTGTTCAGCTATCTGGTCGGCGCGATGCAGCTTGAGCACCTCGGCCCCCTGTCCGGAGCGGGCACCCGGGCACTGGCCGAACTGCACCCGGACGAGTTCCCCCACACCAGCGCGAACGCGCGCCGCGCGCTGAGCCTGCCCGCCGACGAGGAATTCACCGACGGCCTGAACGCCTTGCTCCGCGGCCTGGCCGCCCCGGGGTCTACGCGTGCGCGTCGCTGACGTCCCGCCAGCTGTCGTGGGGGTCGCGGAGGTGCTTCTCGGCCTCATCGACCGCCTCGTCGAGGCTGTCGAACAGCGCCAGCCACCGCCGGCCCTCCGCGCCGCCCTGGGCCACCTCGACCTCGAACCGGGTGCCGTCACCGCGTACGTAGACGTCACGGCGCCCCAGCCGCCCCCACTGCTGGTTCCACCAGTGCCGGACCACTCGCATGACCACAGCTTACGAACACACGTTCGACGATGTACCCACCCTGAGGAGGGTTGATGGACGACTTACGGTTCCGCCCGGTCGCCGAGAAGGATCTCGTCCTGTTCCAGCGGCTCCGCACCGATCCCGAGTTCTGGGGTCCGGGCTGGCCCGGGTTCGACGATCCGGGCCAGCCCGCCCGCCGGCTCGCTTCGGACGGGTACTTCAGCGAGTCCAACAGCTGGCTCGTGGCCGAGCGCGGCCCCGACGCCGTCGCCCTACTCAACTGGCGCACGTCGTCGATCGGCGCACCTAGGTTGAGCTGGGAGATCGGCATCGTCGTCGTACCGGAGCGGCGCGGGCAGGGCATCGGCTGGCGCGCCCAGGCCATGCTCTGCGACTACCTGTTCGACCACGGACCGGTCCAGCGGATCCAGGCCGGCACCCGGGTGGAGAACATCGCCGAACAGAAGTCGCTGGTGAAGGCCGGCTTCCAGCTGGAGGGCCGCGTCCGGGCCGCGGAGTTCGCCGACGGCGAGTGGCGCGACGGCCTGCTCTACAGCCGCCTACGCACCGATCCGGCTCCCGACCTCTCGTGAGCCGAAGAAGCCGCTGACCTCCTCGACGAAGAGCGACGGCACCTCCAGGGCCGCGAAGTGGCCACCCCGGTCGTACTCGGCCCAGTGCACGATGTTGTTCAGCGGCTCGGCGTACTTCCGGATCGCGACGTCCTCGGCGAAGTTCGCGACGCCGGTCGGCACCGACGACGGCGTCGGCCACCGCCCGGAATGCATCGACTCGTAGTACATCTGCGCCGACGACGCCCCGGTGTTCGTGAGCCAGTAGAGCGTCGCGTGGTCCAGCACGTGCGCCGCGGCGATCGAGCCCGCCGGGTGCGCCCAGTCGTGGAACTTCTCGCCGATCCACGCGAGCTGCCCGGCCGGCGAGTCGGCGAGCCCGAAGCCCAGCGTGTGCGGCCGGCTCGCCTGGATCTGGAAGTAGCCGCTGCCGTCGTCCATGAACTGCTGCCGACGCTCCAGCCGCGCCTTCTCCGTATCGGTGAACTCCCCCTCCGGCTCCTCGAACGGGATGAACCCCACGGTCGCCGCGTTCACGTGCACCGCCGCCACGTGCTCGGCGTCCACCCGGCCGAGATCGGGCGCGACGAACGCGCCGAAGTCCCCACCCTGTGCGAAGTACCGGTCGTAGCCGAGCCGGGCCATCAGCACCGCGTAGGCCGACGCGATCCGGTGGCTGTCCCAGCCCGCTCCGGCCGGACCGGTGAGACCGAAGTTCGGGTGCGACGGGATCACCAGGTGGTAACCGGCTGCGGTGAGCGGCTCGATGACGTCGAGAAACTCCAGAATCGAGCCGGGCCACCCGTGCAGCAGGATCAGCGGCGACGCGTCCGCGTGCGACGACCGCACGTGGAGGAAGTGGATCGACTGCCCGTCGATCTCGGTGACGAACTGCGGGTACGCGTTGAGCCGGGCCTCGGTCGCCCGCCAATCGTGCGTGACCCACTGGGCGAGCAGTTCGTCGAGCCAGGAGACCGGCACCCCACGCGCCCAACCGACGTCGGGCACCTGCGACGGCCGGCGGGTGTTCGTCAGCCGGGTCCGGAGGTCGTCGAGGTCAGCCTGCGGAAATTCGGTGCGGAAAGGTTTCATGCCTCCGACTCTTCTCGCCAATGAGGTCAGCTTCTGTCCTCGTTGCGCGCGAGAATCAACGCATGCTCGAAACGTCCGCGCGCCTCCTCCGGCTGCTCTCGCTCCTGCAGCAGCACCAGGACTGGTCCGGGCCACAGCTGGCCGACCGGCTCGGCGTCACCGTGCGGACGGTCCGCCGTGACGTCGACCGGCTACGCGAGCTCGGTTACCCGGTGCACGGCACGGTCGGCAACATCGGCGGGTACCGCCTGGGCGCGGGGAGCAGCATGCCGCCGCTGCTGCTCGACGACGAGGAGACCGTCGCGGTGGCCGTGGGGCTGCGCACCGCGGCGAACGGCTCGGTCGCCGGCATCGAGGAGACGTCCGTGCGCGCGCTCCTGAAGCTGGAGCAGCTCCTGCCCTCGCACCTGCGCCATCGGGTGTCCGCGTTCAGCGCGTCCACGGTCAGCGCCAACCGTCCCGTCGCCGTGGTCTCCGCCGATCTGCTGACGACGCTCGCCGCGGCCTGCCGCGACCACCAGCGGCTACGGATCGACTACCGGAGCCACGACGACACCGAGTCGCTCCGGCAGGTCGAGCCGCACAAGCTCGTCCACGCCGGGCGCCGCTGGTACCTGGTCGCGTTCGACCTCGATCGCGACGACTGGCGGACGTTCCGCGTCGACCGGCTCCGGCCGTGGACCCCGCCCGGGCCGCGGTTCGTTCCGCGCACGCCCCCCGACCTGGACATCGGCGCCTACGCATCGTGGGCGGTCGGCGTGCAGCAGTACCGCTACCAGGCGCGGTTCACGATGCACGCGCCCGCCGAGCGCGTCGCGGCGAAGGTCTCGGCCGAGGCCGGGCTGATCGAGGCGATCGACGACCACTCGTGCACGCTCCGGTCCGGCTCGAACTCGCTCGACGGCCTGGCGTTCCACGTCACGCTGCTCGGCTTCGAGTTCACCGTGCACGAGCCACCGGAACTGATCGAACGGTTCCGGGTGTTGCGCGATCGCATGAGCGGGGCCCTCGATTGAGGAGTGCGCCGCTTGCGCGCGCCGCGAGGATGGGCGCATGGCCGACGGCTGGGCAGTGGACACCGCGACGCTGAGCGCGCACGCGGCGGCCGTCGCGACGCTGCGTCTCCGGGTCGATCAGGTCGCCGCCGAGTCGGCCGGGCTGCGCTGGGACGACACGTCGTTCGGCTCGCTGGCCGGCTGGATCGCCGAGGCGCTGGAGCGGGTGACGCTCCGGCAGATCGAGCTCATCGAGTACGTCGCGGAGAACTTCGCGCTGATCTCCCAGAGCCTGTGGGAGACCGTCGAGTCGCGGCGGGACACCGAGCCGGTCAGCCGGTGGGCCGTCGGCTTACCCGGGCCGGCCCGCTCCGAGGGCGGCGGCACGATCGTGATCCGCGGCCCGCGTACGCTCCACGAACCCGGCACCCGGTTCGTCGAACTCCTCGACGAGATCCTGGACGGCGCGTGGGTCGATCCGCGCCTCGGCCCGGGCCTGCCTGCGCCCCGGCTCGTCGCCGCCGTCGAACCGGCGGCACCCCGGCCGCTGCGCGGAATTCTCCACGGCCTCACCGGGACGCCGGACGTGGTGGCGTCGCAGGCGGAGACGCTGGAGTCGGGCGCCGCCGAGCTCCACCGCGCCGGAGCCGACCTGTACCGGATCCTCCAGCCGGTGCTGCGCTGGCCGGGCCACGAGGTCGACGAGTACCTCACGCTGATGAACCACAACATCGACGCGCTCGGCCAGCTGGTCGGCACGTCGATGGCGATCGCATCGTGCGCGCGGGCCGCCGATCTGCTCGTCGGGCACGTGCACGACCTGGTGAACGAGCTGGCCGCCGGGGCCGGGCCCGACTTCGCCGCCGTCGAGCTCGGTCACCGGCGCGCGCTGGAACACGTGTCGGCGCTCGTCGCGAGCCTCACCGCGCTGGCGCGGCTGGTGGATTGAGCCTTACCCGGAGGCCGCGCGACGGCGTCCGGGGTCGCTGAAGCGTTCGTGCGCGGACTGTTTGGTGACGCCGAGCGCCGTCCCGATCTCGGCCCACGACGAACCGTTCGCGCGGGCGGCGTCGACGGCCTGCTGCAGCAGTGGGCGGTGCCATCGCTCGATCGCAGCGAGCACTCCGAGCGCCTGCTTCGGGTGCTCCCGCGCCAGGTCAGTGAGGTCCTCGCGCAGACCGTCGGAGCGGTTGAGCAGCCAGTCCGGAGGCATCACCGCAGCGACCGCACCAATGTGGACGCCCCAGTCGGCGGACGCGCTCCAGGTGGCGGCGTCGCCCGGCGGGTACTCGGTGGGCCCCACCCAGCCGCAGGTGCACACCGCACGGACCCCCGACGCGCCGGGCGCCGCCGATCCGGTGTGCCCGAGGAGTGACGCGAACATGGCTCCATCCTATGGCCGTCAGGCTTCCCTGTCGAATGCGGTCAGGATATCCTGACCGCATGTCGTTACCTGAGCTCTTCGGGGCCGCGCTCCCGGCCGAGCCCGACCGGCCCGCGCTGATCTATCACGACGACTCCACCGGGGAGCGCACTGAACTCACCGTGCGTGAGCTCAGCGGATGGGCGGCCCGTACGGCCGGGCTCCTGCACTCCGGGTGCGGTCTGCGGATCGGTGATCGAGCGGCCGTGCTGCTCCCGCCGCACTGGCTCACCGCGGGCATCCTGCTCGGCGCGTGGGCCGCCGGGGTCTCGGTCTCCTACCGGCCGTGGTCGACCGCGGGCCTCGGCCGACCTGACGACGGACCGCTGGGCGCTAGCTTCGTCAGCGCCGCGCGCCTCGGCAGCTGGCTCGACCGACCACCACCGGCCCGGCACCGCTTCGTCCTGGCCGCCCGGGGGGTGCACCCCGGCTATCGCGACTACCTCGTCGAATCGAAACGGTTCAGCGACACGCTGCCGTCCTCCGCGCCGCTGCGCTGGACCGACGCCGCCACCGCCGACGGCACCACCTACCGGCAGTGGGGCGCACTCGCCGTGGAGATCGCCGCCCAGCTGGGCCTCCGGGCCGGCGACCGGCTCCTCGTCGACGCCGCGACCTTCGAACAGCCGGTGCACTGGCTGCTCGCGCCGCTCGCGGCCAGTGCGTCGGTGGTGGTCTGCGCGCACCTCGACCGGACCCGGCTGGACGAGCTGACAACCGCGGAGGGCGTCACGCACACCCTGGTGTAGGGTTCGGCGACCGCGAACGACCCGAGGAGGTGAGACCCATTACCGCTGGAATTGGTTGGGGCTCCCACTTGGTCGATCGCCGATCGGCCTGACGGGAGCTGTTTCCCGAAAGGTACGAACGTGCAGAAATTCGCTTTGAACGACGTCACCGGCACCCTCTGGACGCCCGTTGACGAGCCCAAAGCCTGGGTGCTCGTCGCCCACGGCGGCGGCCAGCACAGCCAGGCTCCGGGCGTCGTCGCCCGCGCCGAGCACTTCGTCAGCACGCTGGGGTGCGGCGTGCTCGCCCTCGACGCTCCCGGCCACGGCGGCCGGCCGACCGACGAGGGCGCGATGGACGAGATCCGGCGGCGGAAGGCGGCCGGCGAGCCGATCGGCCCGCTCATCGCCGCGATGAACGCCGAGCGCGCCGCGCAGGCCGTGCCCGAGTGGCGCGCGGCGCTCGACGAGTTGGCGATCACCACCCCCGTCGGGTTCTGGGGCGTCTCGCTCGGCACCGCGATCGGCGTCCCGCTCGTCGCTTCGGAGCCACGGATCACCTGCGCGGTGCTCGGGCTGCTCGGCCCGGTCGACGGGGCCGCCGACATCCACGTCCCGGTCGAGTTCCTCGTGCAGTGGGACGACGAGCTCGTGCCCCGCGCGAACGCCCTGGCGCTGTTCGAGGCCCTCGGCTCGGCCGAGAAGACGCTGCACGCCAACCCGGGCCGCCACGTCGAGGTGCCCCGCTTCGAGATCGAGTCCGCCGAGCGCTTCTTCCGCCGCCACTTCTGACGACGACCGGGCGCGCCGCCGACTCAACCGGCGGCGCGTCCGGCGACCAGCGGCAGGTACACCTCGTCGACGATCTCGACCAGGACGTCGTCGGGCACGGTGGGTACGCCCCGGGTGACGAACTCGTTGCGCAGCAGCACGATCGCCACCGTCGCCACGCGCGGGTGCAACGCCTCCGGCGCGGCCTCACCGCGTGCAACCGCCCGCCCCAGCATCACCAGCCACATCGCGCCCTGGGTGTCGTCGGGCCGTTCCCCCAGCAGCTCGGTCACACCCCCGGCCGCGGCCAGGAGATCACGCAGGATCACCCCGAGCGGCGAGCTCAGATGCCGGTTCGCCCGGCGGAGCGTCTCCAGCGCGTCCTCCCGGAGGCTGCCGGTGTCCGGCGGCTCGATCGCCCTGGCCATCTGTTTGTAGGCGGCGAGACCGAGCGCGACACGATCGGGCCAGCGTCGATAGATGGCGTTCTTGTTGGTGCCCGCGCGCTGCGCGACCCGGTCCATCGTGAGGCCGGCGAAGCCGGATTCGGTCAGCTCGTCGACGGCGGCCCGCAGGATCGCCGCCTCCAGGGCCGCGCCTCGCCGTCGGGTCTGCATGCCCCACCTTCTCACTTGACGCGTGGCCGCTCGCAAATAAGGTACGAGTAGTACCCAATAGCGGGAGGACACCATGCGCGCCAAAGGCATCACCTACGACACCGGCTTCACCCACGGCACCACACCGCGCACCGACCGCTGGATCTTGGCCGACGTTACCCGTGACCTCATCGCTGTTCGCGACGAGCTGCACTGCAACGCCGTGCGCGTCACGGGTGGCGACCCCGACCGAATCGACGCCGCCGCCCGGATCGCAGCTGAACTCGGCCTCGAAGTCTGGTACTCGCCGTACCCTTTGGAGCTGACCCACGAACAGATCCTGGTGCTCTTCGCCGACTGCGCCGAGCGGGCCGAGAAGCTCCGGTCGGGCGGCGCGGAGGTCGTGTTCGTCACCGGCGCCGAGCTGACCCTGATGAACCCCGGCTTCCTGCCCGGCGAGACGCTCGCGGAGCGGGTCCGGCCGCTGCTCACCGATCCGCGGTCGCTGGCCGGGCACCTCGCCGAGCTGACCCGGCACGTCAACGAATTCCTCGGGCAGGCGCTGGGCGTCGTCCGTGAGCGGTTCGGCGGCCGGGTCACGTACGCGGCCGTTCAGCTCGAACGCGTCAACTGGGACCCGTTCGACATCGTCTCGGTGGATCTCTACCGCACGGCCGAGATCGCGGACCGATTCGTCGACGGTGTTCGCGCCTACGCGGCGTTCGAGAAGCCGTTGGCGATCACCGAGTTCGGAGCCGCGACGTTCCGCGGTGCTGCCGACCGGGGAGCCCGCGGGCTGGAGATCGTGGTGAACGACCCCGAGACCGCCGAGCCACTGCACCTGGACGGCGTCTACGAGCGCGACGAGGCCGGCCAGGCCGAGGCGATCCGCGAACTACTCGAGATCTTCGACGCCGAGGGGGTCGACAGCACGTTCGTGTTCGCGTTCGGCCTCCGCGACTACCCGCACCGCCCGGACGGCGACCCCCGCGACGACCTCGACCGGGCCAGCTACGGCGTCGTCAAACCGTTCGAGGACGGGCACTGGGAGCCGAAGGTCGCGTTCCACACGATCGCCGAGCACTACGGGAGCTGACCGGTCGACGCCCGGCGGACCAAGCGCCACGCGTCGCGGTGGTCGGGCGCGGAGCCGCCCAGGGCGGCGGTGGCACAGGCGGCGCCCTGGTCACGCAGGGACTGGGCCACGGTCGTGAGGTCGTGCCGACGCGCAACGTCCGAATCGTCCCAACCGCTGACGCGCCGCGCCCCCTCGTCCTGGGCCGCCGCCGCCAGCTGGTCGCTCATCGCGGCGACCGCGTCGATCCCGGGGTCGGCCTCGAACAGCCGGCGGGTCATCGAGCGCGCCTCGCCCGCGTCGTTCGTCCGGCACACCCCGACGGGCACCTGCGACCAGTCGATCCCGAGCTCGATCGCCGCGTCCCGGTAACCGGCCAGCCGATCGCGGGTGACCGGATACGCGACCGTGGCCGGATCGAGCCCGGACCGCACGAACGTCTCGCGGTCCCGATCGACCGGGAAACTCAGCACCGCCGGACGCCGGGCCCCCGCGAACACCTCGACGCCCACCGCCCGCGCCGCCGTGCGGTTGTCGATACCGATCATCGTCGCACCCGCGCGCTCCGGCCCACCGTGGACGACGACCGGGCGCCGGGTGCTGAACGCGGCGGCGAGCACCGGGTCGTCGTCGGTGGTCGTCCAGACGACGTACGCGTCCACCGCCGCGGCGATCACCCGATCCGGGTCCCCGTCGCCGGTGCCGGTCGGCACGATCAGGACGCCGTATCCCCGCTCGGCACACACCTCGGCGATTCCGGCCAGGAACCGCACGGCCTGCGGGTCGTCGAACGCGTACGTGAGGTGCTCACCGAGCACCAGGCCGAGCGTGCGCGTTGCGCCGTAACGCAGGGAGCGCGCGCTGGGGTCGGGACCCCCGTACCCCAGTGAGGCCGCCACCTCGAGCACCTTCGCCCTGGTCTCGGCCGAGACGCGCTGGGGCCGGTTGTACGTGTACGACACGGTCATCGGCGACACCCCGGCGGCGCGGGCCACGTCGGTCATCGTCACTCGGGGCCGCGGTGATTGCACCCGGTGATTCTATCTGTGTAGCGTTACACACGTGCGTTACCGCCTCGCCACCGCCGCTTACCTCGCCGCCGCCGCGTTCGGTGCCTTCTGGGGTACCTGGGGCTCGGCCGTGCCCCGCGTCCGCGACCAGGCCGCTCTCGACGACGCCCAGCTGGGCACCGCGCTCCTGTTCGTCAGCGCGGGCGCGTTGCCGGCGATGCTGCTGACCGGCCGGGTGCTGGACCGGTGGGGGCTGCGCTTCACCGCGTACGCCGTGGCCTCGCTCGGCGTCGCCGGGGTGGTCGTTTCGGTGAGCGCCAACGGTCTGATCGCGCTGTGCGTCGGGCTGACGCTCGTCGGCATGACCAGCGGTGCCGCCGACGTGGCCATGAACTCGGTCGGCGGCCGGGCCGAGCAGCGATCGGGTCGGCCGATCATCACCCGCAGCGGCGCGGTGTTCTCCGCCGCGGTCGTGGTGTCCAGCCTCGGTACCGGCGCGGCCTATGCCTTCGACGCGCCGACGTGGGCTCCGTTCGCGGCCGTCCTGACCGCGTCCGCCGTCGCGGCCGCCGCCATCCGCCACGCCTTGGCCACCGACCCCGACGTTCCGGCCGCGGCCCCCGCACCCGGCGGGGTGGGCGGAGCACCGCCATCGATGGCGATCGCGCCGCTGTTGCTCGTCGGTGTGCTCGGCGCCCTCGCCTTCGCCAGTGAGAACGCCCACCAGAGCTGGGGCGCGGTCTTCCTGCAGGACGTCTTCGACACCGGCCCCGGCATCGGCGCGCTCGCTCCGGCGGCGTTCGCGGCGGTGGTCGCGATCACGCGCTTCGGGGCGAGCACGCTGAGCCCGCGGCACGCCCGCAGGGTGCTCGTCCTCGGCGCCGTCGTCGCCGCCGCGGGTGCCGCCGTCGTCGCCCGCGCCCCCTCGGTGCCGGTCGCGCTGGCCGGCCTCGTTCTCGCCGCCGCCGGCACCGCCGCGCTCTTCCCGACGCTCCTGAGCATCGTGTCGCGCAACGTCGTCGAGTCCTCCCGGGGTCGCGCGACGTCGCTCGTCACCGTCGTGTCCTACCTGGGCTTCCTTCTCGGACCGGTCTACGTCGGGCTCTGGGCGTCCGCGACCAGCCTGCGCGGCGCGATGATCTCGGTGGCCGCGCTCGGCGTCGCGCTGGCGGTGTCGACCCTGCCCCTGCTCACGCTGAGCCGGTACACGATCACCAGCCCACCGGTGCCGGCGACGAGCGATCCCGCCGTCAGAGCGGAATCGGATCGGCGAACACCGGGTCGCTGACCGACTCGTGCGCCAACCGCAGGTCGAACTCACGCAGTCGCGGCTCGCGACCACCCGTTCCGGCCGGCCAGGCGTGGTACCGCAGCACTCGGGGGTCACCGCCGGATCCTCGGCGCAACACGTCGAGCACGAACGTGGTCAGGCTCTTCGCGTCGTCGTCGGTCCCGGCCGGAACCGTCATTCCGGGTAGTCCGTTGCGGGCACGGGACTCGGTCAGGCCGGCCTCGCCCACCTCGACATGCGCCTCGTCGGCGGCGAACCATCCCTGGAGCAGCGGCAGGTCGTCGTCGCGGTCCGCGCGCGTGATCCGCCAGACGATCGTCGGCAGGTACGGCACGAGCATCGGCTGATCGACGATCAGCGACCGGAACACCCCGCGGAGCCGACGCGCGAACGTGGTCCAGTTCGGGGTCGGCTCGATCGCGTAGAACCGGACGTCGTCCGTGGCCGCCGTCCGGTCGGGCTCCAACCACCAGTCGTCCGGCGGCTCGAAGTCCTGCCACTCGGATCGCCACTCGAGCTCGGCCTCCGCATGCCGCCGCGGCACGAGTGTCAGCAGGAACTTCCGCCGTCCGGCCGGCTCGAGCTGCACCCGCGTGTCCGGTGAGAACCAGCGGACCATCGCTCCGCTCCCGCCGACGAGCGGTGGCGGACCGAGCACCTCGGCCGCCACCGCGATCGCGCCGCGCACCGCGGCCAGCTGGTTCTCCTCCGGCACGGCGAACACGGCCTGGACGACGCCGAAGTCGACCCCGGCCGACCGGTCGTCGCCAGCCATGAATTCGACTCGCGTCGCCTCGCCGAACGTCAACGAGGACCGTGTCGACATCAGCTCGTCGGAGTCGCGGCCGAGCTGGTCGATCAACGGATCGATCTCAGCGTGCGACCACCGGCCGTAGTCGTGCCGCACCAGGGTCCGGATCACTTCGTCGCTGTGCACGGGCGCATGATGGCAAGTCGCCGCAAACGCTCACTCACGAGCGACGTCGGCGACCGCGAGCGCGATGTTGTCCGGCGCCCCCGCGTCGAGAGCGAGCTGGAGCAGCCGTCCCACCACCCGTTCCGGAGTGGCGTCCGCGCGCAGTGCGGCGTGCAGACGCACCCGGTCGACGACCGCGGACAGTCCGTCCGTGCACAGCAGGTACCGGTCCCCGGGGAGTGCGGTGCGCACCGCGAGGTCGGCTCCGGGTTCACCGGCGCCGAGCGCCCGGGTCAGCAGCGCCCGATCCGGGTGGGCGGCGGCACCGGCCAGGTCGAGTTTGCCCTGGTCGATCTGGGACTGCACCCAGGTGTGGTCGGCCGTGAGCTGGAACAGTTCGCCGCCCCGCACCAGGTACGCGCGGCTGTCGCCGACGTGCACCAGCGCCAGCTGCGAGCCGGCCCGCAGCAGAGCGGTGAGCGTCGTCGCGGCTCCCGGCTCCAGCACCCGTTCGACGTCGGCCACGGCCCCGGCGAGCCGGGTGAGCAGCTCGACCGCCGACCCGGGGCTCGGTGACAGGGCCGTCAGCGCACCGATGGCGGCGGCGCTGGCCGCGGCACCACCCTCGCCCCGGACCCCGTCGGCCACCGCGAGCAGCCGCTCGTCCGCGTGAACGGCGTCCTCGTTCGTGGTTCGAACCTTTCCGGCCTCGCACGCGGAGGCGGAACGAAAAGCGGTCATGGCGGTCCTCCCGGACATCTTCTCGACGAGGAGGGCGGCCGTACGCGCCCGATCGGCGGTCTCGGCCGTCACCCGGTCCCAGTACGCACCAACGGCCTCGGCCGCCGCCGGAGCGTCGAGCGCGCACACCGCGCGGACCTCGGCCAGCGGCATCCCGATCCGCCGCAGCTCGACGATGAGCTCAGCGGCGGGCAGCTGCGCGGGGTCGTAGAACCGGTACCCCGTCTCGGGGTCGACGGCCGCGGGCGGCAACAACCCCGACTCGTCGTAGAGCCGCAGGGCTTTCGGCGTCAGGCCGGCCGCTCGAGCGAATTCTCCGATCGTGTAGAGCCGCACGTCACCGTCCTCCTCGCGCCGGCCGTGGTGACCGGCCCGGGTCACGCTGGTGCTTCCCCTTCGGTCAAGGTCAAGAGGGTTCCGACCCGAGTGATGAACTCACGCAGGTTGGGCTCGGTGGTCCGGGCGATCGCCTCGGGAACGCTCAGCCACTCCAGCTCGGCGCCGGGCTTCTCCGGACGGACGTCCTCCGGGGTGGCCGTCGCGAGGACGAAGCGCACGTCGACGTGCTCGTGCGCCGGTTCGCCCTTCCCGGCCGCCACCGGCACGACGACGACGTGGCGCAACCCGGCATCGGGCCAGGGCACCAGGTCGGTGAGGCCGGTCTCCTCGAGCCCTTCGCGCAGGGCGATCGACAGCGGGTCGGCCTCGCCCGGGTCGGCGTGACCACCGATCTGCAGCCAGGCCTGCTGGCGGGCGTGCCACCGCAGGAGCACGCGCCGGGTCGCGGGATCCACCACCAGCGCCGACGCGGTGACGTGCACGGGTGTGCCACGGGACCAGGGGTCGGTGCTGTTCGCCAAGGTCAGCGCACGTTCGTGGTCGGCCTTCTCGACGTCGTCCCTCGGCTGGTAGTCGGCGAGCACGGTGACCAGTTCGGCGTCCATGCCCGGCACGGTAACCGGTCGGATTTTCGCGTGCCCACGTCGAATCGGACATGGTGTACTGCCCCATGGATTTCGGCCGGCCGATCGATGTGCGCCCGATGTTTCCCGTGGAACGGGCAGAGTTGCTGGCGCTGCTCGGCACGCTCGACGAGGACGCGTGGCACACCCCGACGCCGTGCCCCGGGTGGAACGTCCACGATCTCGCGGCACACGTCGTCCACGACTACCTGCGGCGACTGTCGGGGGGCCGGGACGGGTGGTCGGGCGGCTGGATCCCGGTGCCCGACGCCGATCTCGCCCCGGTCCTCAACCAGGCGAACGAGGATTTTGTCGCGGCGGCGCGTGGGCTCAGCCCTCGGGTGCTGCTCGGGTTGCTGGCCGGATTCGGACCCCAGTTGGACGCGTACTGGGCGTCCTCCGACCTGGACGCTCCCGGTTTACCGGTGTCCTGGGTGGCGCCGGACGTGCCCGCCCCGACCTGGCTCGACGTCGCTCGCGAATACACCGAGTTCTGGGTGCATCAACAGCAGATCCGGGCCGCGGTCGGCCGTCCGGGGGCCGACTCGCGTCAGCTGGTGCACCCGGTCGTCGACGCGTTCCTGCGTGCCCTTCCCCGAGCGCTCGACGGGGCCGCGCGCTCGTCGGTGACCGTATGGGTGACGTCGCCGATCGACGAGGCCTGGACCGCCCGCCGGAACGCCGAGGGCTGGTCCGTGCGGCCGGGCTCGGACCCGTCGCCCGACGCGCGCCTGGAGCTCGCTCCGGAGACGCTGTGGCAGGTCGCGACCCGCGGTATCGAGCCGTCCGAAGCTCGGGAACGCACGAAGGTCGACGGCGACCCGTCCCTGGCCGTCGCCGCACTCAGCCTGGTGTCGATCGTGCGCTAGGACTCGCTCCAAACGCCGAGCTCGTTGCCGCTCGGGTCGGCGAAGTGGAAGCGTCGTCCGCCGGGGAACGCGTACGGCTCGACGGCGACGGTGCCGCCGGCCGCCCGGACCGCCTCGACGGACGCGTCCAGGTCCGTGGAGAAGAGCAGGACGAGCGGGCCGCCGCCGCTCGGGGCCTTGTCGTCGAGGCGCAGCCCGCCGACCTCGGTCCCGTTCGACCCGCGGATGCCCGAGTACTGCGGCCCGTAGTCGTTGAACTCCCACCCGAACGCCTCGGCGTAGAAGCGCTTCGCTCGCTCGAGGTCGGTGACTCCCAGTTCGACGTAGTCGATGGCGTGATGCTCAGACATGCGCGTTACCTTTTCGTCGGTTCACCCGTCAGGGGGCGTAACGATCAAATCCTGACGGAACTCGTCGCGGCCTGGCGGGAGGCCACGGTCTTCACCGACGCCGAACGCGCTGCGCTGGAGTTGACCGAGGAGGGCACCCGCATCGCCGACAGCGCCGACGGGGTCAGCGACGAGGTGTGGGCGAACGCCGCGAAGAACTACGACGAGGACCAGCTCGGCGCGCTCGTGTCGCTGATCGCCGCGATCACCGCGTTCAGCCGGCTGAACGTCATCGTTCGCCAGCCGGCCGGGAGCTACCAGCCGGGCCAGTTCGCCGGGGCTTACTGACCGCGAACGCCAGCCCCAGGATCCCGAGCGTGACGACGGTCAGCAGCGCGCTGACCGTCGACCGCTCCAACCAGAACGGAAGTTCCGTCGGCATCGACATCCAGTAGGACCGGGTCGCGAGGTGGATGAGCGGTTCGGCCGCGAGCAGCGCCACCGCGGGCAGCGTCACCACGCCGACCCACAGCCCGCGCCGATCCCGGCGGAGCAGCAGCCACCCGGCCACCGCGTTCGCGATGAACAGGAACGACGGCGCCACCACCGCGAAGGCGGTCGGCGCCACCCAGTTGTACGACCAGTAGTGCGCGAGGTCGAGGCGCATCACCGGCACGATCGGCACGGCGGCGACCAACACCGGCACCCATCGCGTCACCCGGCCCGGGCGGGACGGCAGCGCCAACGCGAGGACGCCGAGCGCCGCGTGCGGAAGGAGCGCCACGAACGACGGTGGCGATTGGCTGAACCAGCCACCGCCCGGCCCCACGACTGCCGTAGCCACCAGCCACACCGGTTTGGCCACGACCATCAGCACGAGCGACACCGCGATCAACCGCCGGCACCACCGGCCGGGGGCGACGGCGAACACGACCGCGGCAGCCAACCAGGCGATCCAGGCGAACGCCGCCACCGACTGGAACACACGGGACGGGCCGACCGGGGGGTAGTCGTCGAGCGTGGGCGTGAACTCGATCGCGAGCAGCCAGATCGTCGCCAGCATCGATCCGGTCGCCAGCGCCAGCACCGCGGCGACCGGCAGCGCACCGGTGAACCCGGACGCCTGGCGGACCCGTAAGTGCTGCCGCGCCCCGCCGACGAGCAGGTCAGCGGTGTCCCGGGGGCCGGGCCGGCTGCGGCCGGGCTCAACCGTGTCCAGGTAGGTGTCGACGAGTTCGTCGCCCCGTTCGGCGCGGTAGTCCGCCGGGTAGGCGAGCAGCAGCCGACGGTACCGCTGTTCCAGGCGGGTTCGCTGTTCCGGCTCGTTCATGCGAGGCCTCCCGCCGGAGCCCAACCCGACGCCTTCAGCCGGGACGTCGCGGCAGCCAGGTTGCGACGCATGCGCTCGGTCTCGGCGCCGAGCACGTTCAAGCCCTCGTCGGTGAGCCGGTAGTAGCGACGGAGGCGCCCGTCCACCACCTCTTCGTGGTCGGGCGCCACCAGCCCGTCGTCGGAGAGTCGGTCGAGCGCGCCGTAGAGGGTGCCCGGCCGCAAGGTGATCCGCCCTTCGGAGAGCTCGCTCACCTCGGTGATCAGCCCGTATCCGTGCAACGGCTCTCTGGCTAGCGCGGTGAGGATCAGGAACGTCGGCTCCCGCAGCGGCGTCGTCATGGCCGCCAATATATCGGCTGCGAAGATATACCGCTAGCGATGACACCGGGCGGACGGGGCGCTCCGCCGTTCGCCTGCCGGCCGGCCTTCAGGCGGGACGCTTGGGCAGCTCGAAGTGGCGCGGGCATCGAGCGGACCCGACCGCGGTGAGTGGAAATCGAATTCGTCGATCGTATTGATTTCTTTCCGGGTCGGTGGCAATAATCAGTTGGCGGTCGATCCGAAAGGCTCTATCGTCTTCATCGACACCGAGAACGACGAACACTTCAGGGAGCACACCATGTGGGGCGACGCCAACATCGCGCAGCAGCGAATTCCGCTGCTCGGCGAGGGTTGCCCGAGCATGGAGCGACCCTCCTACCGTCTGTACGTCGAACACCGGAAACGGTGGCGAAGCCAGCGCTGACGCGCTCCGCTCACGCCGCCCTTCCCGCCGGGAACGGGCGGTTTCTTTTTGCCCGGCAATTGTTTCTCAGCGCTGCCCGAAATCATTTCTCGCTATGGGTGTAGCTCAATTCGGTAGAGCGCCGGTCTCCAAAACCGGAGGTCGCGGGTTCGATTCCTGCCGCCCATGCACCGACCCCGGCCAGCCGGCGGTCACGACGCTTGAAAACTGCACAGCGGATGGCACAGATTGACGCCGGGACCTCGTCGCGCACACCGCGGCGAGCCCGGCGGAGCTGGAGCGAGGGAGACGGCTAACCCGTCCGCCTTGGAAGCGGAAGACACCTGGTTCGACTCCAGGGCTCCAGACTCGATCCCCGTAGCTCAGCGGATCAGAGCACCAGACTACGAATCTGGGGGTCGGCGGTTCGAATCCGTCCGGGGATACGCCTCTCTAGCGGTACGCCTCTCTAGCTCAGCGAGAAGAGCACGCGGTTGAAGCCCGCGGGGTCGCAGGTTCGAGTCCTGCGGGAGGCACGCGAACGAACGCCCGTGAGGTTGCGGCAGGTCAGACCACTGGACTCTCACTCCAGAGGACCGGGTTCGACCCCCGGACGGGCGACGCAACCCGGCCTCGCACCCCGAGGCCGCAGCCTGGGTCCACAGCCTGGGTCACAGCCCGAGGCCGCAGCCCGAGGCCATAGCCCGGACCCTAGTCCGGACGGACCCGATCAGTAGGGCGGGCCCGTTAGCCCGAACGGACCCAAGCAGCAGGGCCGGTCCGTTAGCCCGAACGGACCCAAGCAGCAGGGCCGGTCCATTGGCCCGAACGGACCCAAGCAGCAGGGCCGGTCCATTGGCCCGAACGGACCCAAGCAGCAGGGCCGGTCCGTTAGCCCGAACGGACCCGAGCAGCAGGGCCGGTCCATTGGCCAGAACGGGCCCGAGCAGCAGGGCGGGCCTTGATAGCCCGAGGCTGCGGCATGGGCCCCGTCAGCCGAGTCCCGCAGCGGGTCCGAGCGGCAGAACTGGGCCTCTCGGCCCTGGCCCCATCACGGACCTCTTGGTCCGAGGCGGCAGCGCAGGCCCTGGTAGCTCAAGGTCCGTAGCACGGGCCGGTCAGCCCAAGACCCCGTGCACGGGTCGGTCAGCCCAAGACCCCGTGCACAGACCCGTCAGCCCAAGACCCCGTGCACAGACCCGTCAGCCCCAAGGCCCTTTGCGCGGACCCGAGCAGCAGGGCGGGCTCTTTAGCCGAACGCCGCGGCACGAGCCCATCGGCCCGAGCGACGGAACCCGCCCCGGTAGCCCAAACGGCAGAGGCGGCCCGCTCAAACCGGGTCCAGTGTGGGTTCGAATCCCACCCGGGGCTCCAACACGCGGCGATAGCTCAGCACTTCAGAGCATCGCGTAGCCAAACACCGAGGGGCCGCACCGAAGTACATACGCGCTGAACTAGCGCCGGGGCGAACTTTGGAACCCCTCCGGCGCGCAGCCCAGCGCCTCTGTTCCGGGCGACGGTGAAGCCGGCCACCCCGGACAAGTCCCGGCGGTACGACGATCACTCCTCGCTAGAGAAACGCTCCCAGGCCGACTGGCGAGCGATGCCGAGAGACTCGCCGATCCTGATCCAGGTGACACCGCGACGGCGCAGTTCCTGGACCCAGGAGCGCAGCTCGGTCTCGGAACGATCGATGTGCGCGCTGACCCGAGGAATGTGGCTGAGCATCACGTCGTCAGTCAGCGACTCCCAGATCGGCACTCGCGGCACCGACGGCGTATCGGTGCTGCTCTCGATCACCATGGTGGCCAGCGCAACGCACTCGTTGCAGATGTAGACGCCGGGGCCGGCGACGATCTTCTCGACGTCGGTGCTGGGCTTGCTGCAGAAAGAACACGCGAGTTCGAGCGTTGTCATCTGACTCCTCCTCGACTGTCAGGGCGACCCTGACGACGGTAGAGGTGTCAGGAAAAGCCTGACAACCATTTCGTCAGGATGATCCTGACGAATCATGGTCCGACGCCTCCTCGCAACTCAAGGTGGCGTTCGAGCCGGAGGCGTGCACGACCGCATCGAAAAGCTCCACTCCCGAGCGGCTGGCCGAGCGCCGAGATCAGGACACGCGTCGGCTCGGACCGTGCTGTCAGCCCAGCACGCGCTCGAGCCAGAGCCAAGCCGGCCAACGTGTCGCCAGCGCTTCGACGTCCTCGGCAGCGGGCGGTTCACACCCCGTGATCCTCGAAGCATCCATCTTCGCCCTCGTAGCCCAACGGCAGAGGCACGACGTTGAGGACGTCGCCAGTGCGCGTTCGAATCGCGCCGAGGGCACGCAAGCCCGGATAGCCCAACGGGAGAGGCACGCGGCTCAGACCCGCGCCAGTGCGCGTTCGAATCGCGCTCCGGGTACCACGACCAGCCGCGGCGGCCACCCGGCTTGCGGGTGGCCGCGCGGACCGACTCAGTCCTGGGCCGGGAGGCTGTCCATGAACGAACTGACCGAGAACACGGCTCGGCCGGGCCCGGGAGGGCCGTATCCGGGCGGGCTGCTCAGGCCGTTGGCCTCCATGACCGCGCGGTAGGTCTGCAACAGGCGTACGTGGTACTCCAGCGGCGCACCCTGCGGATTGGTCTTACCGAGCGGGGTCGTCGGCTCGGGGCACCACGTGGTGAACCGCGGTGTGATGCCGCGGGACATGAAGTACTGCAGGCCCTCGGCCGTGGAATCGATCGCCTCGTCGACGCTCGTGAAGCCGTGCGGCGCCGCCATCTCCACACCGGCGACGAAGTTCGGGATCACGTTGCGCGGCCCGAACACGTCGGCCGAGTCGAGGATGCGGCGGTGCCACTCCTCGCGTCCGACGTAGCGCTCCTTGCCGGGGCAGTAGAGCTCGAAGAGCTTCTTGTCCCAGACCTCGTAGTTCGGGTGGTAGATCTGGATGCCGTAGTCCTTGAAGCGCTGGACGTCGGCCTTGGGTAGCGCCTGCGCGACGACCTTGCCGATCCACCGCCCGGGGAACCGCTCCTCGATCGCCTGGGCGTAGCGCCCATAGAAGTCGGCTTCGGCCAGCCCGTCGACCTTCCGGGTGACGCTGCCGCCGGTCAGCGTGTAGGCCTTCGACGTGCGCGCGGTGTCGTACTTGTCGATGATCGCGAGCGCTTCGAGGATCTCGTCGGTCGGCTTCACCGCCGTGTACGGGCGGCCCGCCGCCTTGTGCTGCCGGTAGTTGTGGTTGATGTCGCAGTACTGGCACTCCTCGGTGGCACCGAAGTACTGGCAGAGGCGATATGCGGTGAGATAGATCAGATAGCCCCACTGGATCGTGGGGGCGACCTCCATCACCGACTTCCCGTTCGGAAGCGTGTGCCGGTAGTAGTCCGGCATCGGCGGCAGCCCCACGTCGGCGATCGGCCGGTCGTCCAGGTACAGGCGCATGCGCCCGTCGTCGTCGGTCTTGACGCGGTACGGCGAGGTGGGGTTGACCCGGACCGACACGACCGTGCGGCGCAGCTCGTACGGCCCGCCGGTGAGCACGATCTCCTCCGGCGGGCGACGGAGCGCGGCCGTGCCCAGCTCGGGCAGCGTGCGGTGGTCGAACGAGAAGATGAAGTACGACTTCGGCTTGACGTCGCCGTTCTCGTTGTCGGTCAGAGCGGAGTCGTCGAAGGACAACCCGCCCCGCAGCAGATCCTCCTTGATGACCGCTTCTTTCGGAACGGTTGAGAAGCGACCCATCAGGTCTTCGACGAGGTCAGTGCGGGTAGGCATGCGCCCTCCGGGGCGGGTTGAACGAGAAACCTCCGGGTCAGGCCTGCTTGGTCTCCCAGAAGATCTTCGAGATCTCTTCGATTTTAACGAGCAACTGCTCGGCTACGGCGGTATCCACAGCCCCCTTTGCGCCGCCGGCTCCGGCGAGCTTCGTGGCCTCGTTGAAGAGCCCGTGCAGGTGCGGGTACTTCTCGAAGTGTGGGGCCTTGAAGTAGTCGGTCCACAGCACCCAGAGATGGTGTTTTACCAGCTCAGCGCGCTGCTCCTTGATGATGAGCGCGCGGGTGCGGAACGCCGGGTCGTCGCTGTCGTGGTACTTCTTGGCGATCGCCAGCACCGACTCGGCTTCAATGCGTGCCTGCGCGGGGTCGTAGACACCGCAAGGAAGATCACAGTGAGCGTTAGCGACAGCGCGGGGACGAAATAGACGAATCATAGGATTCCTTCCGTGACGAACTTCCTACGGTGATAGATCAGCGAGCCGTCGTCCGGGCCGTGGAACACCTCGAGCACCGACGCGACGACGACCGTCGAATCGCCGACCGGCAGGAGATGCAGCGGCGCGGCCCGGAGCGCGGCCGCGGCATCGGGGAGGACCGGCTCTCCGCTCGGGAGCGTCTCCCACCCCTGTTCCGGCGTGAAGCGGCTCCCCGCCGGGTGCGAGAACTCGTGCGCCAGCCCGACGTGCTTGGCGCCGAGCAGATGCACGACGACGCTCGACGCGGCGAGGATCGCGTTCGCCGTCGGCGTGCTCATCACCGAGAACGACAGCGCCGGCGGCGCCACCGACACCGAGGCGACGCTCGACGCGGTGAGCCCGACCGGCCCGTCCGGACCGGCCGCGCTGATGACCGCGACGCCGGTCGGATACCGGCGGAAAGCCGACTTCATCTCGTCGGTGAGCAGTTCTTTCACTCCTGCGCGCTCCACGCGGAGCACGCTAAAACCTGAAGTCGAGTTGAGGTCAAGCCAGGCCTTGGAAGGTGGCTCAGGCGCACTCGGGGCTCGTAGCTCACCCGGTAGAGCACCCTCCTTGCAAACGGGAGGTGGTCGGTTCGAGTCCGACCGGGTCCACAGCAGTACCGATGCTCGGTTAGCTCAGCAGGTCAGAGCACCCGCCTGTCACGCGGGAGGTCGCCGGTTCGATCCCGGTACCGGGCGCCAGGTCGTCGTAGCTCACCCGGTGAGAGCGCCGCGCTGATACCGCGGAGGTAGGAGGTTCAAGTCCTCCCGACGACACGTACGACACCCACCACGCACGGCGCGTTCGGCTACCGGTAGGCCACCGGACTTTCAATCCGGGAGGAACGGGTTCGAATCCCGTACGCGCTACTCGATCCCTCGTCGCCCAATTGGCAGGGCAGGCGGCTGTTAACCGCCACGGTGCAGGTTCGAGTCCTGCCGGGGGAGCCAGGTCCGTGTAGCTCAATCGGGAGAGCGCCCCGTTCACACCGGGGAGGTCGGCGGTTCGAACCCGTCCATGGACACTGTGGCCGTAGCTCAATGGCAGAGCACCAGGTCGTGGCCCTGGAGGCGCCGGTTCGACTCCGGCCGGTCACCCCGCGGGCGCGCCGACGATCGGAGAGTCGGGGCCGGCTGTAAACCGGTTGCATCGCTGAGAAGGTTCGAATCCTTTCGCCCGCACGCCCCCGTAGCTCAGCGGACCAGAGCACCAGGTTCCGAACCTGGGGGTCGGCGGTTCGATCCCGCCCGGGGGTACGCAGCACCACCCACGCCGGAATGCCCGAGTGGCCCAAGGGCTCCGCCTGCAAAGCGGCTGTGCGCCGGTTCGAATCCGGCTTCCGGTTCCGGTGCCATCCGCTGTGCGGGACTCAACCCGATCGATGGCGGCCACGCTCCGCGTCGGGGTCTTCGCCGGGGTAGGGCTCGCCGGGCGGTGGTGCGTACCCGCCGAAGTGGGGCGTGACCGCGTCCGGCGGAGGACCGTACTGACCCGGACGTTGCCCGCCCGGCCCGCGCCGCACTTCCGGCCCGGGGCCAGGGCCCGGCCCGCGCCCTGGGCCAGACCCAGGCCCCGGCCCCGGGCCGCGCTGCGCGCCTCTCGGCGCCCCTGACCCGTGACCGGCCGGCACCCGCGAAACCGGCGGGTACGGCCCACGTGGACCCCCGCCGCGAGGCCCGTCGCCACGCACGTTCCCACCCCACGGCCCCGCCCCCGGCGCAGGCCCCCCGTACGTCTCGGCCCCACGCGGCCCAGCACCAGGAAAACCAGCACCGGCATCCCGAGGACCCGCACCCGGAAATCCTTCACCCCGGAAGCCGGCATCCGGATGACCCGGGCCCCGAGAGCCCGCGCCCTGGAGAGGCGGGGAAGCGCCATAGGGCGGCGGCGAAACGTACCGACTCGCTCCGGTGTCGTGCCCACCCGATCGCTGTGCCGCATACACCGGCGCGTACCGCGGATCCGGCCCAGCCGCCCCCGGCCCCGGCCCCGGTCCAGCCGCTCCCGGTCCAGCCGCTCCCGGGCCAGCCGCTCCCGGCGCCACCCCCGGCATCGGGTCGTTGAACGTCGGAACGTACGGCTCGGACCCGGCCGACGTCCCATCGCCCGGCGTGTCGGCCGCCGCCTCCCGGGCGAGGTCCTTCTCACGCACCTCCGACGCCGACGGCCCCACCGGCCACAGTCGCGGCTTGCGGCGAGCGGCCAGATCCTCCGCCCACCCGAACAACATCACCGCGACGGCGATCAGCACCCATACCACCGCGTACGCGAAGACCGGGTTCGTCGACACCCCCGACTCCCAGAAACCCCCGACGCCCTCCAGCCGCTCGCCGCTGAAGAACGCCAGGTCGATCAGGATGTTGTGCCAGAGGTAGATCGTCACGGCCCGGTTGTTGACGAGCGCCACGAACCGTCCGAGCACCGGCGTCCGGCCGATCCAGGACGCGTCCGGCGCGAACCGCAGCAGCGGCAGGATCACCGCGATCGACCACAGCGACTGCGCGATCGGAATCCCGTTGAGGTCGTACGAATCAGACGGGTGCGTCAGTACCCAGCCGACGGCCCCACCCGCGGCCACCAGCACGAACGCCACGAGACCGAAGTTCGGCAGCCGCTTGAGCGCGCCCGTGCGGTGAGCGAAACCGAGCATCCAGCACGGAGCGAAGATCCCCAGGTCGGAGACCAGCGCCCAGATCGGCCCGTCGTCACCGTTCGGGATGTACCCCCACGCCTGCGCCACGAGAAGACCCAGCGGCGCGATGATCGTCGGAATCGGCGCGCGGCGGAAGGCCGTGAGCAGCACCGGGCTGAGCAGTACCAGCCACAGGTACGTCCGCAGGTACCAGAGCACCACGGTGACGTTCTCGCCCCACTCGTTGCCGGGCGGGTCGAGGAGCGGCACGAACCAGAACACCAGGTGCCAGAGCGGGATCGGCTCGCCGGTGTCGACGTTCGTCCAGCTGCTCATCCGGCCGCCGGCCCACACCATCAGCGGCACCGTGATCGCGCCGAACAGCCACAGGGCCGGGAGCAGACGCCGGATCCGGTTGCGGATCACGGTGGTGGGGTCCTGCCGGTCCAGCGAGTTCACCATGAGCCCGCCGGCGAGCGCGAACATCACGCCCATCGCCGGGAAAGCCCAGCTCAGCCAGGCTCCGCCGAACGTGTGGTAGGTGACGACACGCACGATGGCGGCGGTCCGTAAAGCGTCCAAGTACAGTTCGCGTCGTCGCGCACCGGGCACAGTTGTTCCGACGGCAGGCGTCATCGGAAGTCTCCAAGTGATCGGGGTGACGCCTGCTATCTGAGCAAACGCTGGGGATCCTGAGAAGACTCACAGGCTAACCCGTCCCACAAGTTTCAGCCGGGAAACGACTCCCGCACCGCGGCCGCGTCCGAATCGAGCAAGTCGCGGTCACGGACGCGCCAGTCCGCCGACAGCCGGAACGTGTCGCCGGTGAAGCGCGGCACCACGTGCAGGTGCACGTGGAAGACCTCCTGGAACGCCGCTTCGCCGTCGGCGAGGAACAGGTTGATCCCCTCACAGCGGAGGCCGGACCGGCGCACGGCCCCGGCCAGGCGATGTGCGGTACTCCACACCGCCGAGCCGAGGTCCTCGGGCAGATCAGCCAGCCCGACGACGTGGCGCCGAGGGATGACGAGCAGGTGGCCCGGGTTGACGGGCTGGATGTCCATGATCGCCAGCACGTCCTCGTCGGCGTGCACGACGCTGGCCGGGCTCGTCCCGGCCACGATTTCGCAGAAGACGCAACTGTCGGCCATCACCCCGTACTACCAGTTGCTGACTCACTCGCGGGCGCGGTAAGCGGCTCGGCTGGCTTCGATCTGCGGCACGTGCTCGATGGCCCAGCCGGCCAGCGCGAGGGCGGGCGCGATCAGGCTCTTGCCCACCGCGGTCAGCGCGTACTCGACCCGCGGCGGCACCTCGGCGTAGACGGTGCGCGCCACCAGCCCGTCGCGCTCGAGGTTGCGCAAGGTCAGCGTCAGCATGCGCTGGGAGATGCCCGGTATCTGCTGGTGCAGGTCGGTGAAGCGCACGGTGCCCTGATCGAGGGTCGCGACGACCAGCAGCGTCCATTTGTTGCAGATCTGGTCGAGGATCGCACGGAGGGTCTTGCCGCCGTCGCCGCGGATCATGCACGTGTGTTCGTACTCGGACACTGGTCCTCCTTGGGCACACGGCTGTGCCTTTTGTAAGCCCTTCAATAGTGACGCATGATGTGGCTACTTACCGGTCGTAACCATCGAGGTCACTATGGAAATCGCGTACTGGATCGTCGCTGGCTTGCTCGCGCTGTTCTACTTCTACGGCGGGGGCATCAAGATCGTGCGGAGCAAGGAGGCGCTCCAGCCGATGATGGGCTGGGTCGACACGATTCCGATGCCGCTGGTCCGCACGATCGGCGTCCTCGAAGTGCTCGGGGCGATCGGCCTGATCCTTCCGCCGCTCACCGGCATCGCGCCCGCGTTGGCCGTCGCCGCGGCGATCGGGTTGGTGCTCGTGCAGATCGGCGCGATCGTCGTGCATTCTTCGCGCGGCGAGTACAAAGACCTCGGGCTTAACGGCGTCCTGCTGGTGCTCGCCGCCGTCGCCGCCTGGCTCGGCACGACCTGGCTCTAAGCCGGACCGAGAAGATCCCAGCGGTTGCCGGCGATGTCGACGAAGACCACCACCCGGCCGTACGGCTCGGCGCGCGGTTCCCCCACGAACTGCACACCCGCGTCACGCATCCGCTGGTACTGCGCGTCGAAATCGTCCACCCGCAGGAAGAAGCCGACGCGGCCGGCCATCTGGTCCCCCACCGCGGCGGCCTGGCGGTCCCCGTCGGCGCGCGCCAGCAGGATCCCGGTCCGCGCGCCGGGCGGCCGCACCACGACCCACCGCTTCGGCGTGCCGTGGTGCGTCGACACCGCCGGCGAGTCCTCGGCCAGCTCGAACCCCAGCACCTCGGTGAAGAACTCGATCGCCGGGTCGTACTCGTCGACGATGATCGTGACCAGTTCCAGATTCACGCCGTGAAAGTTAGCCGGGCCCGCGCCGCCGCCACCAGCGCGGGCTCCGCGGCCAGCAGCGGCAGCCGCACGTCGGGCGTCGGGATCCGCCCCTCCGCGTGCAGCACCCCCTTGATCACGGTCGGGTTCGGCGCCGCGAACAGCGCCGCCGACAGCCGGCTCAACCGGCGCCCCAGCGCCCGCGCCTCGTCCACCCGGCCGTGCCGCCACGCGTCCACGAGCCGTACGTAGTCCCCGGTCGCGCAGTGCGCCGACGCGGTGATCGCACCGGCCGCCCCCATCGCGAGCAGCGGCCCCAGGAAGGCGTCGTCGCCGCCGAGCACCGCGAAGTCGCGCGGCGGATCCGCCAGCAGGTCGACGGTGTCGGCGGTGATGCCGCCGGGCGCGTGCTTCACGCCCACCACGCCGGGGATCGCCGCGAGCTCACGCAGCGTCGCCGACGAGAGCGGCTGGCCGGTGCGGGCCGGCACGTCGTAGACCACGAGCGGTACCGGGCTCGCCGACGCGAGCGCCCGGAAGTGCGCGATCACGCCCGCCTCGCCCGGCCGGACGAAGGGCGGCACGACGGTCAACGCCGCGAGAACGTCCCGCCCGCCGAGCGCGGCCAACGACGCCACCGAGTCAGCACCTACCAGCAACGGGCACCCCACCCCGGCGACCACCTCCACCACGAACCGACGCTCGGCCTCGGTCAATGCCGACACCTCGGACGTCGTTCCCAGTGCCACCAGGCCGCTCGCTCCGGCGTCGACGACGGACCCGGCGAGCTTCTCGAGCGCGGCACCGTCCACCGCGCCCGAGCCGTCGAACGGCGTGATCATCGGAACGAAGAGACCGGCGAGCGTCATGGGTCCAGCCTGGATCCCGGGAACCCTTAGCACCAGTTCCGATTCCTTCGGTGACACCTAAGCTGAGCTGATGCTTGACGTTCGCCGACTGCGCCTGCTGCGCGACCTCGCGCACCTCGGCACGATCTCGGCCGTCGCCGAGGCGCACACCTACACCGCGTCGGCGGTGTCCCAGCAGCTCGCGGCCCTGCAGCGCGAGGCCGGGGTGCCGCTGCTCGAACGCTCCGGGCGACGTGTGCGGCTGACCGCCGCCGGCACCGCGCTCGTGGAGCACACCGAGGTGCTGCTCGCCGCGCTCGAAGCCGCCGACGCCACGCTCGCGGCCGCACGCGGTGGCCTCACCGGGCCGCTGCGCATCGGCGCGTTCCCCAGCGCCGTCCGCACGCTGCTGCCGGGCGCGCTCATCGCTCTCGGCCGCGACCATCCGCACCTGGACCTCCGGGTGTCCGAACTCGACCCGGTCGACGTGCCCGCGGCCCTGCGTGAGCGGCGCCTGGACGTCGCGCTCGTGCACGACTACGACCTCGTGCCCGCCGACCCCGACCCCACGGCCGAATCACTGCGGCTGCTCGACGAACCGGTGTTCCTGGCGGTCGCCGACGAGCACCCCGAGACCCTCGCGGCCGCCGCCGGCTCCCCGTGGGTCGTCGGCAGCCCGGGGACGCTCTGCCACACGCTGGCGCTCCGCCTGTGTCACGACGCCGGGTTCAGCCCTCGGATACGCCACCACGCCGACGACTTCACGGCCGTGCTCGCGCTCGTCGCCGCCGGTCAGGGCGTCGCGATCGTGCCGGAGCTCGGTGTCGAGCACCTTCCGCCGTCGGTGCGCCTGCGTACGTTGCCGATCCGTCGCCGCACGAGCATCGCGTTCCGTCGGGGCTCCGGCGCGCACCCGGCGGTCGCCGCCTGCGTGGCCGCGCTCAGTTCAGCTGCGTCTGATACCGCACCTCGGCCAGGCTGAAGTTCTCGCGTTCGACCCGCCGGCCACCGTCGGCCTTCCAGCCGTAGCGCTCGTAGAACAGCCGGGCCCGGACGTTCGCCTCGAACACCCATAACACCGCACTCCGACGACCGGCCCGCGCCAGCTCCGCGCTCGCCTCGCCCAGCAACCGGCCGCCGGTGCCACGCCCCCACATTCTCGGATCGACGTACAGGGCGTAGATCTCACCGGTGAGGCCCGGCAGCCCGCGATCGTTCGCCGGGCCGAACGCGATGAACCCCTGCGCGCAGGGCCCCTCTTCGGCCAGCAGCACCCGACCGGCCCCACCGGCGAGGATCCGCCGCCAGACCTCGTAGCGCGCGTCGACCGACAACGCGTTGAGATACGCGTTGTCGATCAGATCCCGGTAGCCCGCCTGCCAGCCAGCGACGTGAATCTCCGCGATGGAACGAGCGTCGCTGTCAGCGGCGGGGCGTAGTGCAAGACTCACCTTCCCGGTTCTACCCCGTGGAAGCGGCTCAACACAGTGCTTTCGTGAAGTCGCTCAGGGTAGTCCCCGGGTGAGAGCGGTCTCCGTGTCCACGTGGGAGAGTTTCTCCGGGTTGCGGACGTAATAGATCCCGGCGATCCGCCCGGCCTCGAGCCGGATCGCGAGGATGCCGTCGAACTCTCCGTGCGTGTGCAGCGCGAGCGCCGGAGACCCGTTGACCGAGGCGTGGTCGACGGAGACCGGAACCCGCGAGGCTCCGGCGAGCAGCAGGCGGGCCACCTTGCTCGCGCCGACGATCGGCCGCTGCACCGCCTGCTTGACTCCGCCCCCGTCGGCCAGCAGCACGACGTCGGGGGCCAGCGTTCGCAGCAGGCCGTTCAGGTCGCCGGTCTCGAGCGCACGCCGGAAGGAGTCCAGGGCGGCGCGGGTCTCGTCCGGTGTCACCGCCACCCGCGGCCGCCGGGCGTCGACGTGCTTGCGCGCGCGGTGGGCGATCTGCCGGACGGCCGAGGGCGTCTTGTCCACCGCGGCCGCGATCTCCTCGTAGCTGACGTCGAACGCCTCGCGGAGCACGAAGACCGCGCGCTCGGTCGGCGAGAGCGTCTCGAGCACCAGCATCAGCGCGATCGACACGCTCTCGGCCAGTTCGACGTCCTCGGCGACGTCGGGCGCGGTGAGCAGCGGCTCGGGCAGCCAGGGCCCGACGTAGGTCTCGCGGCGCCGGCGCACGGTACGCAGCCGGTTGAGCGCCTGCCTGGTCGTGATGCGGACGAGGTACGCGCGCTCGTCGCGCACCGACCCGGTGTCGACCTCGGACCAGCGCAGCCACGTTTCCTGCAGGACGTCCTCCGCGTCGGCCGCCGACCCGAGCATCTCGTAGGCCACGGTGAACAGCAGGTTCCGATGCGTGACGAACGCGTCAGTCATGGCGTCACCTCCTCACCGCACCAGACACCGCCCCCTGGCCGGGCGTGACACGTGCCAGAGTCGAAGCATGCCGTCTCTCACCGTGCGTGCTGCCACGTCCGCCGATCTGCCCCAGGTGTTCGTCCTGGTTCGGCGGATGTTCGACGACCTCGGCGCCACTGAGGCCTCCACCCAGTGGGAAACGGACGCCCGCGAGCGGCTCGCGTCGGACCACGACGTCGCGACGTTCGTGGCCACGGACGCCGACGACCGGCCCGTCGCGGCCGCGGTCGGGGTCATCGACCAGCGGTTGCCCAGCCCTCGACGCCCGAACGGCCGGATCGGCTACGTCGAGTGGCTCGCCACCGATCCGGGCCACCGCCGTCAGGGTGCGGCCCGCCTGGCCCTGTCGGCGCTGCTGGGCTGGTTCGACGACCGCGACGTCCCCACCGTCGACGTCCACTCGTCGGAGGCCGCGCTCCCCCTCTACGAACAACTGGGCTTCGGCACCCCACCCGCCGTGCCGATGCGCCGCTTGACCTGAAGTCGGGTTCAGTTCCTACGGTCGGTTGCATGAACGCCGACATCGAAGCAATCAAGCAGGTCATCGCAGCCGTCGAACGATCCCAGAACAACGAGGATCCCGACGAGTTCCTCGCCCTCTTCCGCGACGACGCGATCTGGACGACCGGGGGCGGCAAGCGTCTGTTCGGCCTCGAAGAGATCGCCGCGTTCACCCGGCAAGTGCTGCCGGGCGGGATGAAGGACGCGTCGGTGACGTTCGAGCTCGAACACGTCCTGTTCATCCGGCCCGACGTCGCCGCGGTGAAAGTGCGGCAGATCTACCGGACGGCCGAAGGTCCCGACGTCGGCACCCCGTTGTGGGTGCTGGCCGAGGAGAACGGGCGTTGGTTACTGACGGCCTGCCAGAACACGGGCGCTCCCAGCGACGATCCGGCCCGCCCGATCTTCGCGCCTCGTACAACCACTGGCCACTCGGACCTCACACGGGAGGCTTAGCGTCTGGCGCGCTGGATACGCCCGGGGAAGGACCACCGCATGCGCACGGCCGCTCTGCTCACGTCGGTACTGACCGCCGCCGCGCTGGTCACGGCGGCCCCGGCGGCCCAGGCCACCGAGCACGTCGCGCTCGACTTCCTCGGCAGTGAGGGCGAGCGCGCGCTGCCGAGCACGATCGGCAACCCGTGGATCCGCATCGCGTCCCGGGAGGGTGCGTACCGCGGTGAGGTGAGACTGCCGACGCACTTCACGATGAGCTCCGAGCCGACAGGCCCGCGGTCTCGCGTCACCGAATTCGCGGCGTTTGCGATCTCCGGTGTCTGACCTCCCGCTGCCGATCCGCTCCCGGGGGACGGTGCCCATGCCCGTCGCGGCGTGCCTCGTCAGCGCGACCGCGCCGCTGCTCCTGTTCGCCTGGTCCGAGACCGACGCGATCGTCGCCGCGGTGGTGGTGTTCGGGTTGTTACTGCTCGGCCCGGACGTGATCGACCGGCGTCTGGCCGACTTCGACCGCGCCGACCGGCTCGCCGACGCCTGGGTGCGCGGCGAACCGGGCGCCGACGAGGTCGAGCTGCTGGTCCACGGCCCGGACCGGGTGGCTGACCCGGACCGCGCGTGGCGGTCGCTGGTCCGCGCCGGACTACTGCGCCGCCGCTCCACCCACTCGGAACTGCCCGCGGTCTACGCCGGTGCGCTCCTGGGCGGCGGCTTCGGGCTCGTCAGCGTCGTGGCGGTCGTGGTGATCGACGCGATCCGCGTGCAGTCACCGTCGCTTGCGGCGTTATCGGTCGCCGGCGTCATGCTGGTGTTCGCCGGGGTCCAGTTCGTCGCACGGTGGGCCGCCGCCCGGGCCGGCGAGCGACTGGCCTGGTTGGACGTCGACGATCCCCGGACGCTCGCCGGCCGCCGGGCGCTGCACCTGCTCGCGGCGAGGAGGCACCGTCCTCACTGACCGGCGATCCCGTTCAGGACGCAGGTGAGCCCGCGCTCGAACCGGTCGTCCGGCCCGAAGTCCTCGGCCTCGCGCATCATCCGGCGCAGACGCGGATAGCCGTCGATGACCTGCTCGAGGTACGGCGCCACCTCGGCGCGCCACTCGGGCTCGCTGAGCCCGGCCCGCTGGGATTCGGCCGTCTCCCGGGCCACCGCCCCGAGCACGTAGGCCAGCAGCGTCTCGACCGCGCTGCTCGCCGACGTCGGGTCCTCGGTGAGCCCGGCGACGGCGGCGAGCGCGTGCTCGTGGTGGCTGAGCGCGTTCGGGCCGATCGCGGGACGCCCGGCGAGTTCGATCCCCAGCCAGGGATGGCGGCGGAGCAACGCACGGCGGTTGCGGGCGAGCGCGGCCAGGTCCGCCCGCCAGTCGCCGGTGGCCGGCGCCGGGATCGCTTCGCCGAGAACGGCGTCGACCATGCGCTCGACGATCTCTTCCCGGCTCTCGACGATCCGGTAGAGCGACGCCGTTCCGGAGCGCAGCGCGGTGGCGACCCGGCGCATCGAGACCGCCGGGAGCCCTTCGGCGTCGGCGATCACGATCGCGGCGTCGACGACCTCGGGCAGGCCGGGCGCACGAGCCGGGGTCGGTTTGGACCAGGTGAGCATGGCTACAGTGTAGCCAATATGGTTACAGTGTATCCATGGAGACACTCATCGACCGTTACTTCGCCGCGGTGGACGACAAACGCCTGGACGCCGAGACCGTGGCCGCGACCTTCGCCCCCGATGGCCTGATCCGCCGTCCGGACGGCTTCGAACTGGTCGGCCACGACGTGATCCTCGCCGAGCAGAACCAGAGCTTCGCCCGGTTCCGGGCGACCCATCACATGTTCACGAACTGCCTGGTGGATCAGGACGACGACACCGCCCGGCTACGCACGAACATGCAGGCCGTGCACATCTGGGACCCCGAGCGGAACGATCCGCTCGAGCTCGACACGCACTTCGTCGGCGGTGGGGTGCTGACCGCGGTCGCCGTCCGCACGCCCGACGGCTGGCGTCTGCGCGAGATGGGCATGCGCCTGGTCTGGCGCACCGGCTCGGTCCTGCCGATGCTCAAGGGCCTACGTCACTAACCGGACGCACCTGTCCACTTGTCTAGAATCGGGGAGGTGACCGACCCGCTTCCGCCCTCGTTGCGGTCCGACGCCCGCGACAACCGCGAGCGAATCCTCGACGTGGCCCGCGCCGTGTTCGCCACCGAGGGCCTCGACGTCCCGATGCGCGAGATCGCCCGGCGGGCCGGCGTGGGGCCGGCCACGCTCTACCGCCGCTTCCCCACCAAGGAGTCGCTGGTCACTGAAGCGTTCGACCAGCAGATGCGCGCCTGCGCGACGATCGTCGACGAGGGCGCCGCCGACCCGGATCCCTGGCGCGGCTTCTGCACGGTGATCGAGCGCGTCTGCGATCTGCACGCCCGGGACCGGGGTTTCACCGCAGCCTTCATGTCGGCTTACCCCCGCGCGATCGACTTCGGCCGGAACCGCGCCTCCGTGCTGACCACGATGGCTGGGCTGGCTCGGAGGGCCAAGGACACCGGCCACCTGCGCCGGGACTTCGTGATCGACGACCTGGTGCTCGTGCTGATGGCCAACGGCGGCATCCAGGCGAAATCCGCAGCCGCTCGGATCGCGGCGTCCCGACGCTTCGCCGCCCTGGCGATCCAGGCCTTCCGGGCCTCCCCCGGCGCCGCACCACTCCCGCCGGTAGCGCAGCTTCCGATCGGCTAGAAGCTGTGCGCCACATGGTACTGTGCGCCACATGGTAAGCGACGTCTTCGACAAGCTCGAACAGGAGCTTCGCCGGGGCGTCGTCGTGCTGGCGGTGCTTTCCCAGCTGCGCGAACTGCGCTACGGCTACGAGCTGCGCCAGTCACTGGCCGGCCGGGGCCTGACGATCGAGGAGGGCACGCTCTACCCGCTCCTGCGCCGGCTCGAGTCGCAGGGCGTGCTGAGCAGCGAGTGGCGTACGGCCGACGGCAAGCCGCGCCGGTACTACGTGCTCAACCCCGAGGGCCAGGCGCTGTTCGAGCGCCTCACGAGTTCGTGGCACGGCCTCAACACGGCAATGGGGCATCTCTTGGAGAGCGAGACGACGCCATGACCGGAACCGAGCTGATCGACAGGTACGTCGCCGACGTGGTCCGGCTCCTGCCGCGGCGGCAGCGGCGCGACGTCGCGATCGAGTTGCGCGAGCTGCTGTCCGAGGAGGTCGGGGAGGGCGACGCGCGCGAGCTGCTCCGGCGCTTCGGGCACCCCACCGAGGTCGCGGCGCGCTACGGGCAACCGGTCGCGCTCATCGACCCGGTGGACACCCGCCGTTTCCTGACGCTCGCGATCGGCGGGACGGTGGTCCTCCACGCCGCCGCTTACCTGAACGACCTGATCACGCCGTCCGGCAACGCCGCGGAGACGGCCTGGCCGCTGGTGTTCGGCTGGCTGGGGCTGCTGTTCGTCGGGTTCGCGCTGCTGGCCTGGCGGCGTCGGCGGCGCGCGTCGGCACCGGAGTGGAAGCCGGCGCCGGCACCGAGCGACCGGGTCAACCGGGTCGGGCGCAGTGCGGGCATCGTGTTCTTCGTCGCCGGAACGGCCACGCTGGTGACGCTGGACAGCGGCCCGTTCGCCCGCGACGCGGAGTTCCTGCGCGTGCGCGGCCCGATCGTGCTGGCCCTGCTGATCAGCGGCATCGTGCTGCAGATACTGGTGGTGGCGGCCGGGCGATGGCGCCAGGGGCTACGCACCGCCGACGCCGTGCACAGCGTCGTGACCTGTGGGGTGTTGACCTGGGTGATCGGAAGCGGACCGGTCTTCACCGCGGTGCCGACCGACCAGACCGCGAAGGCCGCGTGCGCGATCGTCGTTCTCGTCAGCCTGATCGACCTCGTGGTCCGGTCGCACCGTCTGAGCGTGGCGTCCGCGCTCCGGCCCTAGGGCCTGTCCTCAAAGCCAGAGGGTGAGGGTCGCGAGGTCGATCATGCCTTGGTAGGACAGGGCGGTCTTGTCGTAGCGGGTGGCGATCGCGCGGAACTGTTTGAGCTGGTTGAAGCAGCGTTCGACGATGTTGCGGCGGCGGTAGGTGGCCTTGTCGAAGGCGGGTGGTCTGCCGCCGGTTCGGCCGCGGCGCTGCCGGTTGGCTTGCTGGTCACGGCGTTCGGGAATCGTGGCCGGGATGCGGCGGCGCCGCAGGTATTCGCGGATCGCGCGGCTGGAGTAGCCCTTGTCGGCCAGCACCCGGGCCGGTCTGGTGGTGGTCCGGCCCGGACCTGGCCGGGGGAACGACACGCCGGTCATGACGTGCTCGAAGACGGTGCAGTCGTTGACGTTCCCGCCGGTCAAGACCACCGACAGCGGCCGGCCGTGTCCGTCGCAGGCCAGATGCAGCTTCGTCGAGGGGCCGCCGCGGGACCGGCCGATGGCATGATCACCTGGCTCGGTCTGCCCGCCGTCCGGCCGGCAGGCCCCCCGCGCCCGGCCGGGGCCGGCGCGCTCCGGCTGCGTGCTGATGAGCTCGCACGATGCTGGAATCGATCGACACCTCACGGTCGAGTTCGTCGATCGCCTCGGCGATCACCCGCACCTGCTGCACCAGCAGCGTCAGGGTGCCGTTACGCGACCACCGCCAGAAGCGGTTATAGACGGTCTTCCACGGCCCATAACGCTCCGGCAGATCCCGCCACGCCACCCCGGTCTTGGCTTTGAACAACATCCCGTTGATCACCCGCCGGTCGTCCACCCGCGGCCGACCAGCCGCACCCGAAACCGGTAGCAACGCAGCAATCGCCTGCCACTGCTCATCAGTCAGCTCATGCCTACGCACCACAAACCGACATCCAACCAGCCAGCACCACTACTCAGCAGCACCCACTTTGAGGACAGGCCCTAGGGCGCGACGCGGCGGTAACAGCGGGTGGCCCAGGTCAGCGTCACCACCGTCAGCGCGCCGACCACCAGCACACCGACCCCCACCCGGGAGAAGTCCACCACCCCGTCCGACAGCGCCCGCGACGCCTGCACGGCGTAGTACAGCGGATCGGCGTAGGCGAGGCCACGCAGCCAGCCGGGCGCCAGGGAGAGCGGCAACAGCACGCCGGAGAGCAGCGTCAACGGCAACTGCAAACCGGTGACGACGGCCGCGAGCCCGCCGATGTCGCGGAAGATCAGCCCGAGCGCGCTCGACCACGCCGACGTCGTCGCGGTCACCAGGCACAGCAGCGCCAGCAGCCCGATCACGCCCGGGACCGAGGGGTCGTAGCCGAACGGCACCGCGATCAGCACGACGATCGTCGCCGGCAGCAGGAACGCGACGACGTCACGCAGCACCCCGCCGATCAGCAGCGCGAACCGGCTCGCCGGCGTCACGCGGAGCCTCTCCACCACGCCGGTCTGCAGTTCGGCGATCACACCCCAGCCGGCGCCCATCCCGGAGCTGAACGCCAGCAGCGCCAGCAACCCCGGCAGGAACACGTCGAGCACCTCGCCACGCGGGAACGCCGGGCCGCCGGCCAGCCGGGTCAGCAGCGGAGCGAACAGAAGGAGGTACAGCAGCGGCGTGGTCAGTCCGCTGATCACCCACACCGGCTGCCGGATCGTCTCGAGCATCTTGCGCCACCAGAGCAGTCCGACGGCGCTCATGCGGCGTCCCGCAGCGCGCGCCCGGTGACCCGCAGGAACACCTCGTCCAACGACGGCTCCACGAGCGCCAGCGCCGCCAGTTCGACCCCGGCGCCGCCCAGCACGTCGAGCAGCTTCGGCACCGCGGCGGGCCCGTCCGGCACCGACAGCCGCAGCGCGTCGCCGTCGAGGACGACGTCACGCACGAACGGCTGCGCGTCCAGCAGCGTTCGGACGGCGGGGACGTCACCGCGCGGCCGCAGCGTGACCGTGTCACCGGCCAGCTGCGACTTCAACGCCCGTGGTGAGCCCTCGGTGACCACCCGCCCGGCGTCGACGATCGCCAGCCGGTCGGCGAGCGCGTCCGCCTCCTCCAGGTAGTGCGTGGTCAGCACGATCGTCGTGCCGTCGGCACGCAGAGCACGCAACTGGTCCCACAGGTTGGCCCGGTTCTGCGGGTCCAGGCCGGTGGTCGGCTCGTCCAGGAACAGCACCTGCGGACGATGGGCGAGCCCCAACGCGATCTCGAGGCGCCGACGCTGGCCGCCCGAGTAGGTGCTGACCCGGCGATCGACGAACGAGCCGAGCGCCAGCGCCTCGATCAGCTCGTCGCCGCGGCGCCGCGCGTCGGTTTTCGACGCCCCGTACAGCCGGCCCTGCAGCAGCAGGTTCTCCCGGCCGGTCGCCGGGAGGTCGGCCCCGCCGATCTGCCCGACGTAGCCGATCCGGCGGCGTACGGCACGCGGGTCGCGAGCGACGTCGGCACCGGCGACGACGGCGGTACCGGCGTCGATCGGCAGCAGCGTGGTGAGCAGACGCAGCGTCGTGGTCTTGCCGGCGCCGTTCGGGCCGAGCAACCCGAACAGCTCTCCGGCGGCGACGCGGAGATCGAGACCACGAACGGCCTCCACTCCGGGGAACGACTTGCGTAAGTCCTGAACTTCGATGACGTCAGCCATGCGAGCAACTATCAATCGACTATGGAACTTTGTCAATCAACTAGTTGATTAGACGCCGCTTAGGATGGCACCGTGCCTCGCCGTTCCCCCGATCCCGAAGAGCGTCAGCGCGACGCCGACCGGTCGCGTGAACGCCTGCTCGCCGCTGCGGCCGACGAGTTCGCCGCCGCCGGGTACGCCGGTGCGCGGGTGAGTTCGATCGCTTCGCGCGCCGGGCTGAACCCGCAGCTGATCAGCTACTACTTCGGCGGCAAGGCCGGGCTCTACCGAGCGCTCGGCGAGCGCTGGCTGGCGTTCGAGCAGGAGCTCGAGCCCGATTCGAAGGACCTGCCGGAACTCATCTCCGCCTACACCCGTACGGCGCTGGAGGATCCGCGCGGCGCGCGGCTACTGCTCTGGAACGGCCTCACCGACACCGACGAGGACACGTCCCCCCAGCCCGACGACGCCGAGGCGATGACGAAGCGGCAGCAAGCCGGCGAGATCGCCGACGACCTGGACCCCCGTCTCGTCCAGCTGGCGTTGATGGGCGCGAGCCTGGCCCCGGTCGCGCTCCCCCAGGTACTCCGCCGCCTGACCGGCGAGAACGCGGACGACCCGGAGTTCATCGAGCGCTATCTGGAGGTGGTCCGCCGCCTGACCGAGCGCCTGGGGTGAACCCGGCTCACGGTCGGACGGCGAAGATGTCGGCGACGGCGTGACCCCGGGCCATGCCGCGGGCCTCGTACTTCGTCACCGGACGCCACTCGGGGCGCTCGACCGGGCCGCCGTGCTCCAGTTCTAGGCCGGGCTCGGCGGTCAGCACCGCCACCATCTGCTGGGCGTAGTGCTCCCAGTCGGTGGCACAGTGCAGCCGACCGCCCGGCGCGAGCCGATCCGCTACCAGGGCCGCGAACTCGGCGTCGACCAGGCGCCGTTTGTGGTGGCGCGCCTTGGGCCACGGGTCGGGGAAGTACACCCGGATCCCGGCCAGGCTCCCCGACGGGATGCGCTGGGCCAGCAACTCGGCTCCGTCGCCGTTGAGCACCCGCACGTTGTCGAGCCCGCGTTCGTGCAGCCCACGCAGCAACGCGCCGACGCCGGGCGTGTGCACGTCGGCGGCGATCAGATCGGTACCCGGGTCGGCCTCGGCCATCGCCAGCGTGGTGATCCCCATACCGAACCCGATCTCCAGCACCACCGGCGCGTCCCGCCCGAACAGCGTGCTCAGATCGAGGGGGCCGTCACCGTCCCCCACCGCGAACCGGTCGGCAAGCGTGCCGAGCGCGAGCCGCTGACCAGGCGTGATCCGCCCCCGGCGAAGCTTGTAGGTCGCGGGAGCGTGGTTGAGGGTCACGCCCCATTGTGCGTCACGGCGTCGAGGAGGAAGTCGCGGAAGGTGGTGGGGGTGCTGTTCTCCGGGGTCCGGACGACGCCGTGGTCCAGGCCGTCGTTCTTGGCCAGCGCCATGTCGATCCGGGCCTGCCCCATGGCCGTGTCGGCCGCACCGGGCACCTGCTGCTGGTAGCGCACCGGCCGGCCGAGCACCTCGGTGAGGATCGTGGCCATCCGGTCGTAGGTGAGGTCCTCCGGGCCGAGCACCGGCACCTCGGCGTAGCCGGTCCAGTCGTCGTCGCGCAGGAGGCGTGCGGCGACCGCGGCGATGTCCCTGGTCGCGACCGAGGGAGCCGGGTTGTCGGGGAGGTACGGACCGGAGAACACGCCGTTCTCCCGGATCGCGTCGATCTGGCGCAACGTGTTCTCCATGAACGACGGCGCGGTCAGCGCCCGGTACGGAACCCCGGTGGCGGCGATCAGGTCGTCCATGGCCAGGGCCGCGGTGACAAAACCGGCTCGCCCGGCCACGGGCGTGCCGCGGCCCAACGCCGACACCGCGACCACGCGGCCGGCCGTCCGCAACGCCCCGAGGACCGGTCGTACGAAGCCCGAGTACGCCTCGTCCGCGCTCGGCGCGGACGGGTTCGGGGGAACGAGCCAGAACACGGCGTCAGCTCCGCCGAAGGCTTTCGCCGCGACGTCGGGATCGCCGTGCGAACCCGGCACGACCTCGACGCGCTCGGCCACGCCCGGCGCGAGCCGGGCCGGATCCCTGACCACGACACGCACCGGCGCACCGTCCGCGAGCAGGTCCTCAACCACCTGGCGACCGATCTGGCCGGTCGGTGCGGTAACCACGATTGTCATGGGTCCGAGTCAAGGCCGGTGCGCACCGAACGAGAAGGACCGATGCCGTCTCGATTGATACCCTGACGATATGAGTGACCTCGAGACCAGGCAGCTGCGTTACTTCGTGGCGGTGGCCGAGGAGTGTCATTTCGGCCGGGCGGCCGCGCGCCTGGGGATGGCCCAGCCGCCCCTGTCACGCGCGATCCGCGACCTGGAACGCCAGCTCGGCGTGCAGTTGCTGGTGCGCACCACCCGGCAGGTCTCGCTCACCCCCGCCGGCGAGACACTGCTGGCGGACGCCCGGACCGCTCTCGACGCGGTGGGCGCCGCGGAGCACCGCGCCCGGAGCGCCGGCCGGCCCCGGCCCACGCTCCGCCTGGCCCTCAAGGCCGATTACGACGGCGGGCTGCTGCCCAAGATCCTCGACGCCTACGACGCCCGGCCGGTCGAGTTGCTGCTCGGTGGCCGCGGCGAGCAGGTGCCGGCGCTGCGCGAGGGGCGGGCCGACGTCGCGATCCTGCCCGAGCCGCACGACGACCGCGGGCTGGACCTCGAACCGCTGCTGAGCGGGCCGCGGCTGGTGGCGCTGTCGGCGACCGATCCGCTGGCGGCGCGGACGTCGTTGCGGCGGTCGGACCTGGCCGGGCGTCGGCTGCCGGACGGCCGGCCCGCCGAGAACGGCGGAGCGGACCCGGCGCCGCCCGGCGCCCAGCGACGGGACCTGTCGCAGATCTTCAACCTGGTCGAGGTCGGCGGCAGCGTCTGGTTCCTGCCGGAGTGGGTGGCCCGCCGCTTCCCCCGTCCCCACCTGGCTTTCCTCCCGGTGGAAGACCTCGACCCGGTGACGCTCGTCGTGGCGTGGCCGGCCGAGTCCCGCTCCCCCGCGGTGGCCGAGTTCGTCCGCGTGGCCAAAGACGTCGCCGGCGAGAATCCGGCGGAGCGTGGCGTTCTTGCCACTGGGGCTCGGGCGGTCGACCGGCCAGCCTGAACCCATGGACATCCAGATCGTTCTCTACGACGCTTTCGACCCGCTCGACGTCGTCGCCCCGTTCGAGGTGCTCGCGGCCGGTGCGGAGGTCGTCGGCGGGGAGTTCGGCGTCGAACTCGTCGCGGCCGACGGGCCCGGGCCGGTCGTCAGCGGCACCCGTGGCCTCACGCTGACCGCGACCGCTCCGCTCGACCCGACCCGGCCCGGGTACGTCGTCGTCCCCGGCGTCAGCGGTTCACTCGAAGCCATTCCGACGCTCCTCGCGCGATTCGCCGAGACGAAAGCCGCCCCTCTGCTGCGCGAAGCGTTGGACAACTCCGCGGTGACGGTGGCCACGCAGTGCGGCGGCTCGCTCGCGCTGGCGATGGCCGGTCTGATCCCGGGCCGCCACGCGGTCACGCACGCGCTCGGCCTCGACGTGCTCGGGGCCACCGGCGTGCACGCCGTTCCCGCCCGGGTCGTCGACGACGGCGACCTGATCAGCGCGGGTGGCGTCAGCTCCGGGCTGGACCTGGGGCTGTACGTGCTCGAGCGGGAGTTCGGTCCCCGGGTCGCGCACGCCGTCGAGAAGCTCTTCGAGTACGAGCGGCGCGGCACGGTCTGGCGTGCCACCGGCCGCGAGCCGCTCGCGGTCTGAGCCCCCGGATCAGAGGCTGTGCGCCTCGATGTCGCCGTAGGCGGTCGTCGCGCGGATCGCGAGGCCCACCGCGCCGTCGTTCTTGAGCGAGTTGACGATCCGGCCGGACGACGTGCCGGCGTCCAGGGAGGCCGAAACCCCACCGGCCGCGCCGACCGTGATCCCGCCCGCCTCGGTACGCAGCCCGACCTGGCCACTCACCGCCTCGACGACCCGGATCTCGCCCTTCGAGGTCCGGATCTCGCCGGAGCCGTTCAGGCGGCCGACCTCGACGTCACCGGCCATCGTGGTGAGGCGCACGCTCGCGGCCTCGTCGATCGAGATCGAGCCGTGCGAGCCCTCGAAGGCCACGTCGCCGGCCCGGCCGACGACCCGGAAGTCCGCGCTGGCCGCCGTCGCCTCGACCCGGGAGTCGGCGGGCAGCTGGACGGTCACCTCGATCGACCCGGACGAGCCGAACCGCTGGTTCTTGGCCGAGGTCTTGATCCGCAGCACCCCGTCGGCGAAGTCGACCGACGTCTGCTCGACGACCTGCACGTCGCGCTCCTTGGCCGCGTTCGCGGGCCGGACCTCCACCGTGGTGTCGGTGCGGTCGGTCGCGATGAACTGGACCCGACCGGCGGGGATCGCGAGAACGGCGGTGATCGGGGCGGGGGTGTCGAAGGTCTGCATTGCTCTCTCCCGTGGTTGCTTGCTCCGTTGTTTCCAACACCGCAAACGCTACGTTGCGTTCCAGAATTAGACAACACATTCGTTGCAAAAGAAAAGCATCTTGCCTGTTCAGAGCGCCGAAATCGTTGCACCAGCCCTAATTTCAATGCAACGGTCGTTGCAATAGATTCGAATAAACGCTATCCTCGGTCGACGCGGAGGAGGTCGTCGTGCCGGGTGGCAGGCTCAGTCAGCAGGAACGTCAGCAGATCGCTTCGGGTCTGGCCGACGGTCTGGCGTACGCGGAGATCGCGCGTGGCCTCGATCGTCCGACTTCGACGATCACCCGCGAAGTGAGCCGGAACGGCGGCCCCACCGGCTACCGCGCCGATCTGGCCCATCTCGCCACCGAGCGCCGGACGCACCAGCGCCGCCAGGCCAAACCACGCGCTGCCTCGGCGCCCACCCAGTCCGACGGGCGAGACGCCGACGCCGTGCGCGAGTACGAGGAGATGTGGACGACCGTCCTCGTGCAGCAAGGCCTGCCCAAGATGATGTCCAGGGTGCTGGCCTGCCTCTACACCACCGACGCCGGGAGTCTCACCGCGGCCGAGCTCGTCCGGCGGCTCGAGGTCAGCCCGGCGTCGATCTCCAAGGCGATCACGTTCCTGGAGAGCCAGAAACTCGTGCGCCGGGAACGCGACGACCGACGTCGGGAGCGTTACGTGGTCGACCCGGAGCTCTGGCACCAATCGACGGTCGCCAGCGCACGCGCCAACGACCAGTTGATCGAGGTCGCGCGGCAGGGCGCCGCCGTGCTCGGCCCGGGCACCCCGGCTGCCGTGCGGCTCGAGAACACCGCCCGCTACCTCCGCTTCGTCAGCGAAGGCCTGCTCCGCGCGGCCGAGCAGGCCCGGGAGGTGCTCCACATGACGTCGGGCCCGTCGGTCACCGAAGAACGAGCGTGAGCGGGGCGGCGTGCAGCCGCAGGAACCTGTCGGGACGAACCTCGAACAGGAACGTCACGTGGTCGGCTCCGAGCACCCGGAGCAGGGTCTGCGTCACCGACGCCTGGCCCGACGGACACGGGATGCCGGTCAGTCGAGTGACGCCATCGACAGCTCGAGCAGGCTCTCCGCCGTCTCCACGATCGTGGTCTCGAGCGGACGCGGGCGCCAGCCGAGCTCGTCGCGGGCCCGGTCGTTGTGGATGATCGGTCGTGGCAGGTCGTCGCCCGGCGCTTCTTCGGTCGGCGCCTTCTCCGCCCCCAGCCGCGCCCGCAGCACAGCGGCCACCTCGAGGAAGCTCGTCGTGGGCCCGTCGGCGACGGCCAGGAACCGCCTGCCCGCGGCACCGGGCGCCGCCGCCGCGCGAAGGTGCAGTTCAGCGACGTCACGCACGTCGACGACGCCCATCCGTGCCCGCGGCGCTACCGGGATCGTCCCCTCCAGGAACGCCTTGATCAGGTACGACGAGGAACCCAGCCGGGTCGTCAGCGTCGGTCCCAGGACGAACGTCGGGTTGACGACGACCAGCTCGGTGTCGCCGCCTTCCTTCTCGACGAAGTCCCAGGCCGCCCGCTCGGCGACCACCTTGGAGCGGGGGTAAGGGGCGAGGCCGGGCTGGTCGGGGTCGGTCCAGTCCGCCTCGCTGAACTCGGCGGTCGATTTGGGGGTGTAGCCGATCGCGGCGAACGACGACGTCAGCACCACGCGCCGAGCGCCCGCGTCACGAGCGGCCCGGAGAACCCGGAGCGTGCCCTCCCGGGCGGGAACGATCAGATCGTCGGGGTCATCGGGCTGCGCCACCGGGATCGGCGAGGCCACGTGGTGGATCTCGTCGCAACCGGCCACCGCGGCGCTCCACCCGTCGTCGGCCTCCAGCGAAGCCGGAACGACCTGCAGACGCGCGCCGTCGGCGCCACCACGACGCACGGCGGCGCGCAGTTCCGCCTCGCCGGCCGCCGAACGCACGGTCGCCCGCACGTCCCGACCGGAGCGCAACAAAGCGGCGACCAGCTGCGTACCGACGTACCCGGATCCACCAGTGACCAGAACTGTGCTCATGGGCGAATGCTGCGCCGCCGCCCACCACCCGGCGAGAGGCCCGGTTTTCCTAGGACTGCCGGGCCACCCGGTGTCGACCTCGGCGTTCAGGCGTGAGATCAGGGTGCGGTCATGCCCGGCTGGTAGGCGCCGGCCGGCATCCGGACCATGACGTTCATCCGGTTGAACGTGTTGATGAGCGCG
The DNA here is from genome assembly GCF_000585375.1 of Cryptosporangium arvum DSM 44712. NCBI lineage: Bacteria > Bacillati > Actinomycetota > Actinomycetes > Cryptosporangiales > Cryptosporangiaceae > Cryptosporangium > Cryptosporangium arvum. The sequence goes on from NZ_KK073874.1 coordinate 8,954,396, forward strand.
ATCCCGGTCACCAGCGCGAGCAGTTCCTCCTCGTCGTAGTGCTTCGCGGCGTTGTCCCACACGTGGTCGGGCACACCGCCGGCCGCGTCGGCGATGCGGGTGCCTTCCTCGGTGAGTTCGAGCGCCGCCCGCTCGGCCTCGGTGAACACGGTGGCTTCGCGCCACGCCGCCACCAGGTTGAGCCGCTGCTGCGTCTCGCCGGCCGCCAGCGCGTCCTTGATGTGCATGTCGGTGCAGAACCCGCAGCCGTTGATCTGGCTGGCCCTGAGCTTGACCAACTCCAATGTGGTCCCCGGAACGGTCGAATCCGCGAGCACCTGGCCCGCGGCCACCAGGTGCTTGACGAGCTTCCCCGCGAGCGGGCTTCCGAAAAGGTTCAGTCGAGCGTCCATGCTCACCCGACACCGGCCCGGCCGTCGCTGTGACACCGTTGAACCATGCCGGATCCGATCTTCGACCACCCTCGGCTGGTCGGCGTCTACGACGCCCTGGAAGGCGAACGGCATGATCTGGACGCCTACGAGCGGCTCGTCGCGGAGTTGGGCGCGACGCGGATCATCGACGTGGGCTGCGGCACCGGCGTCTTCGCGACCCGGCTCGCGGCGGCCGGCAAGAGCGTGACCGGGCTCGATCCGGCGCCCGGCTCGATCCGCTACGCGCGGGACCGGCCGGTCGGAGAGCTCGTCACCTGGATCCGCGGCGACATCCAGGACGTCCACGACAGCGGCTTCGACCTCGCGACGATGACCGGCAACGTCGCCCAGGCCATCGTCGATCCGAACAAGTGGAACCGGACGCTCACCGGCGTGCGTCGCGTCCTCCGGCCGGGTGGACACCTGGTGTTCGAGACCCGGGACCCGGCGCACCGGGCGTGGGAGCTCTGGACCGCCGAGCTGACCGACCGCACCGTCGACGTCGAGGGCGTCGGCCCGGTGCGGACGTGGACCGAGGTGGTCGACCGGGCCGGGCCACTGCTCACGTTCCGGGTGAGCTGGGTGTTCCCCGACCGAGCCGTCCTGACCTCCCATTCGACGCTGCGCTTCCGCACCCGCCGCGAGATCGAGTCGTCGCTGCAGACCCACGGCTACGAGCTACGCGAGGTCCGCGACGCCCCGGACCGGCCCGGCCTCGAATGGGTCTTCCTGGCCCGGAAGCGCTAGTCCGCAGCGGCCATGCCGTTACGGAGTGCGCGCAGCGCGTAGTGCGCCCGGGATTTCACGGTGCCGACGGGCACGTCCAACCGCTGTGCGACCTCTTCGGCCGGGATCCCCCGCATGTGCAGATCCACGAGCACGTTGCGGTGGGCGTCGCTCAACCGCCCGAAGGCGTCACGCATCGCGTCGTTGACCAACGCCGCCTCGGTCGTGTCCTCGACCCGGGCAATGTGTTCAAAATCGACGATCGCCGTCTCCACCGGCCGGATCTGCTTGGCCCGGACCGTGTCGATGAACAACCGGCGGGCCACCGCGAACAGCCACCGCCGCTGGTTGCTCTCCTGCTCCGGCAAGCTGTCGGCGTGCTGCCACGCACGCAGCATCGTCTCCTGCAGCATGTCCTCCGCGGTCTGCCGATCGCCCCGGTTGAGCTTGAGCAGATAGCGCATCAGGCTGCTCGCATGTACGGAGTGTAATGAATCGATCTGGGGCATGTGCCCGACGCTAGAAAGGCTTACTGCGTTCTAACTGACACAGAACTGACACAGCGATCTGAGCATCCGGTCGGTCGACGCACGCGAAATCGTTACGCTGAGCAACGTGCCGGCCGAGACGAAACCAACGGTGTACTTCACCGTTCTCGGTCCCGTCCGTGTCTTCCGCAACGGCGAGGAGCTCATCGTCGGTCCGGGCCAGGAGCAGGCGGTGCTCGCCTTGTTGCTCGCCCGCGCCGGACACCCCATCTCGGTAGGCACTTTGATCGATGCATTGTGGGGGGACGCCCCGCCGGCGAGCGCGCTGAACGTCATCCAGCGATCGGTCGGACGGATCCGGCGCCTGCTGGAACCGGAGCTTCCGCACCGCGCGAGCGGACAGTGGCTGCTGCGTACCGGCAACGCGTACCGGCTCGTCCTGAACGAGAACGAGTGCGATCTCCTGCACTTTCGGGCACTCGTTCGGCGCGCGAGGGAAACCACGCATCCCTTACGGGCCACCGTGCTGCGCACCGAAGCGCTCGCGCTGTGGGACGGCCGGGCGGCCGCGGACATCGAGACGTCGGTGGAGGCCGCGACGGTGTTCCGGGCGATCGACGCCGAGCGCTCGCAGGTGGCGATCCAGGCCGCCGAGGTGGCCGCCGCGTACACCGGCGCCGAGCCCTCGTACGAGCTGCTCCGGGTGCTGCGGGCCACGGTCGCCGCCGACCCGCTGAACGAACTGCTGCACGCCGCGCTCACCCGCTGCCTCACCGCGGCCGGTCACCGCGCCGAGGCGCTCGGCACGATCCAGGCACTTCGTCAGCGTCTGGCCGACGAGCTCGGTATCGGCCCCGGCCCCGCCCTGCGCCAGGCGCACCTGGAAATACTCCGGTCCGACGACCAGGCGATGCAGGTGGCCCCGGCGGTCCGCCCCGCGATGGTGCCCGCCGAGCTGACCACGTTCTCCGGTCGCGCCGCCGAAGTCGAGCACATCGACACGTTCGCCACCGATCGGCCGGACGCGGCGATCGTCGTCGTCCACGGCATGGGTGGGGTGGGCAAGACGACGCTCGCGGTGCGCTGGGCGCGCGCCAACGCCTACCGGTTCCCCGACGGGGAACTCTTCGTGGACCTGCGCGGTTTCGGCCCGGAGGGCCGGCCGATCCCGCCCGGGGAGGCGCTGCTGCCGCTGCTGACCGCGCTCGGTGTCCCCGCCGACGAGATGCCGGCGAGCGCGGACGAACGGGTGGCGCTCTACCGGTCGCTGCTCGATCGCCGACGGGTGCTGCTGATCGTCGACAACGCCCGCGACGAGGAGCACGTCCGCCCGCTGCTGCCGCCCGGCCCCGGTTCGCTGACCCTGGTCACCAGCCGAAGCCGGCTGACCGGGCTGGTCGTGGCGCAGGGCGCGATGCCGGTCGCGTTGAACGTCATGTCCGACGCCGAGGCGCGCGCCATGCTGCTGCGCCGGATCCGTCCGCCCGTCGACAAGACCGCGGTCGACGAGATCCTGCGGTACTGCGGTGGGTTGCCGCTGGCGCTCAGCATCGTTGCTGCGCGCCTGCTGACCGACCCGTCGCTCACTCCGCGCGTGGTGGCCGACGAGATGCGCGCGAGCGCGTCCCGCCTGGCCGCTCTCGAAGGCGGTGACGTGGGGGTGCGCGCGACGTTGCGCTGGTCGTACGAGACCTTGTCGCAACCGGCCCGGCGGGCGGTGCGGCTCGCGGGTGTGCACCGTGGTTACGAGGGCTCGATGCAGCTGACCGCGAGCGTGTGCGGCGTGCCGATGAGCGAGGCCCAGCACGTGACCGACGAGCTGATCGACGTCCGGCTGCTGGACCAGCCGAGTCCCGGGCGGTACCGGGCCCACGACCTCATCTGTCTGTTCTCCTACGAGGTGTGCATGGAGGGCGAGACCGAGGCTTCGAGGCGGGAAGCACGCGGGCGCCTTCTCGGGTGCTACCGGGCGAGCCTGGCCGCCGCGGCGGCGGTGATCAGCGGCGACACCCGCTCGATCGAGCCGCTCGAAGCGGGGGTCACCCCGATGACGTTCGACGACGCGGTGCAGGCGCGGAACTGGCTCGCCGTCGAGCGTCCACAACTGCTGCTGACCTTGGACGACCTGGGCAAGCACCCGCCGGGCGCCTGGGAGGCGGACCAGTACGACGCGTTGGCGGCTTCGCTGTCGGATGTGGAGTCCCTCGTCAAATGACCGGTATTTCGTGGTTGGCACGGAACACCGCGAACGGGTCGTTCTTCCGGCGGATGCGCCGCAGCGACTGCCAGGCGCCGGGGTCGAATCCGGTGGCGGGGTCGACCGCCTGCTGGGTGAAGTTGAGGTAGTTGCGGTCGCTGGACCACGGCTTCATCGCCTCGATCGTGCGCTTCGCCCGGCCGCCGACGCTCACGCCGCCGGCCAGCAGCAGGAACTGCTCGTCGATCCGGTTGAGTACACCGCCGCCCGGCGCGGGACGCCGCAGCGCACCGCCGAGCTGACGTAGTTCGGTGGTCAGGATCAGCGAGTCGTCGACCGAGACGTCGAGCAGCCGTTCGACGCCCTCGGGCGGCAGGTCCCACAGCAGCGCGGAGCGCACACCCCCGAATGACGGTTCGTCCGGTTCGAGGTGCAGCCGGGCGAGCGACCGGGCGGGTACCCGGGCGAACGTGTCCCACTTCGGCTTGAGCGCGCGCAGCAGCATGAGCATGCGGGTGGCTTCCTCGTCGCTGCCCAGCACCGCGCCGTCGATGATCACCAGCCGACGTCCGCGCAGCTGCTCCGGCAGCTGGGGCACCAGCGGGTACTGCACCTGCCGGTACGCGGTGGTGACGAGGTCGGGGGCGTCCTCGGCCCAGTCGGCCCAGACCGGGAGGACCCGCTCGGCGTCGCGGAGATCCCACACCAGCATTCCGGCGTAGGCGCTGCGGATCGGCTGCAGCTGCATCTCGATGGCGGTGACCAGGCCGAAGTTGCCCGCACCGCCGCCGCGCAGAGCCCAGAAGAGCTCACCTTCGTGGTCCTCGTCGGCGCGGACCAGACTCCCGTCCGGGGTGATCAACTCGACCGCGGTGACCGTGTTCGCGGCCAGGCCGAGCGCCCGGCTGTACCAGCCGATCCCACCGCCGAGCGTGTGACCGATGATCCCCGTGCCGGGCGCCGACCCGTGCAGCGCGGCCAGCCCGTGCTCGCCGACCATGTCGACGAGCGGTCCCCAGACCGCTCCGGCGCCGACCCGCGTGATGCCGGCCTCGGGGTCGAGTTGGTAGGAGTTGAGGTGGTCGGTGCGGACGATGACCGTGTCGCTGAGGTCCTGGCCGTCGAACGGGTACGCGTTGTGACCGGTGCCGATCGGGGCGATGCGCAGCCCTTCGCTCGTGGCCAGCCGCACCACGACGGCAGCCTCGGCGGCCGAACGGGGGAACGCCACGGCGGCGGGCTTGAGGTCGGCGGCCAGCGCCCAGGTCTTGCAGGCGACCTCGTACTCGATGTCGACGGGTCGGTAGATGTATCGCTCGAGCACGTCCCTCATCAGCCGTTCACCTGCAATCGGACGAGTCTGGCCGGGGTGGTTTCGTCGCCGGCGGCCGTCACCAGGACGAAGTCGGAGTTCGCCGGGTCGATCGCCACCGCGGTGGTGCTCGGCAGGTCACGCACGACATCGCGCCGGCTGCCGTCACCACGGATCTGGACGACGCTGTCGTAGACGAGCGTGGCGACGTAGAAGCTGCCGTCGGGGTGCCGGTCGAAGTCGTCCCCGACGATGTCCTCGGCGACGACCGAGAGGTTCGGGAAGACGAGCGGCGTGTGCAGGATCAGCGAACGCGCGGTGTTCGTGAGGTAGACGTCGTCCTGCTCGACGACGATGCCGTTGACGCCGGGCAGCGTGTCGTACGGGCTCTTGAGCAGTTCGTCCTCGATCCAGACCGCGTGCGCGCCGTTCTCGGGGTTGATCCGCGTGATCGTGCCCTCGTACGAGTCGACGACCAGGAGGTGGCGGCCGCTCGCGGCCAGCCCGTTGCCCAGCCGTAGATCCGGCAGCTTGCAGACGAGCTCGGCGCCGGTGTGGGCCAGCGAAATGCGATAGAGCCGCCAGTTGTCCTGGCCGATGCTGCCGGCGACGACGTAGGCGTCGTCCTGGATCACCGCGATCCCCAGCGGCATCGCCGGCAGGGTCGCGAAGACCGTGATCGTTCCGTCCGGGTGGACGCGATCGATGCGGTTGTGGCTGAGGAAGGTGACCAGCCAACTGCCGTCCGGAGCGGCGGCGAGGTTCTCCGGAAAAGTGCCTGGCGGCCACTCGGCGATCGTCGTCACCGGTACCGGGTCGTAGAGGACGTCCTGATGTGCCAGCAAGGCGCGTTGTTGTTGCTTGTTCAACCATGTCACACCAGCGACGACGGGTGGTGGAGGGCGGAGTTCATTCGGTTCGTGACGCGAACATTGATCGCATAAGTCACTGTCCACAGTGTTAGGAGTGAAACGTTCCAACCGTTGGGCCACTGATCAAGCGGAACGTTGATCCAGGCGACTCTTGTGGTGCACACAGCCACACCAACAACAGGAGGAACACCATGAGCCACCACCGCGACGACCACGGCCACTGGGACCACCACGACGACCACGGCAAGCACCGTCGGCGTCGGCGCCATCACCGCAAGCACCGCGACGAGAACTGGGGCTGGGGCCACAGCTGAGCGGTTAGCCGGACCGGCCCGGGGCGCGATCGCGCTCCGGGCCGGAGTCGTTTCAGCCGGTCGGCGGCGCGACCAGGAGGTCGGGGCCCGGCGGCCCGGCGACGACGAGCGTCGCTCGCGCCCAGGGCTGTTCGCGCCGCAGGAACGGCAGCTCCTCGTCGAGCCAGCGCGCGACCTGCTCGCGGTGCTCCGGGGAGTCGCCGTCGCGGGCGACCAGCAGCCGCTCCTGCTCATCGAGGTCACCCTGGACGTAGATCGAGGCGTCGAGCCACGGTGCGAGCTCGGCCCGCACGATGCCGGTGCCTTCGATCCAGACGAAGTCGCACCCGGCCGGAACCATGATTTCTCCGGGCCGGCCGTGAGCGGCCCAGGCCTCGGGGCGGAAACGCACCGCCTCGCCGCGGTGCAGAGGTTTCACGACGTGCTCGAGCAGCAGGCCGCCCCAGTCGAAGCAAGCGTGGTTCCAGGCGACGTCGTCGGTGTGCACGACCGCAGAGTGGCCGGCCGCGTCGCCCAACCGCTCGGCGAGGGTCGTCTTGCCCGCGCCACCCCGCCCGTCGACCCCGATCACCCGCGGCCGGCCCACGACACCGGGCGAGGCGGCACGCAGCCGCTCCACGACCTCGGGCGCGGTGGTCGCCCGCCAGCCGCCGGCCTCGATCTCTCCCGGGTGCAGTCGCATCAGGTGAAGAATGCCGTCTCGGGGCGACGCATGTACTCCATCGCGGCGATGAATTGCGGGTCACCGAACCGGCGCCCGATCTCCTCCGGCGTGACGTCCTCGATATGGGTCTGGAGCCACCACACGTTGCCGAACGGATCACGCACCCGCCCGACCAGGTCGCCGAACGCCAGGTGGGTCACGTCCGAGATCGCGACGCCTCCCGCCGCGACCGCCCGACGCTGCACCGCATGGGCGTCCTCGACGTAGAGCCGGAGGAACGCGGGCGTCGCCGGCCAACTCGGCTCACCGTCGAACAGCATCACGATGGCGTCGCCGATGCGAACCTCGGCGTGCCCGATCCTCCCGCTCGGATCGACCACCCGCCCGAGCTCGACGGCGTCGAACGCCGCGCTCAGATAGTCGATGACCGCCGCGGTGTCGCGGGAGATGATCCACGGCGTCACGCTGGTGTACCCGTCGGGAATCGCTTTGGTGGCCATGGAGACGACGCTAAGGACTCTTCAGGACAGAAACTGGCCGCAATACATGGCGAAGGGCCGACCGCAGCGATGCGGCCGGCCCTTCTGCCAACCCACCCAGGGGTGGTTCGCGACGCGTTCGATCAGTGAACGCGGTGCCCGCGACGGCCGTAGAAGCCAGCGGTCAGGGCGACGCCCACCGCGGCCAGCACGATCTGGAAGACCAGTTCGATCCAGTCGAAGCCGCGGGTGTCGGCGACACCGGCCCCACGGGCGAGCGCCGTTCCGAGCAGCGCGGCCACGATGCCGATGACGATCGTGAGCCAGATCGGAATGTTCTGCTTACCCGGGACGACCAGACGCCCGAGCGCTCCGATGATCAGACCCACGAGCAGCGCAGAAATGATGCCGGCGATGGTCACGGCGCACTACCTTCCTTGTCTCCCGCCGCAGTGGTTCGCGGCGACCCAGACACGGAGTCCCCCCGAAGACAAAGAAGCCAAACGAGTTGTGACGTAACAGAAGGTGCGTTTAACGGCACCCCTCCGCGGTCATTCCGCTCGGCTCGTCAGCCGGATGATCGGCAGCTCCCGGTCCGTTTTCGCCTGGTAGTCGACGAACCCGGGTGCGCTCGCGGTGATGCTCTGCCACGCCGCCTCCCGCTCGGCCCCGTGCAACTGCTCGGCCGTCACCGGCACCCTCCGCCCGTCGACGTCGATGCTCACCCGATCCGGGTGCGCCGCCAGGTTGTAGTACCAGGCCGGGTTCTTCGGCGCCCCCGCCGCGGACGCGCAGACCAGCCAGCTGTCGCCCTCCCCCGGGAACCAGGCGAGCGGCGACTCGCGCTCCTCCCCGCTCTTGGCGCCGACCGTCCTCAGCACGAGCGCCTGACCCCCACGCATCCCACCCTTTCCCCGGCGGATCCGCCGCATCATCAGCCGGTTCGCCCAGATCAACAGGCGCCCCCGGGGTTGCCGGGCACCACGGGTGCCGTTCCGGGTGTCAAAGGCCACGGGGTCCTCCAGTGCTCGCTACTTCGGATCGCGATACTTCGCGTCGCGAACAAACTATTTCGCGGCGCGAAGTTTCGCAAGCTAAAGTCCAGGAATGCACGAGCACGGAGCCGGAGCCGCACTGGTGGGCCTCGCGGCGTTGATCCACCGTCGCTACAGCGAGATCTGCGCCGTCCACGACCTCACCCCGGCGCAGGCCCAACTGCTGTGCATGCTCAAAGACCGGCCGCGTGGCCTGACCGAACTCTCGCGTCTGCTCGGGCTGGCCCGGCCCGGCCTCAGCGGCCTGGTCGACCGCATCGAGCGGCGCGGCCTGGTCCAGCGTGACAACCCGGCACACGACCGCCGGGCCGTCACGCTCAGCACCACACCGCTGGGCCAGCAGATCGTCGACGCCCTCTACGTCGACATCACGTCACAGCTCCCCGACCTGCTCGACGACGTCGCACCCGATGACCGGCGCATCTTCGAACGCGTCGCCTCCGACATCGCCGCCGGAGGCGGTTTTCCCGGCACGTGCGGCGGTTCGTGTCCCACCGCCGCCGGCTGAGGCCGAATCAGCGAGGCGGCCCGACGATCACGCTGCCGTACCGCTCCGCCGCCGCCGGATCCGGCTTGATCGAGAACCCCTCCGGCCGCGGCGTCGACCGGTCACGTCCGGCCTCCCGGAACATCCCCTCGATGCCGGCCGGCGTGTTGATCATCAGCAGATCCGCCTTCTTCGACGTGATCCGGTACGAGTGCGCGACGTTCTTCGGAAGAAAGACGATCCCGCCCTCGGCGAGCTCGTACTCCTGGTCGTCGTACCAGACCAGGGCCGTGCCTTTGAGCAGCAGGAAGACCTCGTCCTCCCGGGTGTGCAGGTGATAGGGCGGCGCTTCGCCCTCGGAGACGTCGAAGCGCCCGATCATCAGTTGGCCGTCGCTGGCCTTGCCATCGAGCAGCATGCCGAGCGTGCCGCCGTTGAGCCATTCGAGTTGCTGCTGTTGTTCGGGCTGCGCGAGATAGAGCTGACTCATGCCCCGATCATCGACACCCGGGCAGTTCCGTACCTGGGCCAATCCGGCCCACTCAGACCCGCCGGCAGCCGGGCAACGTCGGGCCGTACCCGGGCGCCGCAGCAGCGCTCCGCTCGGCGGCACCGAGCGTGAACGACTCGCCGTTCCAGGTAGCCGTCTGCTTGACCACGAAGCTGGGCCGATCGGCGGGGTCGCCGTCCGCGAGCACCCGACCGATCAGGGTCACCGCCCGACCGTCCGGGTGAACGCAGCCACCGCGCTGCAGATGCACCGGCAGCGTCCCGGTCACCGTGCCGAGATACTCGGCGCTACCCGGATCCCAGTAGTCGACGACGAGCACGTTGTCGGTACCGCCCCCCGAGCCGCCGCAGTGCAGCGTCACGAAGTACTCGAACGCCCCGTCACCCGTCACGTCGCCGGCGAGCGGCTCCCCCGCTACCCGGGCGTCGGCGCACCCCGGCACCAACTCGGCCCCGCGCTTGGCCCAGAGCACCTCGACCGACTCCGGGGCGCTGCCGGCAAGGTCCTTGGCCGAACCGACCAGCCAGAACCCTCCAATGACGAGAAGCACGAGAAGAAACACCCCGGCTGGGTTGTTTTGCACCGGACGTCCATCTTTGATCAACGCTCGGTCCCCTTTCGACCACACAGTGCGAACAACCTAGTACTGACCGGGGAGCGGTCGTACACGGCCCTCTGTGTTCGCAACCGAACGTTTCGGGGGTTGCCCGGCCGATCGAGCGGGGTGGCTGTTCGCGCGAAGCTAGTGGCACAGCAGGAACACACAAACTTCTTGGAGGCTGGACGACATGAGCGGCTGCTACGACTACGACTACAACCAGTGCAACGACTGGGACTACAACGAGTGCAAGCCGCGTCGTCGTCGCCACCACAAGAAGCGGTACAACGACTGCTGGGACTACAACCCCTGCAGCTGAACCACCGAACAGGGAGGCCCGGAGCGCACACCCCGCGCTCCGGGCCTCCCTGCGTCCACATCACACGGTGAAGCCGCCATCAACAGAGATCGACGCTCCGGTCACGTAACGCGCGTCGTCGCTGGCGAGGAACGACACCACGCTCGCGATCTCGTCGGCTTTCGCGTACCGGTCGAGTGCGGTGAACGATCGGATGCCCTCCGCGTTCGGTCCGTCCGCCGGGTTGGCGTCCGTGTCCGTGGGACCCGGGTTCACCAGGTTCACCGTGATCTCTCGCGGACCGAGTTCCCGCGCGAGCCCTTTGGTCATCCCGATCAGTGCCGTCTTACTCATCGCGTAGAGCGTGAACCCGGAAAAGGTCGTCCGCTCGGCCACGTTGCTGCCGATCGTGACGATCCGGCCGCCCGGTTTCAGATGGCGCAGCGCCGCTCGCGAGGCCGCGTACGGGGCCTGCACGTTCACCGCCATCGTGTGTGCGAACTCCTCGTCCCCGAGATCGTCGACCGGGCCCACAGTGAAGACACCCGCGTTGTTGACCACGATGTCCAACCGGCCGAACATCTCGGCGGTCCGATCCACCGCGCCCGTCACCTCGTCCACGTTCCGGCCGTCGGCTTTGATGGCGATCGCCCGTCGCCCGGTGTCCTTGATCTCGCAGGCCACCGCGTGGGCCTGGTCGTAGCCCTGTACGTAGGTCAGTGCCACGTCGGCACCGCACTCCGAGAGCCGGCGGGCGATCGCGGCACCGATGCCACGGGACCCGCCGGTCACCAACGCGACCTTGTTCGTCAACTCGTTCATGCGAACAGCCTGGCGAGCGACGTCGAAGGATGCTGGCGTCAAACGGACGTCGAGTTTCAGTCCGGGTGCCGACGCCGGCGCCGCGCCGACGCGGTACGCCGCCGATGCCGTGGGAGGGGCACACGACGGCGCTCCGTCCGAGCCCGGCTGGGCCGCCGGCTGGGCGCGGGGGGCGCCCATACGGCCAGCTCGCGGGAACGTTGCGCGGTGAGCACGGCCGTTTGTCGACGCCACCGCGGCTCGAAGATCTGAAGCGACAGACCGACGCCACGGGCGCCGGGGACGAGCGAGAGCACAGTGAAGGAACCCTTCGTCAGCGGATGGCACGGCGCATCGCCGTCCCACGTCGCCGGCCGCGGGCGTTGCCTCGGATCAGCCGACGGTTGCTAGAAACGCCAGGGGTTCGTGCTCGTCATGTCATCCACAGTAGGCGCACGGGCGCGGTGCGTCTCGTCGTTATTGCGGCCACTCGGTGTCCGCTTCGGGCGTCAGGGTGGGCCGGTGACCACACCGAAGAGCAGAGCCGGTTCCCGGATCGACCACCTCAACCTCGCCGTGCCGGACCTGGCCACCGCAGAGGCTTTCTACGAGCCGGTGCTGGCCAGCATCGGCATCAGCAAGATGCTGGAGATTCCGCCGAACGCCACGCCGAACCAGCCGACGGCCATGACCGGTTTCGGCTTGGCCGACGTCAAGCCGTACTTCTGGCTCATCGACGGTGGGACGGTCGGCACGAACATGCACGTCGCTTTCACCGTCGACACCCGCGACGACGTCGTGACCTTCCACGAGGCGGCGCTGGCCGCGGGAGCCTCGGAGCTCCTCCCGCCCGCCGTGCACGAGGAGTACCACTCCGACTATTACGGCGCGTTCGTGCTCGATCCGCACGGCATCAACCTCGAGGCGGTCTGTCACGAGCGGCCGTAGCCCGCAGAGACGAGGCCCGGAGCGCGATGAACGCTCCGGGCCTCGGCGGACGAATGATCAGCTGCAGGGGTTGTAGTCCCAGCAGTCGTTGTACCGCTTCTTGTGGTGGCGACGGCGACGCGGCTCGCACTCGTTGTAGTCCCAGTCGTTGCCCTGGTTGTAGTCCCAGCCGTAGCAGTCGCTCATGTCGCCGTTCCTCCAAGAAATCGGGTTGTTCCTGCGGTGCCAATAGACTCCCGCGGATCAACGCCGGGCTCGATCGCCGTCCTGACGCCGCCACCGTTCGCGTGCGAACACTCCGCCGCTCACACTTTCTTGCGGTAGGCGCGCAGGGCCAGCGGCATGAAGACCGCGACCAGGCCGACGCACCAGACCAGCGTCCACCAGACGTGGTTGCCGACCGGAGTGCCGTTGAACAGGGCACGCATCGATTCGACCAGGTGCGTGATCGGGTTGACTTTCACGAAGGCCTGCAGCCAGCCGGGCAGCGCGGAGACACCCACGAACATGCTGGAGGCGAAGCTCAGCGGCAGGACGGCGAGGAACATGATTCCCTGCACCGCTCCGCTGGTCCGGACCACCATCCCGACGAACACCGACGCCCAGCTGAGCGACAGCGCGAAGAGCACAGCGAGCAGGCAGGCCGCCACGGCGGCGAGCGGGTTCGACTCGATCCGGAATCCCATGATGTAGCCGACGGTCAGCGTCGAAATAGCGACGATCACGTACCGCACGACGTCACCGACGACCGCACCGATCAGGGGCGCCGACCGCGGGATAGGCAACGAGCGGAACCGGTCGAACAGGCCCTTCTCCAGGTCGGTGTTGAGGTTGACGCCGATCGCGATCGCGCCGGTGGCGATGCTCTGAGCGAGGATGCCGGGCAGCAGGAACTGCAGGTACTGCTCGGTGGAACCGGAGACCGACTTGCCGAAGATGTAGACGAAGATGACGAGGAAGATCGCCGGCTGGATCGTCACGTCGATCAATGCTTCCGGCGTGTGCCAGGTTTTGATCAGGCTGCGTTTTGTGAGGGCCAGCGAGTGTCGTACCAGGCGGAACGGTCGGCGCACGCGGGGCGCGGGAGCGGAGCGGTCGACGTCGGGGCTGGTGAGGGTCGCAGTCATGCCGCGGCCTCCTGGGTGTTGGCGGCCGGGCGGCCGGTGAGGGTGAAGAAGACCTCGTCGAGGCTGGGCAGGTGGAGCGACAGCTCGGTCACGGGGATGCGTGCGGCGGCGAGGCGGGCCACGGCGACGGTCATCGCCTCGTCGGACGCGACCGGCACGGCGAGCACGCCCTTGCGGATCTGATCGGCGGGGGTGCCGGCGGAGATCTCGTTGAGGATGTCGGCAGCGGCCGGCAGATCGGCGGCGTTCGACGGGCGGACCTCGAGCGTCGAGCCGCCGACGACACGCTTCAACGCCTCGGGGGTGTCGTGCGCGATGACGAGTCCGTGGTCGATCACCGTGATCTGGTCGGCGAGCGCCTCGGCCTCCTCGAGGTACTGGGTGGTCAGGAGGACGGTGGAGCCGTCGCGGACAAGCGTGCGCACCACGTTCCACATGTCTTCGCGCTTGCTCGGGTCGAGGCCGGTGGTGGGCTCGTCGAGGAAGATCACGTCGGGGCGGCCGACGAGGCTCGCGGCCAGGTCGAGGCGGCGGCGCATACCACCGGAGTAGGTCTTGGCGGCCCGGTTGGCGGCGTCGGTGAGGTCGAACCACTCGAGCAGCTCGGTGGCGCGTCGGCGTGCTCCGGTCTTGCCCAGGTCGAGCAGAACGCCGAAAAGCTCCAGGTTCTGACGTCCGGTCAAGTCCTCGTCGACCGAGGCGTACTGGCCGGTGAGACCGATCGCTTCCCGGACGCGCTCGGCGTCGCGGACGACGTCGAAACCGGCGATGCGGGCGTGGCCGCCGTCGGGGCGCAGGAGCGTGGACAGGATGCGGACCGCAGTGGTCTTGCCGGCTCCGTTGGGACCCAGAACGCCGAGAATGGTGCCGCGTTCAACGGCGATGTCGACGCCTTGGAGGGCCTTGGTGGAGCCGAAGTGTTTGACGAGGCCCTCGGCCTCGATCACCAGGTCGGTTGTCATGCTCAACACGTTGGTGGTCGGCGCTGAGACGACGCTGTCCTGACGCTGTCAGCCCTGAGCGGCTGCTGTCAGCCGGCTAGCCGATCGGCGCGCGACCAGCGGCGAGCTCTTCCAGCCGTTCCAGCATTTCGTCCGGTCTGACTCCGAACTCGTAGGAGGCCGCGACCGATACGCCGGTCCGGAACAGTAGCCGGGACGCTTCGGACCCGAGCCAATTCACCTGCTCGGGACGAGCTTTCACCGTGATGGCCCGCCGACCGGGCGCGATACGGGCCACCGACTCCCACGGCACGAACAGCGGCGGGGCGATAGTGGCCCGTCTGCGAAGGCGAACCATTGGCCCGATCCACACACCGGTGGTGTCGGCCGCAAAGGTCGGCCCGGCCCGGACAGCCCGAACCGTGGCCTCCACCGTGGCAACCACCGCAGCGGCCAGCGGCGCGACCGCGAGTACCCAGAACCCGGGGGACGGGTCGTGCGCGAAGAGGAGCAAGGCGGTGAAGGGCACGGAAAAGGACCCTGGGAGCACCAGCGCAGTGGCACCGGCCACCGCCGCGTACCGCCACCGATGAGCCCGGATGACGACCGGTGCGGACTCGGGTACGCGGGCTACCGCGGCCAAGGTCTCGGGCATTCGGGCACCTCAGCGATTGTCGGCCAGGACGTCGAAGCCACCGCACGCGACCGCCAGGTCCCAACCGTGCACGGCCAGCTCGCCGACGATCATGTCGCCCATGACGGGCGCGGGCAGCATTAGGGGTGTACCCGCCCTCCCAGGCGCTCGGCGGCGCCCACGACGACGTGATGCCGTCCAGCGGGGCGAGCAGGCGACCACGCTAGGCGCCGGTCGTCAGGTCTACGCGGACTCCGCTGGTGCCGGCTGCGGAACGGCTCCTCGCGGCCGGCGCCCGGCGCCCCAGAGCAGGAAATGGTTGACCAGCGCCCGAACGTCGTACTCCGTGCTCGGAGTCTTGTTGGCGAGTTGGTCGTCGGCATTGGTGGGGGCGACTGCGGCCATGGCGTCGGCTGGGTGCCGTACCGAACGTGCACCTGTCGTCAGCCGCGGCCGCGCGGACGTCAACGGTGTGTGCAGCGAGTACCGCCTCCCGGTCCTCGATGCCCGCGACCACGTTTTCGGCGTCGCGTTCCGGCCGGGCGCCCAAGTGGGTCATCCGCCGCTACCGCCTGCACGAGGTGACTGCGCATGGTCGCTGGCGGGGCGATCGAGTGGGCCGCGCTGGCGGCGGACCTCGGCTACGCCGATCATGGCCACTTCATCCGCGACTTCAAGAGCATGTTCGGCGAGCCACCGACCTGGTACGCGCAGCGGTATCAGCGCTGGTTCGGGCGGTAGCCGGTTCAAGAGTGGCTCGGCGTTGCTGTCGTCGACGAAGGCACTTGGAACAGGGATCGGTGAGCTAGCCGATCGGCGCGCGCCCCGGAGGCGTTCGAGCACGGGCGGGTAGTGGCGGAGTCCCCAAGCACCCCCGACAGCATGTTGGGCTCAGCGATCGGCCCGCTGGCACGACAAAGCCCGGAGCGCGATGTGCGCTCCGGGCCTTGGTGAAAAGCGTCAGCTGCAGGGGTTGTAGTCCCAGCAGTCGTTGTACCGCTTCTTGTGGTGGCGACGACGGCGCGGCTTGCACTCGTTGTAGTCCCAGTCGTTGCACTGGTTGTAGTCGTAGTCGTAGCAGCCGCTCATGTCGTCCATCCTCCTGAAAGTTTGTGTGTTCCTGCTGTGCCACTAGCTTCGCGTGGATCGGTGGCTGGTTCGATCGGCCGCGTAACGGCTGGAACGTTCGGCTCCCAACACTGTGGTCACCTGACGAAGGTGGCCCGCTAGTGCACCCACGAGCTGATCAGTCCGTCGGGCCTCGCGGCGTCTGGCCGTTTGGCGGGGGTGACGGTGCTCGGGTATGACGACCGACTCGTCGAGGTAGAGGCGTTGGCGCGGGCATGAGGGCGTCTGCTTCGGCCCATGCCGCCGGGTCTGGTCGGCTTCGTTGGTTGCATGCCTTTCCGTCGGTAGGGAATCCGGCGTCGAACGCGGTGTGTCGGCGAGTCGGGTTCGAGTTGGTCGGTGAATGCGACTTCGAGTTCCCGCCGGGCCGGTTCATGCGCAGCAACGACTGGCGGCTGGATCTGCCGGCGGTCGACCAGTCGATTGGTTGAGGTACCAGGAAGAACTGCGCACGACACGAAAAGGCCCGGAGCGCGATGTGCGCTCCGGGCCTCGACGGCGAAAGACGTCAGCTGCAGGGGTTGTAGTCCCAGCAGTCGTTGTAGCGCTTCTTGTGGTGGCGACGACGACGCGGCTTGCACTCGTTGTAGTCCCAGTCGTTGCACTGGTTGTAGTCGTAGTCGTAGCAGCCGCTCATGTCGTCCAGCCTCCTGTGTAAGTGTGTGTTCCCCCTGCTGTGCCACTAGCTTCGCGCGAACACCCACTCCGCTCGATCGGCCGCGCAACCCCCGAAACGTTCGGTTCCGAACACTGTGGTCAGACGACGAAGATCCAGCCCCGGCCCGCGGCTTCGGCTCCGCCCGTGTGGCGTAGCGGATGGCCGGTCACGGAACTGCTTGAAACGGTTGCAACAGCGTCCGACGACCTCGCGCTGCTGGTAGGCCCGTTGGCCGCAACGCCGGGCGACTTGATCGCAGCGTTGCCGGCAAGTGCACGGGATCCGCCGTTCCCGCAGCGCAGCCCGAGTCAGGTCATGCGCACAGGCATACAACAAAGGCCCGGAGCGCAATACGCGCTCCGGGCCTCCGCGAAAGACGTCAGCTGCAGGGGTTGTAGTCCCAGCAGTCGTTGTACCGCTTCTTGTGGTGGCGACGACGACGCGGCTTGCACTCGTTGTAGTCCCAGTCGTTGCACTGGTTGTAGTCGTAGTCGTAGCAGCCGCTCATGTCGTCCAGCCTCCTGTGTAAGTGTGTGTTCCCCCTGCTGTGCCAATAGCTTCGCGCGGAACTGGAGTCGGCTCGATCGGCTGCGCTACGGCTGGAACGTTCGCTTCGCAACAGTGGTGCTGCGCCTTTGGCGGAACGCTCGGAGCGGCTCGCCGCTAGCTTCTGCAGGTATTCGAGAACCTCGTTGGGCCGAGCTTGGAAGCGGGAGACAGCTACCGTCGCACCCGTCTGGAACAGCACTTGAGAGGTCTTGCGCTGGGTCGACTCGGCTGCCCGGATAGTCGGCACGGGGAACGCTCCGGCAGAACTAGTGCGGCCGGATACCGCGGCGTGCCACCAAGTCGGATCCATCACTCGGGCGTCGGCTCGTCGGATCCGCTAGGCCCGTTCCGGGCCGCCCGGCACCGAGCCGCTGCACGACGAAGCCCGGGGCGCGGTGTGCGCTCCGGGCTTCGGTGGTGAAAAGCGTCAGCTGCAGGGGTTGTAGTCCCAGCAGTCGTTGTAGCGCTTCTTGTGGTGGCGGCGACGGCGCGGCTTGCACTCGTTGTAGTCCCAGTCGTTGCACTGGTTGTAGTCGTAGTCGTAGCAGCCGCTCATGTCGTCCAGCCTCCTGTGTAAGTGTGTGTGTTCCCCCTGCTGTGCCACTAGCTTCGCGCGAACACCCACGCCGCTCGATCGGCCGCGCAACCCCCGAAACGTTCGGTTCGCGACACTGTGGTCGAGTGACGAAGGGGGAGCTGATGGAAAGCGCCGGCGTGCGGGTGCGCGCTTTCACGGCGGGCGATGTCGCGTTGATTCGGGAGGTGTCGGCCGACCCGGCCATCACCTCGCTCACGGCGGTGCCGCCGGACGCTGACGTACCGGGCGCGCTGGGCTACCTCCAGCAACAGCGCGCTCGGGCCGACGACGGGCTCGGCTACTCGTTCGCGATCGCCTCGTGCGACACCGATCAAGCCTGCGGCCAGATCGGCGTCTGGTTCGAGCGATACGAGCGGGCCAGCATCGGGTACTGGGTGGCCGCTCGGCAGCGCAAACGCGGTATCGCCTCGGTCGCGCTCGATCTGGTGTCGCGATGGTGCCTCGCGCGGCCGGGGATTCACCGGCTCGAGCTGCACATCCAGCCGTGGAACGAAAGGTCCTGCCGGACCGCCGAGAGGGTCGGCTACCGGCGGGAAGGGCTGCTTCGGGGGTGGCAGGAAGTCGGTGGGACCCGCCGGGACATGGTCATGTACTCGTTGCTAGCCACCGACCTGGAACGGGACGAAGTCTTCGAAGCGGGGTTCGAACGGTGAGTCGGGTAGGCGCAGCGCTCGGCAGCGGGGCACCGACTCGGCCGCGGGATCGTCGTCGAGGTGGCGGAGGGTGCCGCCGACGAACGCGTCGGGAAGGGCCGTCCAGCCGAGGTTGCGCTCGTAGTAACGCACTGCGGTGCGGACGCTGGGCGCCCAATCGTCGTCCACGATCACCAGGCCACCGGGGCGGACGATCTTGCGGAGGTAGTAGAAGTCGACGAACACCTCGTGGAAGCGGTGGCTGCCGTCGACGAATGTCGCGTCCACACTGGTTCCGAGCAGCTGCGGAAGCGCCACCGAGGACGGCGACTCGACCAGATCGAACGCGGCACCCGCCTCCAGGAGCAGGTCCCGGCCGATGTTGTCGAAAGCCGGCTGTTGAAACGGGTCGATGATCACGTGCCGGGAACCAGACCCGCCGGCCAGAGCCTCAGCCACGGCCAGAGCCGAACTGCCGAAAGCCAAGCCGATCTCGACGACGGAGCGAGCGCCCTCGGCGACCAGAAGGTCTCGCACCAGGTCGCAGTCGCGGGCCGGGAGAGTCACTGTCTCGAAATCGTGTCCGATGGTTCGAGGTGGGCCCTCGGTGGCCAACCGGTGACGAATCGCCGCTATGCGGTTCACCGCGCCAGGACCCGGGGGTGGTCCCGCCAGGCGGGCATCGTGGCCAGGTAGGCCAGGGTTTCGGCTTCGATCTGTTCGCGCGGGGCGTTCGGGTTGCGGCGGGCCTGCCAGGCGGTCATGCGCTCGAAGCGCTCGTCGAACGGTTGGAGCGCACCGCCGGCGTCGGTGCAGTGCTCGCAGTAGGGACCGCTCTCGATCGGCATCCCGCAGCTTTCGCAGTTCACGATTTCTCCTTGGTGGTGAGTAGGGCCCGCATCCCGGCCAGCAGGGCTTCGCGGGTGTCGGCAGGCACGGCGTCGAGGGCCTCGGCCAGGCGGGTGGTATCGAGCACCGCCCGGTCGCGGGCCAAGCGTTCCTGGCCCTCCGACGTCAGCCAGACGAGCGTTCGGCGCCGGTCGGCGGGGTCGCGTTCGCGCTCCAGCAGCCCGTTCCGCTCCAGTTGGCTGACGATTTCGCTGACCACCGACTGGGCTCGGTCGAGGTGGAGCGCGGCCTCACCCACGGTGAGCGGGCCGGTGCGGGCCAGGTGGTTCAGCACCGCGCGCGAGGCCCCCGAGAGCTCGGATCGTTTCTCGTCGCGGCGGTGAAAGGTGAGGTAGACGGCCTGGAACAGCTCCTCGAACCGGGTTGCGGTTTCGTGCACGCGCTTACGATCGATCAGCGTCGATACATCGTCAATCCCGATGGATCTAGGTCAGCTCGTCGGCCAGCAGGTCCATGAGAAGGCCGTCGTGCCACGTGCCGTCGGGCCCCCGCTCGTAGCGGCGCATGATGCCGACCGGGCGGAAGCCGACCTTGGCGTAACAGCGGATCGCGGCTTCGTTGTCGGCGGCCGGGTCGATGACCAGACGGTGGTGCCCGCGCTCGATCAGGTGAGTGGCGAGCGTACGGACCGCGTCGGTGCCCAGGCCTCGCCCGTGCACCGCGGGGTCGAGGTAGATGTCGATGCCGGCGTGGCGGTAGTCCGGGTCTTCTTCTTCCGACCACTGGATGGCGCCGACGACCTGGTCCTCGTACTCGATGACGTAGATGTGCACGTCCTCGTCGGTGAGGTCGTCGGGCTCGCCGCCCCACCGCGCGAAGACCTCCGGTTCGGCGCGGATCTCGCCCAATCGCGGAAGGTCGGCTTCGGTCGCCTCGCGCAGGCGAACGTGGTTGCCCCGCATCATCCGAAGCTACCGAAAGTTTCCCGTGAAACGGTGAACGGGTACCGCCGACGGCATGGCGGACCAGATACGCGGGCGTCGGCTCCTTCGATGGTGGATGGTGGCGATCGGCATCAGCCTCGCCTCGGTGTACATCGCCGCGGTCGTGTACCGGCAGGACTGGCCCAAGCTGGTCTACGCGTGCGCGTGGGCTATCGCGTTACCTCTCGCGTGGACCTGGGGAAACGTCGTCGTGGACGCCGTCGGCATCCGCCTGTCGTGGTTCGAACGGCGTCGGCTCAATTTTCCGACGCGCTGGATCGCCTGGGACCAGGTCGAGAGCGTCGAGAAGTTCGACCACTCACGGACCTACGTGCACATCCGCCTCACCGACGGACGGACCGTGCCACTGATCGGCATCCAGGGTGAGCGATCGGAGGCCGTGGCCGCGCTCGGCACCAAACCGCTGATGGCTCGCCGCTTGGCGTCGATCACGATGGACCGACCGCGAACGGCGGAGCAGGTTGACGCTGAGCTGCGGCAGCGGGAAGCGGCCTTGGCCGCGGAGCGGGAAGAGTTGAAGCGGATCAGCGAAGGTATGCCGCGAGTTCCTCGACAATTGCGTCGAAGCGAGTGAGCACGATCGAGAGGTGACCTTCGGCCGGCTCGAGGTGCGCGGTCGCGCCCGGGACGTGCTCGGCCAGCCACTGGCCGTGCGCGAAGGGAACCATGCGGTCGTGGCCGCCCTGCCAGACGGCAACCGGGACCTTGACGGTGGCCAGGTCGAAACCCCAGTCGTTGACGAACGCGAGGTCGTCGTCGCGCCAACCGCTGATGCCGGTGGAAACGGATGCCCGGAACGACGCGGCGTTGTAGGTGGCGAAGTCGTCGGTGAGCGCGTTCCGGTCGACGGCGTCGACCAGGTCGCCGAGAGCGGTCGCGACCTCGTCGGCGGTGACCGTGGCCAGTTCAGCGGCCGCGGCCTCGAGGTAGGGGGTCAGCTTCGCCTCGCCCTCCGCGGCGGCGCCGAACTCCTCGATGTTCTCCGCGCCCATGCCGGCGAGCCAGTCGATGCCGTCGGCGCCGAACGGCGTGGGGCCGGCGATGACGGCGGCGGCCGCGCACCAGTTCGGGAGCAGGGTCGCGCAGGCCAGCGCGTGAGGACCGCCACCGGACCAGCCGGCGGTGACGAAACGGTTGGCCCCCAGATGGTCGAGGAGCGCGACGATCTCGGGGACGACGTCGGCGACCGTCCGGCCGGGCTGAGGCGTGGAATTCGCGTACCCCGGGCGGCTGTAGAGCACCAGGCGCAGGCCGTGACGCGCGGCGGCGTCGGCCATCGGCTGGTAGAGCAACGCCGCCGACGGTGTGCCGGTGTGCATGACCAGTGGGACGCCATCGTCAGGACCGGCTACGAGGTACTCGAGTTTCCGCCCGTCGGGCCGTTCGATCTCCACATCCGCGAGGCTACGCGGGCATGATCGAGGTATGGGGAAGCAGTACGAACGTCTTACCGACCGTCTCCGCGCGTTCATCGCCGCCCAGCCGGTGTTCTTCGTGGCCACCGCGCCGCTGAGCGCCGACGGGCACGTCAACCTCTCACCCAAGGGCCGGTCCGGCTCCCTGGCCGTGCTCGACGAGCACCGGCTGGCGTATCTGGACTTCGGCGGCAGCCACGCCGAGACCATCGCCCACCTGCGCGAGAACAGCCGCATCACGCTCATGTGGTGCGCGTTCGACGGTCCGCCGACGGTGGTGCGCGTGCACGGGCGCGGCGAGCCGGTGTTCCGCGACGACCCCCGGTTCCCCGAGCTCGTCGCGGCGATGGCGGACGCGGACGACGTCGGGGTGCGCGCGGTGATCCTGGTGACGGCCGAGCGGATCAGCGACAGCTGCGGCTTCGCGGTGCCGTACATGGACTACCGGGAAGAGCGCACGCTGCACGCCGAGTACTTCGGTCGCAAAGGCGAGGACGGGTTCGCGGAGTACTGCGAGGGCAAGGAGACGAACGTCGAGAGCATCGACGGTCTCCCGGCGTTGCCGGTGCCGCTGCCTCAGCGGTAGCTCTCCAGGAGGTCCGCCAGTTCGATCGGCCGGCTCAGCGCCGGGGTGTGACCGCTGTCGATCACGTCCGGCGTGATGCCGAGCCGTTCCTGCGCCACGCGGCTGATGAAGCCCACCGGCAGCAGCCGGTCGTGCCGGCCGATCAGGACCCGGGTGGGGACGTCGGGCCAGGCCTGAAGGGGGGACGGCTCGCTCAGCCGCGCCTCCGACTGCGAGCGTCCCCGCTTCTGCGCCTCGGCGGCGAGCTCCGGCGGAACGTCCTGGTAGAACAGGTCGTCGTAGCTCTCCCGCTCCTCGTCGCCGTAGCGCGTGTTCACCCAGAAGTCGGCGGGTGCCTCGTGGGGCGCGGGAATCATCGGCGCCACCAGGACCAGCGTTCTCACTACAACTTCTCGGGCGACGAGCGGCGCGACGAAGCCTCCGAGCGATTGTCCGACGACGATCAGGTCGGTTCGCTGCCCGATCGCTGCCACCACGGCGTTCGTGTATTCGGGTAGACCGGCGGAATCGTCGTCGCAGGGGAGATCGGGCGCGACGGTGTCGTGCCCGCGCGACCGCAACTCGGCCTCCACGAGGTGCCAGTACCAGCCGACGTCACCAGCGCCGTGGATCAAGACGAACGTAGCCATGGTCTGTTGGTCCCCCGTGCGAGCTACTCGCAACTGTCCAGCTCGGAGGGATTTGGCGACGGTTCGGAGTTCCTAATCTCGGTCGTGTCGAAAACACGCAGCTGAGAGAGGGACGGACCGATGACGACAAGCCGGATCCAGCGTTTCCGGGTGCCGATTCTGATCGCCGGGCTCGCGGTGGTGCTCGTCGGAGCCCGCGGTCTCAACATCGTCGCGTCGCACCATCCGGTTCTCGCCCTCGCGATGGGGTTCGCCACCGCGGCCGGCGCGGTGTTCGGCTACCGCTGGCTGACCCGCACGGTCGAAGGCCGGACCACGGTCGACGAACTGCCGAGCGCCGGAACCTGGACCGGCCTGCGTCGCGGGGTTCTGATCGGGTCGGCCGCGTTCACCACGACGATGCTCCTGATCGGCATGTTCGGCGGCTGGGACCACGTCGGCGGCGGCTCGTTCGGCGGCATGCTGATCAGCTTCGGCGCGATGACGAGCGTCGCGGTGAACGAGGAACTGCTGTTCCGTGGCGTCATCTTCCGCATCCTCGAGGAGCGGGTGGGAAGCGTGGTCGCGATCGCGGCGTCGTCCCTGCTGTTCGGGTTGGTTCACCTGGTGAACCCGGGGGCGACTCTGTGGGGCACGCTGGCGATCGGCATCGAAGGCGGCACGATGCTCGCCGCCGCCTATGTTCTGACGCGGTCGCTGTGGCTGGGGATCGGGCTGCATTTCGCGTGGAACTTCGTGGGTGGGGGGTTGTTCGGGGTCACGGTGTCGGGGGCGGCGGAAGAGGACACCAGCCTGCTGCACACGACGCTGGGTGGACCCGAGGCGCTGACCGGCGGTGGGTTCGGGCCGGAGGCGAGCGTGTTCGCGCTGGTGGTGGGGCTGGCGATCACGGTCGTGATGCTGCGCCGAGCGGTTCGTGCCGGGCAGCTCCGGCCGAGGGCTCAGGTGCGCGAGTCGTCGAGGTCTCTGGTGGGGGCGCGGAGCGAGTAGGGGTTCGGGGCTTGGAGCCGGTCTGGTTGCGGTTTATGGACCGGTGGGTGGGGCGCCAGTGTTGCGAACCGAACGTTTCGGGGGTTGCGCGGCCGATCGAGCCGACTCCATTTCCGCGCGAAGCTATTGGCACATCAGGAACACACAAACTTTCAGGAGGCTGGACGACATGAGCGGCTGCTACGACTACGACTACAACCAGTGCAACGACTGGGACTACAACGAGTGCAAGCCGCGTCGTCGTCGCCACCACAAGAAGCGGTACAACGACTGCTGGGACTACAACCCCTGCAGCTGAACCACCCGAATGAACGAAGCCCGGAGCGCTCGTCGCTCCGGGCTTCCTCATGTCGGCGCCACCACCGCAACCGCCTCCACCTCGACGAGTTGGTCGGGGTACCCGAGCACGGTCACCCCCACCAACGTGCTCGGCGGCTGGGGCGTGAAATACGCGGTGATCGTCGCCCAGGCGGCGCTCAAGTCTTCCCGCCGGTCAGACGCCACGTAAATGGTGGTCTTGACGACGTCGGCGAGGTCGGCACCGGCCGCCTCCAGCGCGGTCTGCAAATTCGCGACCGCCTGATGGCACTGGCCGACCAGATCACCGACGGGCGTAGTACTGCCGGTCGAGTCCAGCGGGCAGGCACCAGCGGTGAAGACCAACTGCCCCGCGGCGACGAGTGCGGCATAGGCGTACGGCGCGGTGGTGGCGAGGCCCGGCGGACTGATCAGCTGGTGGGTCATGGATCCACGGTCGCGTATCGAGCGCCCACCCACCAACCCACACGCGCAATGTGCGTGAATGGTCACGCAGAGTCCGCCCTAACCCGATCCGCGCCCGTTTGAACCGTTGCGGCAGGATGGCGCCCGTGCCGACAGCTGTCCTCGAAGGACTTGCCCTCAATCCCGCGGCGCCGGCTGACGTGCTCATCCGGCTGATCGACCGGCACGGCCAGAGTCTGGGCAGCGAACTTACCTGCCGCCCGCTACCGGCCCCGGTGATCGACGTGATGCTGCGTCACCCCGAGCGCGAGGTGCGCGGCGGGCTGGCCGGCAACCTCGACGTCGACCTGCGCATTCGCGTCCGGATGGTCGACGACCCGGATCCGCTCGTGGTCGCGCGCGTGCGCCACGACCGGCGGAAGCCGTTACCGGCCGATGCGGTGGGCCGTTACCTCGAAGGCTTCGATCGGGTCGCGGCCAGCGGTCTGCTCAACACCCGGGAGGCGCGCCAGGAGCTGTGCCTCGCGATGGCCGACGATCGGCGGCTGGTGACGCCGGCCGCGCGCCACGCCAACCCGAACGTCCGCGCCGCCGCGGTCTTCTTCGAGCACCAGCTGTCCCCCACCGATCGGGCCGCGCTGCAGAAGGACCCCGCGCAGTCCGTCCGGCAAGCCTTCGAGGACCGCGTCGAACGCGCCACCGAACTCGACGAGCTCACCCCTGAACCCGGCTTCGGGCGCTGGATGCAGCTGGGTCGCCCGCTCACCCGCGAGGTCGTCGACCACGTGCTGGCCCGGAGCGACCCGAACGACCTCACGGTGCTGGCCACCAACCCGCACGTGCCCGCGGATGCGGTCTCCGCGCTGATCGGTCATCCCGCGCCGGAGGTCCGCAGCGCGATCGCTCATCGCGACGACCTCACCGCCGGCCAGGTCGCGCAGCTGCTCATCGATCCGCACCCCGTCGTCCGGAACGCGGTTTCGGTGCACCCGGCGCTCACCGAGGAGCAGCGCGCCGCGATCGGCGTCGATCTGCGCTACGTGCCCGGCGAGGGCGACTTCGGCCCCGACTGCGAGCACTCCGGTTCGTGGCGGGTCGATCCGGCCTGGACGCCCGACGAGGTGGCGCGGTGGGCGCGCTCGTCGAACGTGCTGCTGCGTCGTCGCGCTGCGCGCTCGCCGGAACTGCCGCCGACCCTCGTGCCGGTGCTGGCCGCCGATGGCGACCCCGGCGTCCGAATTCTGCTCGCGTTGCACTCGGCCGACGCTCCGCCGCGACTGTTGCTGGGCAGCTATCTGGAGTACACGGGCTGTGGACGGGCGACCCTGCCCCGCAAGCCGGGCTTCCCCGGCGCCGGTCTGGCCCGGTACTGGCGCGACCCCGACCCGGCGCTGCGTCTGCTCGTCGCGTTCGATCCGGACGCCGAGCCCAGCATCGTCGACACGCTGCGGTACGACCCCGACCACGACGTACGGCAGGCCGTCGCCGCCTCGCCGCAGCTCCCGCCGAAGCAGATCGTGGCCTTGCTCGACGACCCCGAGCTGGCCCGCGCCGCTGCCTCGAACCCGGCCCTGCCCGTGGACGTGATGCGGCAGCTGGTGAATTAGAGTCGCCCCATGCCGGAGCGCACTGCTTACACGTTCGATCCGTCCACCGGTGTGCCGCCGGGTGTCGGGCCGTTCTCGCACGCCGTGCGATGGGGCGACACGCTCTACGTCACCGGTCAGATGCCCACCGACCCGGCGACCGGCCAACTCGTGCCCGGTGACGTCGTCGTGCAGACCGGGCAGGTGTTCCGGAACCTCGCCGCGGTGCTCGCGCAGTTCGGCGCGGTGCTCGACGACGCGCTGATGGTGCGCGTGTACCTCACCGACTTCTCCGACTACGACCGCTTCAACGCCGAGTACGTCAGCTGGTTCAGCGGCCCGCTGCCGGCCCGCACCTGCGTCGGCTCCACCGGTCTCGCCGTCGGCGCCACGGTCGAGATCGACCTCATCGTCGGGATTCCGTCCTGATCCGGGCGGCCTGGCGAGTCAAGTAGTCGCGTTCGGCCAGGTCAACGGCTTTCCGAGCGGCTTCGACGTAGAGCTCGGCCGCCCTCGCCGGGTCGCCGTCGCGTTCGTGGAGGTACGCCGACACCGCGGAGTAGCGAGGCAACGAGTCGTCGAGCGCGGCGAGCGCCGCCAACCCGGCCCGCGCCCCGTCGGCCTCCCCCACCGCGACCGCGCGGTTGAGCCGCACGACCGGGCTGTCGGTGAATCGGAGCAGCTCGTCGTACCACTCGACGATCTGCACCCAGTCGGTCTCCTCGGCGGTCCGCGCGTCCGCGTGGAGCGCGGCGATCGCCGCCTGGGCCTGGAATTCGCCGAGTCGGTCGCGGGCCAGCGCGGCCTGCAGGATCCCGACGCCCTCGGCGATCGCCGTGGTGTCCCACCGCGTTCGGTCCTGGGCCGCGAGCGCCACCAGGCTGCCGTCGGGCGCGGTCCGCGACGGCCGGCGCGCGTTGTGGAGCAGCATCAACGCGAGCAGACCGGCCACCTCGGGGTGGTCGATCGCGGCCGCGAGCTGCCGGGTGAGCCGGATCGCCTCGGCGGCCAGGTCCACGTCACCCGAGTACCCCTCGTTGAAGACCAGGTACAGAACGCGGAGCACGGTGGCGACGTCGCCGGGCTGATCGAACCGTACGTCGGACACCGTGCGCTTGGCCCGGCTGATGCGTTGGGCCATCGTCGCCTCGGGCACCAGGTAGGCCTGGGCGATCTGGCGGGTCGTCAGGCCGCCGACCGCGCGCAGCGTGAGGGCCACGGCCGACGACGGGGTCAGCGACGGGTGCGCGCACAAGAAGTAGAGCTGGAGCGTGTCGTCGGTCTGCGGGGTCGGGCCCGGGGTCGGCTCTTCGGCCACTTCCCGGCGCCGGCGCGCGGTCTCCGAGCGGGCGGCGTCGAGGAATTTGCGCCACGCGACCGTGACCAGCCAGCTCTTGGGGTCCTGCGGCATCTCCGCCGGCCAGACCCGGACCGCTTCGACGAGCGCCTCCTGCACGGCGTCCTCGGCCGCCGCGAAGTCAGCTCCGCGGCGGACGAGGATTCCGAGCACCCCCGGGGTCAGCCCCCGGATCAGCGCTTCGTTCATTCGGACGTGTTCGACGGCGCCGACAGCAGCGGACGCAGCTCGAGCCACTCGTGGATCGGCTTGCCGTCCTTGCCGGGCGCGGCCGACAGCTCCCCGGCCAGTTCCACGGCGCGTTCGTAGCTGTCGACGTCGATGATGTACCAGCCGGCGATGAGGTCCTTCGTCTCCGCGAACGGACCGTCGGTCACCGGCGGGCGACCCTCGCCGTCGTAGCGGACGAACGTCCCCTCGGGCGCGAGCGCCTGCCCGTCGACGAACTCGCCCGACTTCTCGAGCCGGCCCGCGAAGTCACCCATGAACTGCATGTGGGCCGAGATCTCGTCCGGCGTCCACTGGTCCATCGGAACGTCGTTCACGGCCGACGGCGCGCCGCGGTAGTGCTTGAGCAGCAGGTACTTGGCCATCTCGGTTCTCCTTGGTGCGGGTGTGACCCATCGTGGTCACGATCGCCCCAGAGACGGAGCCGGAAACCGGTTCTCGACATCGTCGGCCGAGGTTTTCAAGAAAGTTCGCGGCGACGCCGGCTCACGACCTTCGCGCCGATCGCTATCGCCGCGCCGACGCACACCAGCGCGACCTTGAAGCCGACCTTGCCGAACGCCAGGAGGCCAACCGCCTTGACGGCCTCGCTCGCCCACCACGAGCCGTCCGCGAAGCGTCCCCAGTCGCCCTGGTACTCGAATCCGACGAACCACCAGCCGAGAACGATGAGCGCCAACCCGCCGGCCACGGTGAGGACGGCGGCGACGACGTGGCGCTTCGAGGTCGATGTGGTCATGCCTACGACGCTACGGCCGTGGCAGGTCGTTCTCGTCCTCCATGAGCGCGAACCGGGCCTCTAACCAGAGGTAGAGGCCCGGCACCAGGATCTACGTACTCAGGGACGGAGCATCGGGCCGGATCCCGGCTCGGGCTCCTCGTCCGCGCGGCGGACCTCGGTGTAGCCGTTCGCGCGCAGGGCGCGGGACACCTGACCGGAGGGCCGCAACGGGAGATGAGGACCGAGAATCTCGTCCCTGTCGTGCTCCGGAAGGACGTTCTGCCGACGGGCGGTGATCAGCCAGCGCACCGCCAACGCGGCCAGGATCACCAGCGCGAGGCCGAGCAGGATCTTCATGTACGAGGGCTACCCACCACGAACGCAGCCATACACCCGTCATGACAGGTTGTGACCAGAGACGAACACAACGTCAGCGTCAACGCCGGCCTTCCGACGCCGATGCGGGAACCACCAGTTCGCCTTGCCCAGCAGCGTCATCGCCGCCGGCACGAAGACCAGCCGCACCAGGGTGGCGTCGAGCAGGACGGCGGTGGCCAACCCGAGCCCGATCATGCGTGACAGCGGCGACGGGCTGAACACGAACGCCATGAACACCGCGGCCATGATCAACGCCGCGGACGTGATCACGCGCCCGGTCGACGCGATTCCCCGCGCCACCGAGCCGACCGGGTCGCCGTCGGCCAGGTACGCCTCGCGGATCCGCGACAGCAGGAACACCTCGTAGTCCATCGAGAGGCCGAACAGCACCGCGAAGAAGATCGTCGGCAGCGGCGACGCGATCACGATCGTGCTCTCCAGCCCGAACAGCTCCTTCAGCCACCCCCACTGGAACACCGCCACGACCACGCCGTACGCGGCGCCGATCGAGAGCAGGTTCATCAGCACGGCCTTGAGCGGCACCACGATCGAGCGGAAGACCAGCAACAACAGCACGAACGACGAGACGAGGATGCCGAGGACGAAGATCGGCAGCGTCCGGTCGAGCTGGCGCGTCAGGTCGTCGGTCACCGCGGTCAGGCCGGCGATCGCCACGTTGTCGGGCACCAGGTCACGCAGGCGCTCGAGGGTGTCGGACGTCGACGCGTCGGAGGGCGGGGTGGACGTGAGTACCCGCAGCACGGCGGTGTCCCCGGCCGGTGACGTCATCGGGTCGCCGACCGACGCGACGCCCGGGTCCGCGGCGATGCGCTGCGCGAGCGCGGGGACGTCGGTGTCGGCGCCGCGTAGATCGGCCACCACCAGCAGCGGCCCGTTGATGCCCGGACCGAAGCCCTCGGCCAGCAGGTCGTAGGCCCGGCGGTGGCTGATGCTCGTCGCGTCGTCGCCGGCGTCGGGGAACCCGGTGCGCATGCTCAGCGCCGGCGCGGCCAGCGTCAGCAGCACGGCCGTGGAGGCCAGCAGGTACGCGACCGGCCGCCGGGACACGTGGCGCGCGACCCGGCCCCAGCGGGAGTCGGTGCTCCGTCGCAACGGCAGGCGGCCCTTGTCGATGCGGTCACCGAGGAGGGACAGGATCGCCGGTAGCAGCGTCAGCGCGGCCAGCACCGCGGCGAAGACCACGATCGCCGTCGCGAGACCGATCGACACCAGGAACCCCAGGCCGGTCAGCACCAGCGCCACCATGGCGACCACCACGGTGCCGCCGGCGAACAGCACCGACGTCCCGGCGGTGCCCATCGCGTCGCCGAGCGCGGTGGGGCTGCCCGCGGCCCGCGCCTCCCGGTACCGCGCGACGATGAACAGCGCGTAGTCGATCCCGACGCCCAGCCCGATCATCGCGGCGATCGTCGGGGCCGCCGTCGACACGTCCATCGTGTGCGCCAGCAGCGCGATGCCCCCGAACCCGGCCCCCACCACGGTCAGCGCGAGCACGATCGGGATCAGCGCGGCCACCACGGTGCCGAACGCGACGAGCAGCACGACCAGGGCGGCCAGGATGCCGACCACCTCCGCGCCCGACGTGGCCTCCTCGGCGTTGATGAAAGCCGCGTCGCCACCGAGTTCGGTGGTCAGCCCGTCCCCGGCCGCCGGGCGGAGCACCTCGGTGATGTCGGCGAACGGTTCGGGTCCGATCTCGGTCGCCGGCACGTCGAACGTGATCTCGGTGTAGCCGATCCGCCCGTCGGACGAGACCGTGCCCGCGGCGAACGGGTCGGTCACGGCGGTCACGTGCTCGACCGACGCGATCCGCGCCACCGCGGCGGCGATCGCCGTCCGGTGATCGGCGAGGTCGTCGGCCGCGAACACGGCGACGGCGACCCCGTCACCCGCCGCCGGGAACCGCTCCTCGAGCAGCTCCATCGCGCGCTCGCTCCGGCTTCCCGGTGCGACGAAGTCGTCGGCGAACGAACCGCCGGCCACGCCGGCCAGCCCGAGCAGGGCGGCGGCGGCGAGCGCCCAGGTCAGAAGTGTGGTCCAGGGCCTGCGGGCGCTGGCGGTACCCAGTCGCCGAGTGAAGGTGTTCATGGCCGTCAGGGTGGGTCCGGGCCGGGTATCGGGTCGCCCGGCGGAAGACGGACGGTGTTCTCCGTCCCGCGGCGGAGAACGCGCCCGCCGCCAGGCGGATGACGGCGCGCCCGTCCGCCCCCTACCGTGCGGATGAGCCTGCGAGGAGGCGGCGATGCAGCTTTCGTTCCGCGGCCCGTTCGCGCGGTGGCCGCGGGCTTCCGACGCGGTGCTGGCCGCCGTGTTGTTCGCCGGTGCGCTGTTCCTGGAGGACGGCCCGAACGACTCCTGGGTGGTCCGCGACCTCACCGCGGTGCCGTTCGCGGTGACGCTGGCGCTGGCCATCGCCGGGAGCGCGCTGTACCTCCGGCGCCAGGCGCCGCTGCTGACCCTCGCGATCGTGCTGATCTGCTGGCTGTCGCTGCTGCTGAGCGACGGTTACGACGTCGGTTTCATCATGGTCGCCGCGCTCTACAGCGTCGGCCGGTACGTGGTCGACGTGCGCCTGGCGCTGGCCGGCCTGACCGCCTCGATGGGCGCGCTCGCGATCGACGGGCTCACCACGAGGACGAGCTGGGGCGAGACCGCGATCGGCGTCGTGTTCATGTTCGTCATCTGGTACGTCGGGCGTCGTCTGCGGCTGCGCAGCGAACACGCCGCTCAGCGGCGCCGCCAGCGTGACGACGAGCTGCGTCGCATCGTCGCCGAGGAACGCACGCACATCGCGCGTGAGCTGCACGACGTCGTCGCCCACCAGGTGAGCATGATGACCGTGCAGGCCGGGGCCGCGCAGGCCGTGGTGGCGGTCGACCCCGACTCCGCTCGCGAGGCGATGGCCGCGGTCGAGCAGGCCGGACGTCAGACGCTCGAGGAGCTGCGCCACCTGCTCGGTGTGCTCCGTCCCGAGCCCGCGGCGAACGGCGTCGGGCCGCAGCCGGGGCTCGCCGACGTGCCTCGGCTGATCGAGCAGGTCGCCAACGCCGGTCTGGACGTCACGATCGTCGACGAGCTCTCCGGTCCGCTGCCCACCCGGATCCAGCTGTCGGCCTACCGCATCGTCCAGGAGGCGTTGACGAACGTGCTCAAACACAGCGGTCCCGGCACCCGGGCCGACGTGCACCTGCGTGAGGACGGAGCCGAGGTGGTCGTCGAGGTGACCGACTCCGGGGCCGCCGGGACACCGCCACGCGCTCCGGGCCACGGCCTGATCGGCATGCGCGAACGCGCTGTGCTCCTGGGCGGCACGCTCGAGGCCGGCCCGCGCGCCGAAGGCGGGTTCCGCGTCGTGGCCCGCCTGCCGCGCGACGGGACGACCGCGTGAACCTCCGCGTCGTCGTGGCCGACGACCAGGCGCTGGTGCGCGGCGGCTTCAGCATGATCCTCCGAGCCCAACCCGACATCGACGTCGTGGCCGAGGCCGGCACCGGTCTGCAGGCCATCGAGGCCGCGCACGAACACCGTCCCGACGTCATCCTGATGGACATCCGGATGCCGGAGCTGGACGGGCTGGAAGCCACCGCGCGGATCCTCACCGACGCGGACTGGCCGGTGCGCGTGCTGATCCTCACCACCTTCGACCCGGACGAGTACGTCTACCAGGCGCTGCGTTCGGGGGCGAGCGGCTTCGTGCTCAAGGACATCCCACCGGCGGAGCTGGCGGTCGCGGTGCGCACGGTGGCCGCGGGCGGCGCGCTGATCGCGCCCTCGATCACCCGTCGTCTGATCAGCCGCTTCGCCGCGCGGCCGGGCGTCAACACGGCGGTGGCGGGACGGCTCGAGCGGTTGACCGACCGCGAACGGGACATCGTGATCGCAGTCGCCCGGGGCGCGACGAACACCGAGATCGCGCAGGAGCTCTACGTCGGGCCGGCGACCGTGAAGTCGCACGTGTCGAGCATCCTCACCAAGCTCGGCCTGCGCGACCGGGCGCAGATCGTGGTGTTCGCGTACGAGAGCGCGCTGGTCGAGCCGGGGAACTTCGACATCGGGCACTGAGAAAGCCCCGCCCGGGAAAACCCGGGCGGGGCTCGGCCACGCGTCTCAGTACGGCTGCTGGGTGCCGGGAATCGCGGTGGCGAGGCCCCGGCGGGCCCGCTCGGCCTTCAGCCCGGTGTCGATGATGTCGAAGCCGGTACCGAAGATCACCGACACGACGACGATCCGGGTGAGCCACATACCGGGGTTGTCGATCTCGCCCCAGTTGAGGCTGTCGATGTACTCCGGGTTGAAGAACTTGTCGCTGGCCAGCAGCCACACGACCGGGACAGCGACGGCCAGCGCGAGGACGGCGTTCACCGCGGTCACCGCATGGGTCCAGGCGGCCAGCCGGTAGACCCAGAACGCGTACGCGATCTCCAGCACGAACAGCACCAGCAGGTACGGCCACCAGAACGACCAGTTCGCCGGATCGAGCACCGGCTCGGCCGTGAACGTGAACTGCTGCAGGACGAGCGCGGCGATGACGAGCACCGGCCACACGATCAACCCGGCCAGCTCCGCGATGCCCATCGAGCGGGGCTCGTACTTCGGCAGCGCGGCCGGCGTCCATTCGTCGGTCGCGAGCTCTTCCCTCCCGACGCCGGTGCGGTCCAGGATCCAGAACACGCCCGTGGTCCAGAACAGCATGTGGGCGGCGATCGTGAGCGTCGCACCGATCGAGGTGCCGATGATCCGGCCGATGTTCGGGTCGGCGACCGCCTGGATGCCGGCCAGGACGACGACGACGATCGGCAGGACGATCGTGTAGAGCATCTTCATGATGCCCCGCCAGACCGGGTACAGGTCCGGGCCGAGCAGGTACTGCGGCCGGTCGGCGTACTGATCCGCCAATCGGCGTGGATCTCCTAACTCCCGCAGGGTGGCATCGACCGCGGCGTCGTGGTCTTCGCCGGCTTCGATGCGGGCGTCGACGGCGTCGTCGATCGAAGCGCGCAGTTCGCGGTCGATGTCGGTGCGCTGCTTCTCCGGGACGTGGCGGACGGCGGTGAAGACGTAGCGGTCGATGAGCGTGTTCATTCGGGGCTCCCGAGTTTGTCGAGGTCGGTGATGGCGGAGTCGAGACGGGACCACTCGGTGCGGAGGGTGTCCGCGATCGCGTCGCCGTCGGAGGTGGTGCGGTAGAACTTGCGCGGCCGGGCCTCGTCGGTGTTCCAGGAGCTGGTCAGGAGCCCTTGGGACTCCAGACGCCGCAGCAGCGGGTAGAGCGTGTTGGCCTCTACCTCGAACCCGGCCGCGCTCAACGTTTCGAGCAGCGAGTACCCGTAGCCCGGCTCCCGCAGGACGGTGAGGCTCGCAACGACGACCGTGCCGCGGCGCAACTCCTGCAGGTGGCTGGAGAGTGTCGCGTCGCTTGTCATGTCACTCACCATAGTGTGTCTCACACACTATTACAACGGGCACTTCGTTTTATCGAGATGCGGCTGCGGACGGGGCTCTGTGAGGATGGCGCCGATGACTCTCTCGATCCTCGACTGGCAGGGCTGGCGAGACGTCGCCGCGACCCTGTCCGTCGCCCCCGGCGTCCATGAACCTTCGGCTTTCTCGGCCCTGCTGGCCAGCACGTTGTCCGACGTCGAGGGCAAGACGCTCGTCGACGCCGGCAGCGGAGCCGGGCTGATCGCGATCGCGGCGCTGCGGTACGGGGCGCGCCACGTCGTCGCGGTGGACTCGGACGCTGCCGCGCTCGCCGTGACGGCCGAGAACGTCGAGCGGGTCGGTGGGCCCGACGCCCGCGCGCGGTTGTCGCTGTGGCAGGCCGACTTCGCCGAGCTGGGGCTGCTGCGCGCCGACGTGCTCGCGGTCAACCCGCCCCAGCGCCCCACCGCGGTGCTGGGCGGCGTCGAACCGGGGCAACGCCACCTGCACGTCGGCGGCGGTGACGACGGGCTGCAGACGATCCGGCTCGTGCTCCGGCACGCCCGCTGCTTCGAAGTACGCACCACCGCGGCCGACGTCCTGCCGGTGACCGCCGCGCTCGCGATCGACGGCTGGGCCCCGCCGGAGCGTCTGACGCAGGCCACGCTGCCGATGCACCCGGCGTGGGAGCCACTCACCGGCAGCCGCGAGGCGCTCGTCAACGTCTGGTCGCTGCCGGCCACATGATTGGTCGGCTCGGTTGCCGCAGGCGTAGTCGTGGCGGTCGGTACGGCCGCCCTCACCACCGGCGCGGCCGACGCCACGCCGGGGCACCGGTCTGGTCACGACCGCGCAGGTCACCGACGCGAGCCCGGCGGCGTGGTTCTCGAACACCGCCGACCGTGGGCAGCAGGACGACATCGCCCGTCAGTACCTCCAGGTCACCGAGCCCGACGTGATCCTCGGTGGTGGCGAGGACTGGTGGCTGCCCGCCGGCACCCCCGGCGCGTTCCCCGACAAGCCCGCCGAGGACCCCACCGAGGCCAGCAAGGGCACGAAGGGCAACCTGATCGAGGCGGCGAAGAAGAGCGGCTACACGTACGTCACTTCGGCCTCCGCGCTCAAGTCCGCCCGGGGTGACAAGCTGCTCGGCCTCTTCTCCAAGGGGGATGTTCCAGCAGAAGGAAGAGGGCAAGGGCGACGTCTACCAGCCGGTCGTGCCGCTCGCCGACATGACGACGAAGGCGCTGTCGACGCTCTCGAAGGACAAGGACGGCTTCTTCCTCTTCGTGGAGGAGGAGGGCGTCGACGAGTTCTCGCACGAGAACAACGGCACGCAGATGCTCAAGTCGATGGCCGAGCTCGAGAAGGCCGTCAAGGTCGCCAAGGCCTATGTGAACGAGCACCCCGACACGCTGCTCGTCATCACCGGTGACCACGACTGCGGCGGCGCCACGGTCGAGGCCGCGGAGGACACCGCGGACGAGTCGGGCGACGGCATCTCCAAGGAAGACGGACCGTTCGCGATCGCCGGCAGCCAGCACAAGTTCGTGATCGACTGGACGACGAGCGGCCACACCGGCGTGAACGTGCCGGTCACCGCGTCGGGCCCGTACGCGTCGTCGTTCACCGGCGAGCACGCGAACACGTACGTGCACGAGGTGCTCGCGAAGATCCTCACCAAGTGACGCCGGGCGGGGCACGCCTTCCGAGGGCCGTGCCCCGCTCCGGTCATCTCGCCGGACCGGGCGCGATCTGCTCGCCATCCCAGCGGACGTTCACCTTCGTCGCGCCGTCGTCGAACTCCAACCGGATGGTCCGGCCATCGAGCGCGAGGCCGGTGAGGTCCTTCGTGTCGCTCGGCTCACTCGTCTGCAGCCCGGGACCGGCAACCGTCAGGTCCGGCAGGTCACCGGTGAGGACCACGAGCCACGCCCGGCTGGTGCCACCGCCCTCTCCGACGCAGCCGAGCTCGGCGACGTAATCGGGGCGGTCGTCACCGGTGACGTCTCCGCGCACCGGCCTCGGGGCGTCGCCGATCCAGTAGCTGAACACCGTGTCCAAGCGGTCGACGAACGCACTGGCTTCCTTGAACGACACGGTCGGACCGCCGCAGCTGTCCTCCGGCAGCGCGGAGAAGTCGATCGTGACGTCGTCGAGCGGGCCGGCGGGTGTCTTGGTGGGCGTCGGCGGGGGCGAGGCACTGCTGGAAGACGGTGCCACCGCGGGCACCAGCCGGTGTTCGGGCTCGCCCCCGCGGAACAGACCCGCACCCAGCGCGACGAGCAGCACGAGCCCGCACGCGATCGCCGCCCGCCGCCGGCGCCGACGCCTCGTGACGATGGCGCGCACCGCCGCCCCGTCCCCGGTCGGGTAGGTCGGCACCGCGCGATACCGGTAGGCCGCGAACTCCGCCGTCATGCGGGTGTCGCTGTCGTCGATGCTCACTGACTCGCTCCTTCCCGCTGGTCGAGTGCCGTGGCCAGACGCGTCCGGCCGCGGTGCAACCACGACTTGACCGTCCCGACCGGCACCCCTTCCCGAGCCGCGATCTCGTCGACGCCGAGGTCGGCGAGGTAGTGCAGAACGACGACGCGGCGATGGGCGTCGGGCAGCGTGGCCAGCGCGCTGACCAGGTCCACCCGGCCGGGATCGGGGGGTGGCACCACCTCGGTCCGGTACCGCAACCGGTGCGTCAGCGCGGTACGCAGCCGACGCCAGCGGCTGATCGCCAGCCGGTGCGCCACCATGTGCACCCACCCGGCCGGGTTGTCGTAGCTCGACACCTGTGACCAGCGATTCCAGGCACGGCAGAAGGCCTCTTGGGCGATGTCCTCGGCCTCGGCCCGGTCACCGAGGTACAGCGCGATCTGCGCGGCGACGATCGCGTAGTGCCTGGTGTAGAACTCGTCGAACTGCTGCTCGGCGGATGCCATACCTCGTGCACGCGTGGCCCGGCGGCCAGGTTGCACCCCGGTGAAAGTTGATCAGCGGCGCGCGAGCGCGTACCGGAACCGATTGTGGAAACGGTAACCACCGGATTCGGTGCGGAACGGCCGCGCCGCTTCGACCACCAGCGGGGCCGAATCCGGGTCCTCCCCGAACAGGATCGCGGCGACCAGCGCGTTCTCGTCCGGCACCTCGAACGGCACGTCGATCAAGCCGGATTCGACGACGTCCGCACCGACGTCGGCGAGCAGCTCGGCCAGCCCGTCCGGCAGCCGCAGCTCACCGTCGATACCGGGCTCGTCGTTGAGCGCGGCGTCGATGGCGTCGAGTTCGTTGCCGGAGCGTTCGGCCCAGTTGGCCACGGCGACCCATCCTCCGGGCGCGGCGACCCGCAGCAACTCGGCCGCGGCGGCGTCCGGGTCGTCGGCGAACTGCAGCGCGTTGATCGCCGTCACCACGTCGAACTCGCCGTCCGGCCACGGCAGCGACTCCGCGTCGGCGAGCCGCACGTCGGCCTCCGGCGCGGCCCGGCGGGCCAGGTGCACCATCCCGTCGGCGGGGTCCACACCGGCCACTCGCACGCCGCGCCCGGCGAGCTCGGTCAAAAACTCACCACTGCCGCATCCGACGTCGAGCACGCGCGAGCCCGGGCCGACGGCAGTGGCACGCACGAACAGCTCCCGTACCGGGGCCGCGAACGACCCCCACCACCGCGCCCATTCCTCGGCAACAGGCGACCAGTCTTCCCCCACCCTTCAGACCTTATCTCCGAAGGCGTAACGGGTTCTCAGGTGTCAGAGCGTAACCACGACACCGATCATCGGCGGGCGCCGCATGCGCACCAGGCGTGCGAACGCGTTGCCGATGCGGGACATCAGGTAACGGTCAGCGAGCAGCTTCCGCGCCCGCGCCGTGCCGGTGTCGTCGAGCAGGCGCGCGGTGCCGGACGCCGTGGGCGCGCCCGGCGCGATCTTGCCCCGCACGTCGCACGCCACGACCTCGACCTGCGGGTTGTTGCGGATCCGCTTGACCTTCCACGACTCCGCCTCGGTGACGATCCACAGTTCACCGTCGTGCGGCACCTGCCAGACCGGGGTCGCCACCGGGGTGCCGTCTTTGCGGTAGGTCGTCAGGCTGATGTGTTTGCTACGCGCGATCTCTTCCGCGGCGGTCATTCCACCAGGGTACGGCCAGTCAGCGCAGCCACCACTGCGGACTCGTCAGCACGATCGGCAACTGCCGGTCGGCCCCGCCACGCCGGTGGCGACCCCGGTAGTGCTGCCGGGCGGCCGCGCGTTTCGCCGCGATCGATCGTCGGGTCACGCCGCCACCCCCGGCACGTCTTCGAGCTGGAACCACACCGGGAGGCCACGGTCGCGTGCGATCGCGACGTCCTGGTCGGCGCCGGTGGAGGCACCGGGGAGACGCAGGACGGCATCGCAGTGCTGCAGGAGGCGCTGCGCGGTCGGGTACATGATCTGCTCGGCGACCGGGTCCAGCGGCCCGGAGCCACCGGCACCGTGCAGAACCGGCAGCGCGACCCACTCGCCGATCATCGGCACGTGACCGGCACGGAAGATCGGCCACGCGGCCTCTTCGAGTTTCCGCAGGTTGGAGGCCATCAGTTCGGGATCGTCACCGGTGCCCGACCGATACGGGCCGGCGATCAGAATGAGGAGTGGCTTGCTCGTCGTCATGAACGTTAAGCTACAGGCAAAAACGTGCAGAAACAAGAAGGAGTCTGAATGCTCGCCGCGCAACGCCAGGAGCTCCTGCTCCGGCGGCTGGAGTCCGAGGGGCGGATCGTCGCCAAAGACATCGCCGCTGAGCTGCAGATATCGGAGGACAGCATTCGACGGGACCTTCGCGAGCTGGCCGCCGCCGGGCTGTGTCAACGCGTCTACGGCGGCGCACTGCCGGTCTCCCCGGCCATTGCCGACCTACAAACACGCACAAACGTGCAACCGGACAGCAAACTTCGGGTAGCCACCCGCGCTGCCCGCCTCATCACGCCGGGCACCACCGCGATCCTCGACGGCGGCACGACCGCGCTGGCCGTCGCCCGGTCCCTGCCGCCGGACCTGCGGGCCACGATCGTCACGCACAGCCCCACGGTCGCGTCCGCGCTCGTCGACCACCCGACCGTCGAGATCCACGTCATCGGCGGACGCATCTTCAAGCACTCCGCGGTCGCTTGCGGAGCCGCCGCTGTCGAGGCCGCAGCGGGCATCAACGCGGACGTGTTCCTGATGGGCGTCACCGGGGTGCACGCCACCGCCGGGCTGACCACCGGCGACGCCGACGAGGCCGCGATGAAGCGCGCGCTGTCCCGGCGTGCGGCCGACACCTACGTGCTGGCCAGCGCCGAGAAGATCGGAGCCGCGTCCCGCTTCGCCGTGCTGGGGCCGGGCGACGTGGCGGGCATCATCACCGACGTGGCCCCGGACCATCCGACCCTGCGCGACCTCACCGCCGCCGGCATCAACGTCCTCACTGCTTAGGAGCGCGACTCGTGGAAGACCCGGCACGACTCGGTACCAGCGTCCTGTCTGACGGCCGCCGACTCGCGTGGAGCGAATGGGGGCCGGCCGATGGACGCCCGGTGCTCCTGTTTCCCGGCGCGGCGACGAGCCGGTGGCTCGGGTTGGCCGCCGGTGTTCCGGATGCGCTGCGCGCCCGCGTGATCTCGATCGATCGGCCCGGTCTCGGCGCCTCCGATCCCGCCCCCGGTCGTTCGCTGCTCGACTGGGCCGACGACGTCGCAGAGCTCGGCCTCGACCGCCCGGTGGCGATCGCGTACTCCCAGGGCGCGCCGTTCGGGCTGGCCTGCGCTCACCGCGGTGTGATCTCGGCGCTCGCGGTGGTCTCCGGTACCGACGAGCTAGCGGCGCCCGCGGTCTGCGATCGCCTGCGGCCCGACGTCCGAACGTTGGTGCGGTTGCCGGAGGCGGAGGCCCGGGAGGCCTTCGCGGTCGTGGCGGACCCCGACACCATGATCGAGATGGTGCTCTCGATGAGCTCCGACGCCGATCGAGAGATCTACACCGAACCGTCGTTCACGGCGGCCTACCGGCGAGCGCTGACCGAAGCGTTCGCGCAGGGCACGGACGGGTACGTGACCGACACGCTGCTGTCGACGACCCGGTGGCCGTTCGACCCCGCGGAGATCCGCGTGCCGGTGACGCTCTGGTACGGCGCCCGCGACACCAGCCCGGTGCATTCGCCGGACTTCGGCGCTTCGCTCGCGCGGCGAATCCCCGGCGCGACCCACCACATGCTGCCCGACGAGGGCGGAGCGCTGCTGTGGACCCGCGGCTGCGACATCGTGGGAAGTCTCTAGCCGAGTTCGCGCTCCAGGAAAGCACGTTCGGCGGCGTTGTCGGTGAGCGTGAGAGCACGGGCGTACTCCTCGCGGGCTTCGGCGTCGCGGCCGCAGCGGCGTAGGAAGTCGGCCTTCGTCGCCGGGAGGTACTGGTACCGCGCGAGTTCGCCGCTCGCCTCGATCGGCTCCAGCGCGGCGAGCCCGGCCGCGGGCCCTGACACCATCGCCACCGCGACCGCCCGGTTCAACGCCACGACCGGCGTCGGCCAGGTTCGCAGCAGCGCGTCGTAGAGCGTCAGGATCTGGGGCCAGTCGGTCTCGGCGTAGGTCGGCGCCTGGGCGTGCAGCGCCGCGATCGCGGCCTGCAGCGTGAACCGGCCGGGTGGGCCCGCCCGGAGCGCGGAGAGGACCAGGCGATCGGCCTCCGCGATGAGCGCGCGATCCCAGGCCGACCGGTCCTGGTCGGCCAGGCGGAGCAGCCGTCCCGCCGCGTCCGTGCGGGTGCTCTCCCGGCTCTTGTGGACGACGAGCAACGCGACGAGCCCGGTGGCTTCGGCCTCGCCCGGCAGCAGCGCGTGCAGCATCCGAGCCAGGTCGAGCGCGCACTCGGCCACGTCGGTCCGCACGAGCGTGTCGCCGGACGGCGCGGTGTGGCCGGTGGTGCCGAGCAGGTGGACGGCGGTCAGCACGTCGTCGAGCCGGGCCGGGAGTTCGTGCTGCTCCGGCACCCGGTACGGGATCCGTGCGGCCGCGATCTTCTTCTTGGCCCGCGTGATTCGCGCGGCCATCGTCGGCTCCGGGACCAGGAACGCCGACGCGACGTCCGCGGTGCTGACCCCGCACACCAGGCGCAGCGTCAGCGCGATCCGTGCCTCGGGCGCCAGCGCGGGATGGCAGCAGGTGAAGACCAGGCGGAGCCGGTCGTCGGACACGATTTCCCCCTCCCGCTCGATCAGCAGGGGCAGCTTCGAACGCAGCGTCTGCTCACGCGCGAGGGCGTTGAGCGCCTTGTTCCGGGCCGCGGTGGTGAGCCAGGCCCCGGGGCGGTCCGGCACGCCGTCACGCTCCCACGCGACCAACGCGGAGACGTACGCGTCCTGGACGCACTCCTCGGCGAGATCGAGATCGCGCGTGACGCGCACCGTCGCGGCGAGCACCCTGGCCCACTCGCGGCGGTGCGCGTCAGCAACGGCGTGCTCGGCTCTCAGTCGAGCACCTGGAAGTCGACCAACGGACGCACTTCGACGCCGCCGGTGACGATCGGCGTGAGCTTCGCCAGCTCCAGCGCGTGGTCGAGGTCTCGGGCCTCGAGGACGTAGACGCCGGCCAGCGCTTCCTTCGTCTCGACGAACGGCCCGTCGGTGAGCAGGCCGCCACGGATGACCGTGGCCGTCGACGAATCCTGGAAACCCAGGCCGGCGACGACCCGGCCGCCCTGGTCGGCGATGCGATCGGGGAGCGTCAGGTGCCCGTTCATCACCTCCGGGGGTAGCTCCTCCGGGGGCACGGCCTCGTAGATGAAGACCGCGTACTGGGGTTTGCTGCTCATGCGGACACCGCCTCGGTGGTGGCCAGGCTGTCGAGCCAGGCGTGCCAGTCGTCGCTCTCGTCAAAAGTGTGGACCGAGACACCGACGGAACCGTCCCAGGCGTCGCGACCGAACACCCGGATGATGACGTCGTCGGCGTGCAGCCCGAGAAAGTGCGTGCTCTCGTAGTAGACCGCACCGCGATCACGCACGCGGGCGCACACCTCGGCGAACGAGCCGGGGACGTCGATCTCCCGGCAGCGGGCCGGCCGTCCGGCGAACCAACGCAGGTAGGCCTCCAGGCTGCGGAGGTAGAACTCGGTGTGCGCCGAGCCCTGGTCGTAGACGACGTCGTCGGCGAGGTCCGGGCTGGTGTGCGTGAAGTGCAGGTGAGTGCTGGTTCCGGCGGCCTCCAGCCGAATTTCGAGCTCGTTGAACCAGCCGTTCTCGTTCTCGGCCCGCGTGCGGAAGTGCCGGCCGGGCAGCCACGCGGTGACGAACCCACCGCCCGGGGTGAGCCCGCGCTCGGTGCCGCCGAGGCGCGGCTCGTAGTCGACCTGCCACTGCCAGGCGGCGGTGTGGCGGGTGATCGCCTCCCAGGTCGTGGTGGCGTCGGCCGGGAGCGTGCCGTCCCAGCGATAGGTCTCGGGCATCTGTCGATCTCCGTTTCGTTCGAACCGTTCCGTCAATGACGACCGACGACGAGGACGAAAATCGACAGCATGAGTTATCCACCTCCGCTGTACGACGGAGAACACGGGGAACTGACCGCGACCTACCGGCGGCCCGACGCGAAGCCGGAGCTGACCTACCCGAACGGCAACACCGTGCACTACCTGGCCACTTCTGAATCGACCGGCGGGCTGTTCGGGCTCTACCGGTGGGACATGGGGCCGGAGCCGAGCGGTCCCGGGCCCCATTTCCACCGATCGATCGCCGAGTCGTTCTACATCCTGTCGGGCCGCGTCCGGATCTACGACGGCACGCGGTGGATCGAAACGTCACCGGGCGACTGGGTGCACGTGCCCATCGG
Organism: Cryptosporangium arvum DSM 44712; assembly: GCF_000585375.1. NCBI lineage: Bacteria > Bacillati > Actinomycetota > Actinomycetes > Cryptosporangiales > Cryptosporangiaceae > Cryptosporangium > Cryptosporangium arvum. The sequence continues at coordinate 8,997,566 of NZ_KK073874.1, forward strand.
GGGTGTCCACGGGTTCCGCAACGAGTCCGGAGAGCCGGCGTCGATGCTGCTGCACTTCGCGCCCGGCGCACCCCGCGAGGGCTACTTCGAAGGGCTGCTGGACTTCGGCTCGATGTCCGCGGAGGAGAAGGAAGAGTTCTACCGCGAGCACGACAACTTCTGGCTCTAGATCGTCCGCCACAGCTCGCAGTGGTGGTCGGCAGCGCTGCCCGCCAACGGTTCGACGTGCGGATACCTCGGCCAGCCGGGGTCACCGCGGCGGGCGAAGCGGGTCCAGGCGTCGACCATGCGGTCGGACAGTTCCTGCTGGTCCGGCGACAGCCGCGGGCCGGGGAACAGGTAGGCCAGTTCGGTGCCGTGCGCCGCGCCCAGCGGAAACCCGTCGGTGGGGATCCGCTGGGCGTTCGGTGCGGTGCGGTCCCCGAACTCGTAGCCGTAGGCCGCCAGGGCCCGGTTGGCCTCGAGCGTGGTGCACGACCAGCCGGCGTCGGTGAGCAGGGTCGCCCAGGCGAGGGCAGGCGTGGGCTTCGGCGGATAGACGGCACGCACGCGTGGCGCGGCCGGGCCGAACGAGTCCGCGAGCAACTCGTCGTACTTGGCTTCGTCGATCGTGAGACCCGCCGCGAGCGCGGGCGCGACGTAGAAGCGCATCTCGTCGCGGTTGGAACCCTGCAGCACCGGTACCCGGTGGAAGCGCCCGGCCCGGAGCGCGGTCGCCGGATCGTCGCCGACGGCGAAGCCCGGGAAGGAGAACCGGGACATGAGATCGGTGGTGGCCAGCTCGGCCGTGGGCTTGGCGCGCAGACAGGCCAGGTCGCCGCACCCCAGTTGACGTAGCGTCCGCGCGGTCATGGTCGCGACCTGGTCCTTCGGCCACCACGGACGATATGCCGGCACACCCGGCGCGATGCCGTTCCTCGGTATCTCGGTGAGGCACGACCCGGATTCGATTATCGCCTTGTCGAACAGGCCCTCCGAGGCCGGTGAGGTGAGGTGGGAACACACGCTCATCCCGCCTGCGGACTCCCCGAACAGGGTGACGTTCCGCGGGTCGCCGCCGAACGCGGTCGCGTTGGCGCGCACCCACCGCAGGGCCGCCGCCTGGTCGGCCAACCCGAAGTTGCCGCCCAGGAAGCCGAAGATGCCCAGGCGGTAGTTCACGGTGACCACGACCGTGTTGCCCCGGGTGGCCAGGCGGCGTCCGTCGTAGTCGGTGCTGGTGCCGTAGGTGAAGCCGCCGCCGTGCAGCCAGACCATGACCGGGCGGTTCCGGTCGTCGTTGGCCGGCTCGGTGACGTTCAGGTACAGGCAGTCCTCGGAACCGTTCAGCCCCGGGCCACCGGTCTTCGCCTGGGCGCACGACGGCGGCGGCCGGGTGGCGTCGCGGGTGCCGTTCCACGGTCGCGCGGGCTCGGGCGGCTTCCACCGGGTGGGCGGCGCCGCGTACGGGATGCCCTGATAGGTGCGGTGATCGCCGTGGTCGGTGCCGCGGATCATCCCGTGATCCGTGCGGACCACCGGGGCGTCGGGAGTCGCACCCGTGCACGCGGAGAGGGCCAGCAGCAGGACAGCGATTGATTTGCGCATGGATCCGGCTTATCGCGCCACCCGCGGACGACGAATCGGCCGATGCGCGAGACCCGATCCACCTTTGGTCGCAGCGCGGTCGGGGTCGGACGTCCACATACGCCCACGCTTACGGCTTCGGTCGTCCGGTTCCGGCACTACGACCGGCTACGTAGGACGGGATACGACGGCACGCGGACGCCGCCGGACCGCGGGTCCGCCAGCGTGGACGCATGACGAAATCACGGCTTCTCCTCGGCGGCGGCCTGCTCGTGGCGTGCGTCGGCCTGGTGATCGAGTTCTTCGCCGGCGTGGTGGATTTCCCGACGATCCCGCCCGGGCCGTTCATCCTGGGCATCTCCGGGATCATCGTGTTCGCGCTCGGCCGGGCGCGGTGGCCGCTCGTCCTCGGGTTCGTCGCCGCGCTGTTCATCACCGTCGGCGGACTGATCGAAGGCTCGGTGTGGGGGCGCATCGCCGACCCGGGCGAGACCGCCGACTGGATCGGCGTGCTCCTGCAGTGGCCCGGCCAGGTGGTCGCGCTGGTCGCCGGCGCCCTGGCGATCCGGAAGGCCTACCTCCGCCGGCGACTCAGCCGGGTGTGACCGCCAGCCCGAGACCCCGGCGCCCGATGTCGGACAGGTCGTCGGCCTGGAAGCGGTTCGACCAGGACTGCTCGTAGTGCTCCTCGGGGAAGTCGCTCGGGCTCGACCCGGTGAGGAACGCGTCACGCACCTGCGCCGCGTACTGCTCGTTACGCGGGCACCACGGCGCGGCCGGGATGTACATGACGTTGCCCCAGCCCTGCTGGTTTTCCACCGGTGCGACGCTGTGGATCATGTCGCAGTGCCACCAGACCGAGTCACCGGCACCGACGTCCGGGATACCGCTGAGCGCCTCGATCAGCAGCGGGTGCCACTTCTCGCTCGCCGGGAAGACCTGGTTCACCGTGACGCCGCACATGTCGTCGTCGGGAACGTCGGAGAGCAGCGGACGCAGCATCAGGTAGGCCATCGCCGACGGGATCGGCACGGTGTGCAGCACGCCCTGGTCGTGCGCCATGTCGGAGAGGGCCGTCCAGCCCTGGAACGTGCGGAACACCGAGCACATCGTGGAGCCCGGGTACTGCGGGCCGGCGGTGCGGTACGCGGCGTCCCACGGGTCGTACTCCTCGACCGAACCGTCGAACAGGTGCCGGAACGCCTGCTGGTAGGCCCGGGTCATCCACAGGTCGAGCGTTCCGGGGTCGAGGTGCGTGCCTAGCCCGCCGGAGGTGGCGCCCGGCGGGCGGCGGCGGATCCGGTCGGGGTAGAGGGAGTCACGCTCCGGGTCGAACCACTGCGTGCCCTCGGACTCGTGCTTCCACTGGCTGTTCAGGAATTTCTGGACGTTCTGCATGCGGACGCTCTGACGCGCCTGCATCTGAGCCGGTGACCAGTAGATCGGGTAGATCTCGGGCTTCGAGCCGACGCTGCCGAAAAAGTCGTCGCCGGGGCCGCGGTAGTTCTCGAAGAACTGGTTGCTCTCCACGTAGTCGACGATGCTCCGGTCCCAGGCGAGGGCCTGTTCGCGGGGGAAGTGGCCGCGGACGACCAGGCAGCCGCGACGGCGGAGCTTCGCCAGCTCCGCCGCGGTGACCGTGCCGGCTTCGATGTCGGCGTAGTCGATCACCGGCCAGATCGTCTCGCCGCGTTCCTTGGCCGCCGTGATGTCGTCGACCTCGGCTCGCACCTGCTTCTCGACGACGGCGAAGACCTCGTCGACCGAGCGGCCGGACGCGGCGATCCGCGCGCGGAGCGCGGCTTTGACCTGGCGGGTGGCGGCGGCGAGATCGGTCGGCTGTTCTTCCCAGTGCGGCAGGGCCATGGCCGGGCTCCTTCTAGATAAGACTCCTTACTTGTATTAGACGGGTTGACCGAGTTCTAGGCAAGGGCCTTGCCTAGAATCGTCCCCGTGGATCCGATGGAGCTCGTACGTTCGGCAACCGACGAGCACGTGCTGCGGGCGCTCATGCGGCGCCGTCGGCTGACGCGCGCGGAGCTGGCGATCGAGGCGGGGATCTCGAAGCCCACCGCCGGGGAGAGCGTTCGGCGGTTGGTCCTCGCCGGGTTGATCGTGGACACCGGCGAGCGCACTCCCGGCGGCCGCGGGCGCGGGCGGGTGGGGACGTACTACGCGCTGGCCGGCGGAGTGGGCACCGCGCTGGCGGTGAGCATCGCCCCCGAGGGGGTGGTGGCCGAGCGCGTCGACGCCTACGGGGACGTGGTGGCGCGGGCCGAGCACGAGGTTGCCCGCCCGGCCCGCCCAGAATCAGTAGCCAGCGCCCTCCACCACGCCGTCACCCGCGCGATCAGCCCGGACGCCCTCGCGGCGGGTGCCGCGGATACGGCGGGAGCCGCGGATACGGCGGGAGCCGCGGATACGGCGGGAGCCGCGGATACGGCGGGAGCCGCGGATACGGCGGGAGCCGCGGATACGGCGGGAGCCGCGGATACGGCGGGAGCCGCGGATACGGCGGGAGCCGCGCATGCCACGGATGCGGCGGGTGCCGCGGGAGCACGCGCCGCGGTGCGGCTGGCGGTGGTCAGCGCGGCGGATCCGGTCGATCGGGCCACCGGGCGGATGATCCACCTTCCCGACTCCCCGTTCCTGCTCGGCGAACTCGACCCGCTCCAGGTCCTCGCCCCCCTCGTCACCGGCCCGATCGTCGTCGACAACGACGTCAACTGGGCCGCGCGGGCCGAACGGGAACGCTCCGCCGATTTCGCGTACCTGTTCCTCGGCGAGGGCCTCGGCTGCGCGATCGTCAGCGACGGCGAGGTGCGACGCGGCGCGAGCGGCCTGGCCGGGGAGGTCGCACACCTGCTCACGACCGGCCCGGACGGCCGAGCGGCCCGCTTCATCGACGTCTTCGACCCGCTCGGCCTGCGCCGCCCCGATTCGACCGCGATCGACGTCGCCCGGCTCCTCGCGGCCGGGCCGACCGTCCACACGAAGCTGGGCGAGGCGGTCAGCGGCGTGCTCGCCGCCCTCCTGGCGCTGGCCGACCCCGAGTACGTGATCATCGGCGGCCCGTGGGGCACTCACCCGGCCGTACGGGACGCGATCACCGCCGCGATCGACCGCGAACCGCGCCCCGTCCCGATACGCGCACCGAGCGTCCTCGTCGAACCGTCTCTGACCGGCGCGCGTCTGGAGGCGCTGGAACTGCTCCGCACCGCGATCGTCAGTGGAACACCTTGAGCCCGACGACACCGCAGACGACGAGCAGCAGGCACAGGATCCGCGGCACGCTCGCCGACTCACCGAGCGCCGCCATGCCCACCAGCGCGGTACCGACCGCCCCGATACCCACCCACACCGCGTAGCCGGTGCCCACCGGGATCGTCCGGAGCGCATAGCCGAGCCCGGCCATGCTGAGCAGGAGCGCCACCGCGAAGATCCCGGTCGGCCACGCGCGGCTGAATCCCGCGCTCTTCTCCAGGGCGATCGCCCACACCGTCTCCAGGACGCCGGACACGACGAGTACGAGCCAAGCCATGACAACTCACCTCAACGGCGGTCGTCTTGTCAGGCCGGGTACGACACGCATCTCGTCCGGGATCACCGCGTTTGCGGCTTCACGTAACACCGTAGCAACGTTCAGACGCCCTCGGCTGTGACTCCGGTCGCCGCTTCGTAGGCCAGGAACGTGTCGACGACCAGCCGCTGCTCCGCCGGGCTGAGTGGCGCCAACGCGGTGCGCCAGGCCGCGGCGCCCGGCTGCAGCCACGCCTCCACCGCCGGCCGCACGTCGGAGGCGATGTCGACGATGCGACGCCGCCGGTCGGTCTCGTCTTCGCGCCGGTCGAGCACGCCTTTCCGGCTCAGGTCACCGACGAGCAGGCTCACCGTCGTCGGCGCCACCTCGAGCCGGTCGGCCAGCTGGGACACCGTCTGCGGACCGTCGAGCAGCAGCAACGACAGCAGCGAAAGGTGCCGGGGAGCCAACTCGGCGGAGCGGAGCGGCTCGGGCACCGCAATCTTCTTGATGCGACCGATGACCCGCGGCATCACGAGCAGCAGCTCCCGGACGGCGTCATCCGTTGACACTGCCTCGCCTCCTAAATACCTTTGCAAGCAAAGCTAGTTTGTTCTCAAAGGAGTTTGTCGGTGCCCCACCTCCTCGTTCACGCGCTCGACCACGACCTCGACGGCCGCGAAGCCGACCTCATCGCCACGATCACCGACGCTATCGTCGCCGTGTACGGAGACTGGGCCCGAGAGCACGCGGTGGTGCAGCTGATCGGCCTCCCGGCGGGCCGCTGGGGCATCGGCGGTGAGCCGGCGGTGAACCCCGCCCCTCGAGTCACGTTCGGCATCCGCGACGGCGTGTTCAGCCGCCCGGACGCCCCGGACATCCTCGGCCGGCTCGCCGTCGGCGTCACCGACGCCCTCGTGACCGCGATCGGCGAACACGTCCGCGAGGGCACCACGATCGAATTCGTGGGTGCCCCCGACGGCCGCACGGCCATCGGGGGCGTGCTGGTCACGGACTAGGCGGGTCTTCACCGACCAGACCGTCGACGCCTTCGCGGATCAGGTCGGCGTGCCCGACGTGGCGCGCGTACTCCTCGACCAGGTCGGCGAGGACCCGGCGCAGGCTCGGCTGCGCCCCGCTGTCGGACTTCCACTTCGTCAGCTGGTCGACGCCACCCTCGGCCAACGCGGCGGCGACCGCCTCCCGGGACCGGGCGACCGCTCCCTCCCACAGCGCACGCAGGTCCTCGGGCGAGTCGTCGGCCGCCGAGCGCCACTCCCAGCCGTCACCGTCGTAGGACTCCCAGACCGCGGGGTAGTCGCCGCCGCGCAATCGCACGGTGAAGTACTGGTCTTCGACCAGCGCGAGGTGCTTGAGCAGGCCGCCGAGCGTCATCGTGGACGCACCGACGGTCGCGTTCAGGCCGGCCGCGTCGAGACCGCTGCACTTCCAGGCGAACGTGGCCCGCTGCCGGTCGAGCGAGCCGAGCCACGTCTCGGCCTCCGTCCCCGCGATCGGAGGCTCTACCATCACGGCACCGTCAGACAGAAGGGATGCCCGGCCGGGTCGGCGAACACGGTGAAGCCGTTGGCGTCCCGGTTCACCAGCGTCGCGCCCAGCTCGACGACCCTCGGCTCGGCCTCGGCCACGCTCTCCACCGCGATGTCGAGGTGGGCCTGCTGGGGATGCTGCGGATCCGGCCACTGCGGCGGCGTGAAGTCGGCGACCGGCTGGAACATGACGTTGTACTCGACGCCGCGGTGCCCGGCGCCGGTGATCTGCGCGCCGTACTCCCCGTCGTAGGTGACCTCCATGCCGGTGACCGCGGCGTAGAAGGCAGCGAGCGCGGACGCGTCGGGTGCGTCGATCGTCACCGCGTAGAGGTCCATCGCGGGGCCCACTCCGTCGCGCTGACAGATGTCGAACGGGTGCCCGGCCGGATCGGCGATCGTGATCCACGTCGCGCCGTCGGCCAGGTGCGTCGCCCCCAGCTCGACCGCCCGTTTCGCGGCCTGCTCGTACCCGTCGACGAGCAGGTCGAGATGGAACTGCTGCGGACGCTCCTGGCCGGGCCACTGCGGCGGCACGTGGTCGGGCGCCCGCTGAAAGGCGACCTCTTTGTCTTCGGGAGTCCGCATCGCGACCCAGTCGGAATCGGTGCGGACGACCCGCCAGCCGGCGAGTTCCTCGTAGAACGACGCGAGCTTGCCGATGTCAGGCGCGTCGAAGGCGATTACTTCCAGACGTCCCACTCCAGTCATGCCCGCCATCCTGCACTCCCCCACTGACAGAACAAGTCAGCTATGTATCGGGCGTAGCGACCAACAGCAGGGCGACGTCGTCGTGGCCCTGCGCCACGGCCGTCTCGATCAGGAGGTCAGCGAGTTCCTCCAGGGGCGTGTCCACGTGCCTGGTCAGCATCTCGCCGAGACGCTCCAACCCCAGGTCCACCGGCATCGTCCGGCTCTCCACCAACCCGTCGGTGTGCAGCAGCAGGCGTGACCCCGCCGGCAGCCTCGCCGAGTGGTCCCGCCGGGCCAGATCCCGGCCGAGCCCGATCAGCGGATCCGTTCCGGACAGCATCCGCGCCGTCCCCGACGAAACGTGCGTCGGCGGCGGGTGCCCGGCGTTCGACCAGGTCAGGTCGTACCCACCGGTCGGGGCGGGGTCCAGGTACGCGAGCAGGACGGTCGCCAGCCCGGAGGTGCCGAGCGCCATCCCGGTGCGCTCCAGCCTCCGCAGTACCCACGAGGGCGACTCCTGCCGGTCGACGATGAGCGTCCGCAACGTGCTGCGGTACTGGCTCATCGTCGCGGCCGCCTCCACGCTGTGCCCCACGACGTCGCCGATGACCAGCGCGAGCCGTCCACCGTCGAACGCGATCGCGTCGTACCAGTCGCCGCCGACGTGGTTCTCGTGGTGCGCCGGGGCGTACCGCGCCGCCATCTGTACCGGCTCGCACCGCGGTAGCGGGGTGAGCAGCGCTTTCTGCATCGTCGCGGCCGCGGTGCGCCGGTCGTCGAGCACTCCGGCCCTGGTCACGGCGTGGGCCACGTAGCCGGCGAGGGCGCCGAGCATCGCCTGCTGATCGGCGTTCAGGTCGAACGGCCTCTTCCAGACGAACGTCAGCGAGCCGATCGGGCCACGCGGACCCGGAAGGGGCCAGCTCGCCGCGGCCTGCCAGCCGAGCTCGTGGAACGTCGACAGGGCGTCCGGAGTCCGGGCCGCCACCGCGGCGAGGTCGGGCAGCAGCACCACCTCACCGGTGCTCGCGGCCAGCGCCGACGGCGTCCGCACGTCCTCGCTGTAGCGCGACCACCGCTCACCCAGGTGCGAGGGCAGATACTGGGCCGACGCCAGCACCACCTCCCGCCCGGGCGCCAGCTCCGAGATCCCCACGTACGCGGGGTCGAGCATCGTCGTGACCAGCTCGTGCACCGTCGTCGCGACGTCGTCGAGCGTCGTCGTGGCCGCCAGCGCGGACGCGGCGCTCAGCAGCAGCCGGCTCCGGGCGAACGACGCGGCGACGTCGTGCGACGCGATCCGCAGCCGGAGACTGTCGGAACACGCGGCCGCCAGGTCCCGGAGCAGCGAGAGCTCCCGCTCGGTCCAGTCGCGCGGGACCTGGTCGATCGCGCACAGCGACCCCAGCACCTGACCTTCGGCGTCGGTGAGCGGCATCCCGGCGTATCCGATGACGCCCAGATCCTCGATGGCGAGGTTGTCCTGCACCCGCGGGTCCTTGCGGGCGTCGACGACGACGAGCGGCGACGCGCTGGCGACCACGTGCTGGCAGAACGAGTGGCTCAGCGGCGTCTCGCGATCCTGCGCCCAGGGGTCGGCGAGCCCGCACGCGCCCGGGAAGATCTGCCGATCGGCAGTGACCAGCGAGACCAGCGAGACCGGAACGTTGAGCACGGTGCGGACCATCTCGGCGAACCGGTCGAACATCGCATCGGAAGCGGCGTCCAGCCCGGTTCGGCCCAGGGCGTCCAGCCGCCGCCCGGACGAGAGCTCACTCACCGGGGTGACGTATCGCTGAGCAGCGGAATCGTTCGTGGGGTCACCGATCGAGCGCCGCCCAGAAGTCCCGATACAGGCTCGACTGGACCGGCATGCCCGTCCGTTGCGTCAGCAGTATCCCGATCGTCTCCGACGCCGGATCGACCCAGCACGAGGTTCCCAGCCCGCCGTCCCAGCCGAACCGTCCGGACGGGGTCACCGCCAGCCCGAAGCCCCAGCCGTGGTCGGGGAAGAAGTTCGGGAAGAAGCGGGCACCGGCCCGCGCCGCCGGCGACAACTGGTCCGTCGTCATCGCGGCCACCGAACGCCGGGTCAGCAGCCAGTCCCCACCCGCGCGCCCGCCGTGCCGCAGCAGTCGCGCGAACGCCAGCAGGTCGTCGGCCGTGGATACCAGCCCACCCGCAGCCGACGGGTAGGTCGGTCGCTCCCGCCATTCGCTCCCCCACGACCCCGGATCGTAGACGTCCAGCTCCCCGCCGCGCGGATCGCGCGTGTACGCGGGCGGCAACCGGTCGAGCTTCTCCGCCGGCACGGCGAAGCCGGTGTCCACCATCCCGAGCGGGTCGAACACCCGCTCCCGCAGCACCGCGTCCAACGTTTGTCCCGACGCCCGGGACAGGAGAATTCCCAGCACGTCCGCCCCGATGCTGTACATCCAGCCCTCGCCGGGGTGGTGCACGAGCGGGAGCTCACCGAGCCGCCGGAGCCATTCGTCCGGGCTGTCGGAGTGCTCGGGAATCGGCGGGCCGTTCATGACCCGGAGCTCGTTCGCCGCCCGGCGCAGCGGCGCGTCCCCAGCTCCGAAGAACAGGCCGAAACCCCACGTGTTGGTCAGCAGGTGACGCAACGTGATCGGCGTCTTCGCCGGCTCGGTGTCGTCGAGCTCGGCGGTGAACGAACGCAGCACCCGCCGGGAGGCGAGTTCGGGTAGCCAGAGATCCACCGGATCGTCGAGGCCCAGCCGGTCCTCCTCGGCCAGCATCAACGCGGCCACGGCGACGATCGGCACGGTCAGCGCGCCGATCCGGAAGATCGTGTCGCGACGCAGCGGCGTCCGACCCTCGACGTCCGCGGTGCCGGCCACGTCGACGGTCACCTCGTCACCGCGGCTCACCAGCGCGAGCGCGCCCGGAGCCCGCCCAGCCGCGACGTACGCGGCGAGCACGTCGGGCACTTGGATCGTCGTTACCTCCGCCATACGAGACAGCTTCTCAGTTGATCGCCCGATCGCTCACCCCAGTTCGGCGGCGAACCACGAGCGTCACAGCAGCAGACGGAGGGGGCCGTCGCCGCGGGACACGCACGCGAGCATCGACGACCCGCGCTGGGACGCCGAGAGCACCAGGTCCCGGTGGATCGGCGTCCCGGCCACGACCCCCACCCGGCACGAACGGCACAGGCCTCCCTCGCAGGAGCTGTCGACGGTGATCCCGGCCTCGCGCAGGACGTCGAGCAACGTGCGGTCGCCCGGGACGTGCAGGGTTCTGCGGCTGGCCACGAGCTCGACGTCGAACGGCTCACCCCGTTCCGGGGCGGCCCCGACGAACCGCTCCCGGTGGACCGTGCCCTCCGGCCAGTGCGTGGTCGCGGCGTCGACGGCATCACCGAGCGACGCCGGTCCGCAGCAGTACACGTGGTCGCCCGGAGCGCGCTCGGCCAGCAGAGCCGACACGTCGAGCCGCCGTCCCCGGTCGGAGGGGTAGACGGTGACCACGTCCGCGAGCTCCTGGACCTCGGCCAGGAACGCCGCGCGGCGTAGCGTCGACATGCAGTAGTGCAGTTCGGTCCGGGTTCCGGGCGGACGGTCGCGGAGCATGCCGAGGATCGGCGTGATCCCGATCCCGCCCGCGATCAGCACGTGCCGGGACGCGTCGGGAGCGAGCGCGAAGTCGTCCTGCGGGTGGGTCAGGTAGAACTCGTCCCCGACCGCGGCCGCGGTGTGCAGGTACTCGGAGCCGCCGCGGCTCTCGGGTTCCCGCTGCACCGCTACCCGGTACGCCCCGCGGTCCGACGGATCGCCGCAGAGCGAGTAGCTACGCCGGACGCCGTCCGGCAGCCGCACGATCACGTGGGCGCCCCCGCGCCACCGGGGCAGCTCGGACCTCGTCACCGGCACGAACGTCAGCGAGCGGATTCCGTCCGCCTCGTCCCGGACGTCGGCCAGGCGCACCTTCATCAACAGTTTCGGCGCCATGGTCAGACCGGCTCGACGACGTCGCCGGGGCGGACGACGCCGCCGGTGACGATCCGGCAGTTCAGGCCCGACCGATTGATCAGCGGTGTGAACACCGGCTTGTCGAGCAGGTCCTCCAGGTACGTGCACGGGACGTTGAGCCGCCCGGCGTAGAGCACGACCTCGCCGACCCGGAACTGCCTGCCGATCAGGTGGTTGAGCGGGACGTCCCGGGTCAACAGGTTCCGGCGGGTCTCCTCCGGACGCAACGTCAGCTGGTGGTCCCGCTCCAGCGCGTCGAGCGTCTCCTGCTCGATGAGGGTGACCTGCCGATCTTCGTGCGGGAGGTAGGAGTAGTGGCCGCGCCCGGTCGCGTACCGGTCGCCCTCGATGCCGACGCCGGCCAGCAGCCGCGCTTCGGTGCGCTCGGTCATCTCCACCGAAGCCATCTCGGCGGTGTAGATCGCCAGCAGCGTGCCGTGCCAGCTCATCTCGGATCTCCTCGGCGGTCGGGCGAAGGACGCTGTCGTAACCTTGCGACGTGACCGAGGACCGGCAGATCGCGATGCCCACGCGCCGCCTCCTCGTCGATCAGGTCATCGCGAGCCTGCGTGAACTCGTCGAACACGAAGGGCTCTCGGTCGGCGACCGCATGCCGAGCGAACCGCAGCTCGCCGAGCGGCTCGGGGTGGGACGCTCCACGCTGCGGGAGGCGATCCGCGCGCTCTCGCACACCGGCCTGCTGGAGACCCGGCAAGGTCGTGGCACGTTCGTCGCGCAGGATCCGGGGCTCCCGGCGCGGCTGGCCGCGGCCCGGGTACCGGAGGTGTTCGAGGTGCGCCGGGCCCTCGAGGTGCTGATCGCCCAGCTGGCCGCCGCCCGGCGCACCAGCCGGCACGTCGAGCGCCTGCGTAGCGCGCTGGCGGACTGCCGTCGGCACGCCGAGACCGGCGACATCCCGGCGTTCATCGCGGCCGATTCGATGTTCCACCAGGTCACGGCCGAGGCGACAGGCAACTCGGTACTCGTCGAGATGTACGGGGCGCTCCGTCCGCCGCTGGAGGGGGCGCTCGGCGTGGTGGCCGACATCGTCGTTCCCCAGCAGGCGAACGACCGGCACGAGGTGCTGCTCGACGCGATCGAGGCCGGCGACGCCGACGCGGCGGTCGCGGCCACGACCGCTCACCTCGACGAGACCGTCGCGCTCTTCGCCCAGGAGTGTTGACCCCACGTTCGTCCCCCCCGTCCGTCGAGACATCAGGTCATCAGACAAGTTACCCCATTGACAGTGGGAGAACAGGGCGCGGACACTCTCCAGTCATCTGATGACCTGCTGACCCGGGAGTCGCGTATGGCCGTCCACGAGCTCACCGGCCCACCGCACCGACTCTGGTCCACCACTCACGAGCCCGCCCTCACGGTCGCCGACGGCGATTCCGTGCGGTTCTTCATCCAGGAAGCCCTCGGCGGCCAGTTCGACGAGTTGCACACCGGCGATTCGGTGCCCGACCTCGACTGGGACGCGGTCTACCCGATGGCGGGGCCGATCGTCGTCGCCGGCGCCGAACCCGGCGACGTGCTCGAGATCGAAGTCGTCGACGTCACCCCGGTCGACTGGGGCTGGACGGCGATCGTGCCGGGGCTCGGCCTGCTCGCCGACGACTTCCCGGACTCCGCGTTCCACCGCTGGGACCTGTCGTCCGGTACCCACGCCGATTTCCTGGGGGCCGCCCGGATCCCGATCCGGCCGTTCCTCGGCGTCATGGGCGTCTGCCCGGACGTCGTGGAGCCCCAGCCGGTCCTCCCGCCCGGTCACTTCGGCGGCAACCTCGACTGCCGGGACCTGGTCGCCGGTTCGAAGCTCTACCTGCCGGTGCAGACGCCGGGAGCGCGGCTCGCCCTGGCCGATTCGCACGCCGCTCAGGGTGACGGCGAGGTCTGCGTCAGCGCCATCGAGGCATCGGCGCACGGTGAGGTCCGCCTGCGTCTGCACAAAGGTCGCACGATCTCCGGCCCGCAGCTGCGCACACCCGGGCCGCTGCGCGCCGGGCTCGAGGACGCCGGCTGGTTCGCGACGACGGGTGTCGGTCCCGACCTCATGGCCGCCGCGCAGGACGCGGTCCGGGCGATGATCGACCACCTCGGGCACGAGTACGGGCTGGGCCCGGTCGACGCCTACCTGCTGTGCAGCGTCGCCGTCGACCTCAAGATCACCGAGGTCGTCGACGCTCCGAACTGGGTGGTCGGCGCCTACCTGCCGGTGGGGATCATGACCGGCTGAGGGTACCCCCAGGGGGTATGCTGGGCGCCATGGAGACCAATGGTTGGCGCCCGGCGTTACAGGCCACGCTGCACTGCCTCACCGGCTGCGCGATCGGCGAAGTGCTCGGAATGGTCATCGGAACCTCGCTGGGCTGGCACAACGCGGCCACGGTCGTGCTGTCGATCGCACTGGCGTTCGTCTTCGGGTACGCGCTGACGATGCGCGGTGTCCTCGCGGCCGGGGTGTCGTTCCGGCAAGCCCTGAGCGTCGCCCTCGCCGCCGACACGGTCTCCATCGCGGTCATGGAGATCGTCGACAACGGCATCGTGCTCGCGGTGCCCGGCGCGATGGATGCCGGGCTCGGCAGCCCGCTGTTCTGGGGCTCTCTGCTGGTCGCGCTGCTCATCGCCTTCGTGGTGACCACTCCGGTCAACCGCTGGATGATCGGCCGGGGCCGGGGTCACGCCGTGGTTCACCAGTACCATCACTGACTCGTGAACACGAGTCCGCCCGAGGGATGGGTACCGGTCGAACACCGGTTCCTCGGCCTCGATCGCCGTCAGTTCCGTCCCGCCCTGTTCGTCCTCGTCGTAGGCCTGGTGCTGATCTACGGGTTCCAGGGCCTCAACGCTCTGATCCCCTGGGACAACCCCACGAAGGCCGGTGACGTCCTCGCGCTCGGCAACGGCGCCACCGTCGTTCCGCCGGTCGGGTGGCAGCTCGAGGACGGCACGCTCGTCGGCGACGGGCCCGGCAGCACGGACGTCACGCTGGTCAAGGGCGGAGCGACGATCCACCTGCAGGGCGGCGCGTTCACCGGTACCGCGACCGCGTTCCTCGACCAGGTCCGCCGGGTCGAGGAGCGCGCTCCGGCCGTCACCGGCCCACGAGCGTCGTTCACCACCGACGCCGGCCTGGTCGGCGTCGTCCAGACCGAGAGCGGTCCGCGCGGCGAAGGGCTCGACGCGGCCTTCAAGCTGGCCGCTGGTGCCGCCGCCGACACCGCGCCGGCGCTGCTCGTCGAGGTGGCCGCGGCGCCCGGCGAATTCGAGCAGGACCAGGACGAGATCGGCGCGTTCCTGCGCAGCATCAAGCCGGAGGAGCGGGCATGACGGCCAAGGACGCCCAGCTCGACGCCATCGAGCAGTCCGGCTGGGGCGTCCCGTACCGGTTCTTCCAGCCGCACAACCCGGTGTTCTGGGTCTATCTGTTCGGACTCGGCGCGGGCGCCGTCACGATGGTGAAGTTCTTCGGTCCGGCCTTCGGTCCGTACGGGCTGGCCCTCACCAGCGGAATCGTGCTGTTCGGCGGCTATCTGGTGCCGTGGCTGCTGCTGTTGCGCCACCACAACCGCTACACCGCCCAGCCCGCCGGCCTGCTGCTCACCGCGTTCTTCTGGGGCGGCATCGCGGCGCCGTTCTGGATCGCGCTCCCCGCCAACGGCGCGCTGCTGGAGATCTGGTCGAAGCTCCTCGGCCCCGACGGCGCCGGCGACTGGGGCGCCGGGCTGACCGCGCCGATCAACGAGGAGTGGGGCAAGGCGCTCGGCTTGATCGTGCTGATCGGCCTCGCGCCCCGGCTGGTGCGCAGCGCCTACGACGGGTTCATCATCGGCGCCTACGTCGGCCTCGGGTTCCAGGTCTTCGAGGACGTGCTCTACGTCTACAACAACGCCCAGGCGACGTTCGGCACCGACCAACTGGGCTCGACGCTGCAGATCCTGGCGATCCGGGGCGCGGCGGGGATCGTCTCGCACACGCTGTTCAGCGCGATCTTCTGCGCCGGCGTGATGTGGATCCTGGGCCGGACGCCCGGCGACCGCAACGTCGTCCGCGGTGTGCTGACCTGCCTGGTGGCGATGTTCTTCCACTTCAGTTGGGACGACGCCGGTGGCTTGTCGTTCGGCAACCCGATCGTGGCGGCCGCGCTGCCCTGGCTGGTGCTGGTGCCGATCGAGTTGGCCGTGCTGTTCTACGTCCTGCGGCGCGCCGCACGCACCGAACGCGGCTGGACCAGGGACCTGCTCGGCCCCGAGGTCGAATCCGGTGTCGTCGACGCGGATCTGCTCACCGCGGTCAGCGGCCTGCGCCGGGACCGGAAGCGCTACCGCAAACAGGTGCGAGGGGGTCGGCATCTCGTCGAGGCGGTCGGCGACCTCGCCCACGAGCTCGCCGCCGCGCGCGGCGCGGACACGCCCCGGGTGGAGCATGCCCGCGCCGAGGTGCTGCGGCTACGAACCCAGGTACGGGCGTAGGACGCCGGCGGCGTCCAGCTGCGCCTGCACCGAGGCCTGCACGTCGGCGCCGAGGCCGAAGAACGCGTGCGGCACGCCGGTGTAGCGGCTCAGCGTCGTCGGCACACCGGCCTCGGCCAGCCGCGCCGCGAACAACTCACCCTGGTCGCGCAGCGGGTCGCGCTCAGCGGTGACGACATGCGTCGGCGGCATCGCGGCAAGCATCTCGGCCGGCGCCTCCAGCAGCGCGAACCGCGGGTCGAGCGCGTCGGCGGGGTCGGCGAAGAAGTGCGTGAGGAACCAGTCCAGCGTGGGCCGGTCCAGCAGCGCCGCGTCGGCCGAGTCGTACATCGACGGGGTGTCCTGGGTGGCGGTGGTCAGGGGCGTGAGCAGCAACTGGGCCACCGGCTTCGGTTCGCTCGCCGCCGCCGCCGACGCCACCAGGTTGGCGCCCATGGACTCGCCCGCCGCGATCACCCGGGCCGGGTCACCGCCGAGCTCGCCCGCGTTGACGAGCACCCACTCCAGTACCGCCCGGACGTCGTCGTGCCCGGCCGGGAACGGGTGCTCCGGCGCGAGCCGGTAGTCGACGCTGACCACGAGGCAGTCCAGTTGATCGCAGAGCGCCTGCGCGGACGTGTTCGCCGCCGCGCCCACCACACCGCCGCCGCCGTGCGCGAACACGACGACCGGGAGCACGGTCTCCACCCCGGCCGGCCGGAACAGCAGCGTCGGCACGCCGGCGATCGTCCGCCGCTCGGCCGGATCGGGCGCCGCCACCGAGACCGCGTTGCGGAACGTCGGCTGTTCGCGGGCCTCTTCGGGCGTGAGCGTGTCGAGCGGGCGCGGCTGGAGGTTCGCGAAGGCGTCGACGACCCGCTGAGCGTCGTGGTCGAGCAGGCCGGACGCGTCGGTGGCCAGCCGCTCGACCCGGCCGGACGACCGGTCGAGCAATCCGTCGATCACCGAGGTGACCGCCGCGACGATCTTCGAGGCCCCCGGCGACGTCGGTGCGTCGGGGTGCGCGTGGCTGGGGGCGTGGCGGCGGGCCGCCAGGTAATCGTCGCCGAGCGCGCGCAGGTTCGCACCGGACGCGCGCAGCGCGGGAAGCAGGTCACCCTCGACCTCGGCGGCGTGCAGCCGCGTGCCTTCGATCAGCCGCAGCAGCGCCTGCTCGAACTCGGCCTCTCCGGGCTCGGCGGCCTCGATCACGGCCAGCCGTTCCTTGGCCGAGTGCTGGGCGCTCATCGCGTCGTCGACCGCGGCGTGCTCCTTGAACGCCGGGAAGACGACCTGCTCCAGCCCTGCCGAGAGCGACGTGTAGCGGTGCACCAGCTGATCGGCGAGCGTCCGCCGGTCGCCGGCGACGTTCTCCAGGTGGTCGAGCAGGCGAAGCACAACGGCGAAGTCGTCGGCGACCGCCCGGTCGACGTCACCGGGGAGCGTGGGGTAGGGCAGAGCCATCGCTTCCTCTCCTGATGCAAGGGGTTGACGCTTCGCTACCCGTTCCGACCACCAAACATGTGTCGCCCATCTACGGGGTAAGCGCTCGGTATGGCTTCCGTGGTCGTGGCGACGTTCAACATCCAGCACGGGCGGACCGAGGCGGGCGCCGTCGAGCCCGGTCTGCTCGGCAAGGCATGCGCCGAGCTCGGCGCCTCGGTGATCGCACTGCAGGAGGTCGACCGGTGCACGACCCGGTCGGGCGGCACCGATCTCACCGCGCTCGCCGCCGAGGAGACCGGCATGCAGTCGTGCTTCGGCGCCGCGATGGAGATGGAGGGCGGCGAGTACGGCAACGCGCTGCTCGTCGACGGTGACCTGGGTGATCGTGAGGTCGTGCTGCTGCCGCAGACGTCTCGCTACGAGGGCGCGGAGCAGCGCGTCGCGATCCTGGCGCACGTGCACGCGGCCGGTGAGACGTTCTCGGTCGGCGTCACCCACCTGGACTTCCGGCCGGCGCTGGCCGAGATCCAGCTCGCGGCCGTCATCGACGTCCTGCGTCGCCGCCCCGGCCCGCACCTGCTGATGGGAGACCTGAACCTGCCGCCGTCGGTGGTGGTTCCGGCCGTGGAGGCGGCGGGCTGGAGCGCGACGGCGGGGCTCGAGACCTTCCCGCTGCGCCACCCCGACCGCACGATCGACTACGTGATCACGCAGGGGTTCACGGTGGAGTCACTGCGTACGCAGATCCTGCCGGTGGGTGATCACCGGGCGCTGGTGGCGACCGTGACGCCGAGCGGTGCCGCCCCGGAGTG
Source organism: Cryptosporangium arvum DSM 44712 (assembly GCF_000585375.1). Lineage (NCBI taxonomy): Bacteria > Bacillati > Actinomycetota > Actinomycetes > Cryptosporangiales > Cryptosporangiaceae > Cryptosporangium > Cryptosporangium arvum. Next base: position 9,015,602 of record NZ_KK073874.1, read on the forward strand.
ACCACGGCGGCGGAAGCAGGTCCGCCGGGGCGGCAACCGCAGCGCGGCCTGGACCTGTTCCAGCGTCGGGCGGTCGGCCGGTTGCCGCGCCATCATCCGCAGCAGCATCGCCCCGAGCGAGCCGGCTCGTCTCGGCCGCCGGGGCGACTCGAACTGCGGCGCCATCAGCGTGGCCCAGGCGTCGTCGCCGCTGAACGCGTGCTCGCCCTCGACCGCGTAGTACAGCGTCGCGCCGAGCCCGAAGACGTCGACGCCGGGCTCGGGCGGATCGCCGCGCACCTGCTCGGGCGCCGCGTAACCGGCGCTGCCCTTGGCCGCGCGGGAGATGATCGCGAGGTCGTCCCCGACGGTGGCCGGCGCCTCGTCGGCCGGTACGCAGCTACGGGGCTGCGCGATGCCGAAGTCGACGAGCCACGGGTGGTCGTCCCGGGCGAGCATCACGTTCGACGGCTTCACGTCGCGGTGAACGATCCCCTGCCCGTGCGCGGCGTCGAGGGCCGACGCGAGGCTCACGCCGATCCGGGCGACAGCGTCGGGCTCGAGCGGCCCGTCGCTCTGCACCCGCTGCTGGAGCGTCGGGCCCTCGATGGCCAGCATCACGATCCACGGCCGACTGCGGTACTCCACCACGTCGTACACCGGGACGATGTGGGTGTGGTTGAGCGCGGCCGCGGCCCGCGCCTCCTGGAAGGCCGCCGCGGTCAGCTTGGTCGCGCCGGTCGCCGCCAGGCGGATCTCCTTGATCGCCACCGGCCGGCCAAGCACCTGGTCCCGGCCGAGCCAGACGGCCCCCATACCGCCGGCGCCCAGCTCTTTCTGCAATTCGTACCGTCCTGCGATGAGCCGCATCGGCTTCCCCCACCGGATACCAGGGCCCGCTCTTGTCGCTAATCAACGGTAAACGGCGTCGGCCAATGCACCAGGACCCGAATGTGGAGTTCACGCTGCTACTAGATTGTTTTAAAGAACGGCATTTCGGCAGTTGATTCGCGTCACTCGAGTCACGGAGGTCCCATGGCGCTACCGGAGCCGTTCGGACCCGACTCGCTGATCTGGCAGCACTTCGGCTCCCGGCTCGGGTACCTGCACGGCGCCGCCTACGGCATCCTGCAGAACATGTACCCGGCGCTCGGCGCCGGCGTCACGCAGCACTCCGACGTCTACGACGACCCCTGGGACCGGCTGATCCGGTCGCTGCCGCAGATCCTCGGCGTGGTGTACGACGGGCCGGAGGCGCACGCCACCGCCGAGCGAATCCGCCGCTACCACGAACCGATCGGCGGCCTCGACGACCAGGGTCGGCGCTATCACGCGCTCGACCCCGACACCTATTACTGGGCTCACGCCACGTTCGTGCGGGCGATCTTCTTCGGCATCGAGATCGGCGGCACGATCCTGACTCCGGAACAGAAAGAACAGCTCTATCGCGAATCCGTCGACTGGTACGCGATGTACGGACTCACCATGCGCCCGGTGCCGGCTGATTACGCAGCGTTCTTCGAATACTGGGATCGGACGTGCGCTTCGGTCTTGGAGCCGACGCCGGCCGCGCTCCGCTTGCTCGCGCTGTTCGACCACTTCGGGGACGTGACCTACCCCGGCGTGCCGCGGTGGATCTGGCGCCTGGGCGCGCCGCTGATCGCCCCACCGCTGCGGTGGCTCAACTACGGTGTGTTCCCGCCGGTCGTCCGGGAGAAGCTCGGCATCACCTGGACCGCGCGCGACCAGCGTCGGTTCGAACGCGTGATGCGGACGATGAGCGTGGTGTGGTCGCGGATGCCGCCGCGGATCCGGTGGATCTCCCGGGCGTACGCGGCGATGTCACGCGAGCGGCAGACGGTGCTGAAGTAGGCCGTCGCCCTCCATCGTGTTCCGGGGTCCGGCGCGCGCATCACCGACATGAACCGCGTGTGGGTGAGACTGTCGATTCCGCGCTGCCTCGTTCGTACAGCGGGCAACTACTCGGATCGGAGGCCACCATGCCGCAGTACTTGCTCAGCGTGTACCAGCCCCAGGGCACCCCGCCGGAGCCCGACGCCCTCGCGGCGATCATGGAGCGCGTCACGCAGAACGAACAGGAAATGAAGGACGCGGGCGTCTGGCTGTTCTCCGGGGGGCTGGAGGCCCAGGAGACCGCGACCGTGGTTCGGGCGACCGGCGGGCTGCAGCCCGACGGGACGCTCGGCAATGACGACGTGCTCGTGACCGACGGCCCGTTCGTCGAGGCCAAGGAGTACCTCGGCGGTCTCACGATCATCGAGTGCGACGACCTCGACGAGGCGCTGCGCTGGGGACGACGCACCACGCTCGCGACCGGGCTCCCGATCGAAGTCCGGCCGTTCTACTGGGCGAAGTCCTGACCGAGGACAGCCTCTCGGCGATTTTCCGCGCCGAGTACGGCCGCGCGGTGTCGGTGTTGGTCCGCGTCTGCGGCGACATCGACACCGCCGAGGAGTGCGTCCAGGACGCGTTCGCGGCCGCGGTGCACCGTTGGCCGTCCGAGGGGGTGCCGCCGAGCCCCGCCGGCTGGCTCATCACGACCGCCCGGAACCGGGCCATCGACCGGGCCCGCCGGGAAAGTACCCGGGACGCCCGGCACGCCGAGGCCGCCCAGCTCCACCAGACCGAACCGCCGGAGGAGGTGGGCCCCGTGCAGGACGACCGGCTCCGACTCGTCTTCACCTGTTGTCACCCGGCGCTCGCCCCCGCCGCGCAGGTCGCGCTCACCCTGCGACTGCTCGGTGGCCTCACCACGCCCGAGATCGCGCGGGCGTTCCTGGTGCCCGAAGCGACGATGGCCGCCCGCATCACCCGGGCCAAGAAGAAGATCGCGGCGGCCCGGATCCCGTACCGCGTCCCGCGCGACGCCGATCTCCCCGACCGGCTCCGCGCCGTGCTGGCCGTCGTCTACCTGGTCTTCAACGAGGGCCAGCTGACGCGGGCCGAGCTGGCCGCGGAAGCGATCCGGCTCGGCCGGCTGCTGGTCGAGCTGATGCCCGACGAACCCGAGGCGCGTGGGCTGCTGGCGCTGATGCTGCTGGCCGAGTCACGACGCGAGGCACGGATCGCCGCTGACGGGTCGCTGGTGCCGCTGACCTCGCAGGACCGTTCGCGATGGGACCGGTCGCTCGTGGACGAGGGGCGCGCGCTCGTACGTCAATGCCTGCGACGGGGGCAGCCCGGGCCGTACCAGGTGCAGGCCGCGATCAGCGCCGCCCACACCGACGGGCCGCCGCCGGACTGGGCCCAGATCCGCCAGCTCTACGACCTGCTGCTGACGATGACGCCGACGCCGGTCGTCGCGCTGAATCGGGCGGTGGCCATCGCCGAGCTGGACGGGCCAGCGGCCGCGCTGGCGCTCGTCGAGGAGTTGCCGCTCGAGAACTACTACCTCTTCCACGCGGTGCGCGCCGATCTGCTCCGTCGGCTCGACCGGGCTCCGGAAGCGATCGCCGCTTACGAAGCAGCTCTGGGCTTGACCACCAGCAACGTCGAACTCGTCTACCTGCGCCGACGCCTGGCCGACTACCAGCGGGCCCGGGAGGCCAGGCCAAGGGCGTAGGACTGCCACCAGACGCCGGCCTTGGGGGCACCGGTGCGACAGGCGCCGTCGGACAGCCCGATCGTCTTGATCCACAGCGACGCGTCGAGCAGCGGATCGCGGGTCGACGTCGTGGGGCGCGCGCCCAGCGCCCGCCCCGGCGGGTTGCACCAGCTCTGCGTACCGGTCCACGGCCCGTAACCGTTGCGGCTGACGTCGACGACGAAGTGCGCGTCGTCCGCGAGCGCCGAGACCTGCCGTCCGTACGCGAGTTCGTCGGCAGTGGCGCGGAAGTTCGCGACGTTGAGCGCGAACCCGGCCGCGCGGTCGACCCCGGCCTGCTCGAGCCGGGCCGCCATGGTCTGCGCCGGTTTGAACGCGCTGTGCCCCGCGTCGATGTAGACCGCGACACCGGACGTGTTCGTCAGCCGGGTGACCGCGTACCGCAGCAGCGCCAGCCGGGCCGCTTGCCGGGAGGTCGTGAGGCAGTCCAGGTGCGGCAGGGCGTCGGGCTCGAGAATCGCGACGACCTTGCCGCCGGCCAGCCCCGCCGCGACCTGGTCGATCCAGGACCGGTACGCGGTGTCGCTCTTCGCGCCCCCGGCCGAGTAGCCGTGGCAGTCGCGGAACGGAATGTTGTAGAGCACGACCGGCAGCAGCTTGTTGCCGCTCTTGGCCGCCTTGACCAGGGTCGTCGCCTGCGAACGCGCCTTGGCCGGGGTGAGCCAGTCACCGAGCCAGACCGCTTGCGGCTGCCCGGCGATCTTGCTGAGCAGCGCGCGGGTCGAGGTCTGCGAGCGCGGTGTCTTGGCCAGCGCGACGGCGGCCGCGGACCCCGGGGCGGTGTAGAGCGGACGGGCGCGCACGAGCATCTGCTGGGTGTCCGGGCTGGCCCCGGCCGCGGCCACGGTGAGCGGGGTGCCGGGAGCATAGAGAGAGCCCTCCAGCCTCGCCGTGGTGCGTTCCCCGGCGGTGAGCGTGGCAAGGCCGAGCGCGGTGGCAGCAAGAACCGCCACGCCGCGGTGCTGTCCGCCAAGCGTCCGCATGTGGAAATGATCGGTTGGAGGGGTGAGGTCCTGACGGTTTCGCGGCGGTGGGCTGGGGGTTTGTCGGCGCGTCAGGAGGCGGTGGGGTTTTCGACGGCGGGACAGGAGGCGGCGGGGGTCGGTCCGCTTTTGTTCTGGGCCGAGAGGGGGCGGTTGGCCGCGGGACGGGTCGCGCTCTCGTGGCGGGGCGCGGGCCTCGGGACGGGGGGCGGGCGTCGGGACGATGTGGTCAGCCTCCGGCGAGGCGGTCAGCACCGGGGAGAGGCGGTCAGCCTCGGGCGGCGCGGCACGAGGCAGGGCGGCGCGGGGCAGGGCGGCGCGGGGCAGCGCAGCGGCGGCGCAGCGCAGCGCGGGGGCGGCACGGGGCGGCCTTCGGGCGAGGCGAGGCGCGGCCTCCCGGTGTGGGCAGCCAGCCTGGCCGCGAGGGGCTCACTTGATCGGCGCGGCAGGAAGCGGCACGGGAGCGAGTCCGCCTTCTTCCCGGCCCGAGAGGGAGCGGTCGGCCTCGGGCGCGGTCGGCGCGGTACCGCGCAGGGCGGCACGGCGCGTGGCGGCACGGCGCGTGGCGGCGCGGCACGGCGCAAGGCGGCGCGGCACGGGTGGCGCGGCACGGGTGGCGCGGCACGGGTGGCGCGGCACGGGTGTCACGGCACGGGTGGCGCGGCACGGGTGGCGCGGCACGCAGTGGCGTAAGGCTGCGCGGCCCCAAGGCGGAAGCAGCCAGCCCGAAACGGGACAGCAACTGGGCCGCGAGGGACTCGCATGATCGGCGCGACAGGAAGCGCTCGGCCTCGGCACCGGAGCGAGTCCGCCTACCTCCCGGCCCGAGAGGGGAAGGTCGGCCTCGGGAAGGGCCGCTCGGCCTCAGAGCGGGGCGGTTATCCCCGGCTCGGCGCAGGCAACCTGGCGCGGGAGGGCGCGCTTCATCGGCGCGTCAGGAGGGGGTCGGCTTTCTGGATGGCGCGGTAGGAGCGGTCAGCCTCGATACGGGAGCTAAGGTCCGCTTTCTTGCCAGCGCGAGAGCAGGCGATCGGCCCCCGCACAATCCGACGCCGCACAATCCGGCGCCGCGGGGCGGCGCGGAGCGGGGGCAGCACGACGCGGGGCGGCACAGCCCGGCACAGCCCGGGGCGGCACGGGCGCGGCAGGGGAGGCAGCGCGAGACGCGGGGAGCGGGAGCCAGCCCAGGGCGAGAGCCGGCCAACCCCGGCGCGGGAGCAACCCGCCCAGCGCGAGAGAACCCCGCCCGGCACGAGCAGGCCCCCGGCACGGGGTAGCCAACCTCGGCACGGGGTGGCCAACCTCGGCACGGAGCAGCCGACCTCGACACGAGCAGCCGACCTCGACACGAGCGGCCGGCCTCGGCGCGGAGCGGATAGAAACGGCTTCGGGTTTGGTGCGGGACGGGAGTGGTCGGCCTGAATCGGTGGCGCTCGGGCCGCCGACGCCGACTCCACAGGTGCCGCCCCGTCTGTTCCAGGAGAGCCGAGCCGATGACCGCACCCGGTACCGAGCCGACGCCCGCCGTCGACTCCGGTCTGACCCCCGCCGCCTCACCGCCGTTCCACGTGGAACCCGGCTCGGAGGCGCCGGTCTCCCCGGCGATCACGCTTCCGCCCTCGGTCTCCCCGGCCGGCGTGCCCGCAATGGCCGGCGCGGAGGCCTGGAGCCGCGGCGCGGCGTCGATTCCGACGGGCTACAGCCCGCCCCCGAGCTTCGACTCCCCGGGTTACGGCTACGGCTACTCGGCGGCTCCGGTCTGGGGTCCGGCCATCACCGGCCCCAAAGCCTGGCCGGTTGCCGTCTTCACCGTGCTGTTCGGCATCTTCGGCGCCATTTCGGCCGCCCGACGCTCCGGCGACGCCCGCGCCCTGGGTCTACCGGGCGGCCGCTACTGGGGCGTTTTCGCCGGTGCCCTGGTGGCTAGCTTCGCCGTCTGGACCTTGGTGCTCGGCATCGTCATCGCCATCACCGTTCCGCTCTACCTGAGCGCCACGTCCACGGTCATGACCACCTCCGCACTCGAGCAGGCTCTGGTGTCGACGCCCTCCGCCGACGGATCGGTCGTCGAAGCGACCTGCGTCGAGAGCGCGGTCGACCCGGTCGGCGTCGGCACGTACGAGTGCCTTGCGCATTTCGACAACGGCACTGACCTGTCCTACCGCGTCACCGTGAGCAGCGACGGCAGCTGGGCGGCGTCCGCCATCGACTGAATTCTGCTAGAACGAGGTCCCACGGACAGCGAGGTGGAGACAGCTTGGGCGGGATTCTGTTCGTCTGCACCGCCAATCAGATCCGGTCCCCGTTCGCCGAACGACTGATGCGCGAGGGCCTGCACGCTCGGTTCGGTCCGGTGGCCGACGCCGTCGCGGTGACGAGCGCGGGCACCCACGCCACCCCCGGCCGACCGATCTGGCCGGAAGCCGCCGCCGAGCTCGCCCGGCGAGGCGTCTCGGCGGCGGGCCACACCTCGCGCCAACTGATACGGACGATGATCCGGCGCGCGAACGTGGTGCTCGCCGCCGAACGAACGCACCGCGACCAGGTGACCGCCCTCTGGCCGGAAGCGTTGAACCGCGCCTACACCCTGCGCGAGTTCGCGTGGCTGCTCGACTCGTGCACAGCCGCCGAACTCCCCGGCCGGCGAATCACCGAGCGCGTGGAGTTGCTGTCGGCTCTGGCCCGCAGCCGCCGCGGGGTTCTGGGCCCAGTCCCGCCCGACGCGATGGACATAGCCGACCCGGTCGGCGGCACCAAGGCCGACTTCGCCCGAGCCGCATTCGAAATCGAACAGGCCGTGGCCGTTCCGCTGCGGGTGTTGTCGCCCTGACCCACCGGCCGGCCCAGCCGACAGAATCAGACCTTGATCGCCTGGGCCTCGGCCTTCGCCGCGATATCGGTCCGGAACTGCGCACCGTCGAAGCTGACCCCCTCCAGCATCGAATAGGCAGCAGCCCGAGCCTCGGCCAGATCCCCACCGACCGCCGTCACCGACAGCACCCGCCCGCCGCTGGTGACCAACTCCCCAGCCTCGTTGCGTGCGGTAGCCGCATGCATCACACCGGGCTGATCCGCGCCCGTGATGACGTCGCCGGTTCGAGGGGTGCCGGGATACCCCGCCGACGCCATGACCACGGTGATCGCGGAACCGTCCCGCCACTGCAGCGGGGCGTGCGCGGCGAGCGCGCCGGTGGCCGCGGCGTGCAGGAGGCCGGCCAGCGGGGTTTCCAGCATCGCCAGCACGACCTGCGTCTCCGGATCGCCGAAGCGCGCGTTGAACTCGATCACCCGCGGGCCGCGTGACGTGATGGCCAACCCGACGTACAGGACGCCGACGAACGGCGTGCCGCGGCTCGCGAGGTCCTTGAGGGTCGGGTGCACGACCGCCTTCATGACTTCGTCGACGCACCCGCTGGGCAGCCAGCTCAACGGTGTGTAGGCACCCATACCACCGGTGTTGGGGCCGGCGTCGTCGTCGCCGAGGCGCTTGAAGTCCTGGGCCGGCAGCAGCGGCACGGCGGTGCTGCCGTCAGTGACGACGAACAGCGACACCTCGGGGCCGTCGAGGTACTCCTCGATCACGACGCGACCGCACTCGGCCGCGTGGGCCAGCGCGACCGCGCGATCGTCGGTGACGACGACACCCTTACCGGCGGCCAACCCGTCGGCCTTGACGACGTAGGGCGCGCCGAAGAGGTCGAGCGCCGCCTCCACCTGGGGACGGTCGTCGCAGGTGCGTGACTCGGCCGTGGGCACTCGGGCCGCGCTCATCACGGCCTTGGCGAACGACTTCGAGCCCTCGATGCGAGCGGCCGCGGCATCCGGGCCGAACACCGGGATGCCTTCCTCACGCACCATGTCGGCGACGCCGGCCATCAGTGGCGCCTCCGGCCCGACGACGACGAGTTCGGCGTCGACCTGCCGGGCCAGCGCCGCGACGGCGTAAGGGTCGGTCGGCTTGACCGGCTCGATCTGGGCGACCGCCGCGATCCCGGCGTTGCCCGGGGCGCAGACGAGACGCTCGACGGACGGATCTGCGGCCAGTGCCGTACACAAAGCGTGTTCGCGGGCACCGGATCCGATAACGAGGACGCGCACGGCGACGAGCCTAGTGGCGCGCTCAGTCGCCCGATGCCCCGCCCGGCCCTCCTGTGGACAACCGGACGATCGAGCCGACTGAACGACGACGGGTGACCCCCCGTGCGGGGGTCGACCGACGGACGGACGGCGCGGCCGTCAGACGTGCCATCGATCGAGGTCCGCGCGATCCGCCCCGGGCTCCGGCGTGCGTGAGCGCGGTACGCGCCCGAGGTCTGCGTGCGGTCAGCCACCGCTGCACCTCGGCACTGCGCCACAGCGTCCGGCCGGCGAGCGCGGCCATCGGGATCGTGATCAGGTCGGCGCTGGTCAAGCCGTGCTCGCTGTCGAGCGTCCAGAGCACGTGGCCCTCCATCGGGCCGTTCGCCAGGATCCAGACGACGCCGAGAACGGCGAGCGCCGACGCGCAGCGGCAACTACCCCGTGCCGCGCCGATCGCCGTTCCGATGGTCAGCGTAAGCACACACAGCGGTAGAGACACCCTTTGAGTAGATCATGCCGATTGCAGTTGAGTTGTACCGTTTCATTAACTCGCCGTTACCGAGTCACTACTCCCTGGTATGGACGCGAAGGGCCGGCCGCAAACGCGACCGGCCCAGCTCACGAGCGTCGAACTAATTTTTGTCGTAGTGCCGGTCTAGAAGTGTGAACACCTCATCGAGGATCGCGAGGCCTTCTTTGGCCTCACCTTCGCTGACCGTGCAAGGGGGCACGACATGCATGCGGTTCATGTTGACGAACGGGATCAGGCCACGGCTCTTCGCCTCGGCGAGCAGCTCGGCCATCGGCGCGTTGTCGGCACCGGACGCGTTGTAGGGCACCAGCGGCTCGCGTGTCTCGCGGTCGCGAACCAGGTCCAGCGCCCAGAACACACCCAGGCCACGCACCTCGCCGATGATCGGGTGCCGGTCGGCGAGCTCACGAAGGCCGGGTCCGAACACCTCCTCGCCGATCCGGGCCGCGTTGGCGACGATCCCCTCGTCCTCCATCGCGTTGATCGTCGCCACCGCGGCCGCCGCCGCGAGCGGGTGCCCGGAGTAGGTCAGCCCACCCGGGAACGGGCGCTCGGCGAACGTCGCCGCGATCTCGTCGGAGATGATCACGCCACCCATCGGCACGTACCCGGAGTTCACGCCCTTCGCGAACGTGATCAGGTCCGGCGCGACGCCCCAGTGGTCCACCGCGAACCACTCGCCGGCCCGCCCGAACCCGGCCATCACCTCGTCGGCGACGAACACGATGCCGTACCGGTCGCACAGCTCACGCACCCCGGCCAGGTACGCACCCGGCGGCACCAGGATGCCGGCGGTGCCGGGGATCGTCTCCAGCACGATCGCGGCGATCGTCGACGGCCCCTCGAGCTGAATCGTGGCCTCGAGGTGCGCGAGCGCGCGGTCGCTCTCCTCTTCCTCGGTGGTCGCCCAGAACGGCGAGCGGTAGAGGTAGGGCCCGAAGAAGTGGTGCACGTCGGTGGCCACGCCGTCGTTCGGCCAGCGCCGCGGGTCGCCGGTCATCTGGATCGCCGCACCGGTGTTGCCGTGGTAGCTGCGGTAGGTGGTCAGCACCTTCCGGCGCCCGGTGTGCAGCCGGGCCATCCGTACCGCGTTCTCGTTGGCGTCCGCGCCGCCGTTGGTGAAGAAGACTTTGTTCAGGCCTTCCGGAGCCCGTTCGACGATCAGCCGCGCCGCTTCGCTCCGGACGTCGTTCGCGAACGCCGGAGCCACCGTGCACAGCCGCGCGGCCTGCTCCTGGATCGCGGCGACGACCTTCGGGTGCTGGTGCCCGATGTTCGTGAACACCAGCTGCGAGGTGAAGTCCAGGTACCTGGTGCCTTCCTCGTCCCACACGTAGGACCCCAGCGCGCCGTCGATCACCATCGGCTTGATCAGCGACTGGGCCGACCAGGAATGGAAAACATGGGCACGATCGAGCTCGTAAGTACGAGACATCGTGGTTGCTCCTTACTTGTTCTGCGGGAACCCGAGGTCGACACCACGGTGCGAGGGATCCGGCCAGCGGGTCGTCACGACCTTGCCGCGCGTCCAGAACCGCACGCCCTCCGCCCCGTACATGTGCACGTCGCCGAAGAGCGAGTTCCGCCAGCCACCGAAAGAGTAAGTGGCCACCGGCACCGGGATCGGCACGTTGATGCCCACCATGCCCACCTCGACGTCGAGCCCGAACTGCCGGGCGACGCCGCCGTCACAGGTGAACAGCGCGACGCCGTTCGCGTAGGGGTTGCTGTTGACGAGGTCGAGCGCCTCGTCGTACGTCTCGGCCCGCACGACCGACAGCACCGGGCCGAAGATCTCGTCGGTGTAGATGGTCTGGTCTTTCCGCACGTGGTCGAAGAGCGTCGGGCCCACCCAGTAGCCGTCGCCCTCGACGTCGACGTTCCGGCCGTCGGTCACCAGCGTGGCGCCGGCCGCCTCACCGGCGTCGATGTAACCCCGCACCTTGTCCCGGTGCTGCGCGGTGACCAGCGGCCCCATCTCGGCACCCTCGGAATCGCCCGGCCCCACCTTCACCGCGGGGATCCGCTCCGCGATCTTGCCGACGAGCTCGTCGCCGACCGCGCCCACCGCGACAACCACCGAGATCGCCATGCAGCGCTCACCGGCCGCGCCGTACCCCGCGCTCACCGCGGCGTCTGCGGCCAGGTCCAGGTCGGCGTCGGGCAGCACCACCATGTGGTTCTTCGCCCCGCCGAGCGCCTGCACCCGCTTGCCGTGCGCGGTGGCGGTCTCGTGGATGTACTTCGCGATCGGCGTCGAGCCGACGAAGCTCACCGCGGCGACGTCCGGGTGGGTCAGCAGGCCGTCGACGGCCACCTTGTCCCCGTGCAGCACGTTGAACACGCCTTCGGGCAGCCCCGCCTCGGCCCACAGCTCGGCCAGCCGCACCCCCGCCGACGGGTCCTTCTCACTGGGCTTGAGCACGAACGTGTTGCCGCAGGCGATCGCGATCGGCGACATCCACAGCGGCACCATCACCGGGAAGTTGAACGGCGTGATCCCGGCGACCACGCCCAGCGGCTGGCGCACCGAGAACGAATCCACACCTGTCGACACGTTCGGCGATTGATCACCCTTGATGTGCTCGCCGATACCGCACGCGAACTCCACGATCTCCAGGCCCCGGGCCACCTCACCCTTGGCGTCCGGAACCGTCTTGCCGTGTTCGCGGCTGATGATGCGGGCCAGCTCGTCGGTGTTGCGGTCGAGCAGCTCGCGGAACGCGAACAGGATGCGGGTGCGGTTGGCGAGGCTGGACTTCTTCCAGGTCCGGAACGCTTCCTTCGCGGCGCCGACCGCGTCGTCGACGTCGCTCGGCGCGGCGAACGCCACCGTCGCGATCTGCGTGCCGGTACTCGGGTCGAACACCGGCCCGCCGTCGGTCGTGCCTTCGACGGGCTTGCCGCCGATCCAGTGCGGGACGGTGCGCATGAGTGGCTCCTCCGGTCAGGGGGCTGCGGCAACAACTGCTCCGGCTACCGTGACTCGGATCTGGACCACTCACAAGATCCAGTTCATGCTGACGTAATGAGTCCAGTTTCGTTGCGACGGACCAGCGGTGTGCCGCTGTACCGGCAGCTCCGAGCCGCTCTGGAAGCCGAGATCCTGGCCGGTCGCCTCGGCGCCGAGGGCCGGTTGCCGTCGTCGCGCGAGCTGGCCCAGACGCTCGGCGTCTCACGAAACACGGTGGTCACCGCCTACCAGGAGCTGATCGCCGAGGGCTACGTCACGCCGCTCCCGCGGTCGGGGCTGGCCGTCAACGCCGAGCTGCGTCCCTCGTCCGCGGCCGCGTCGCCCGCCGTCCCCCGGTTCGATTGGGACGCTCGGCTGGCCCCGGTCCTCGACGGTGACCTTCCGATCTCCCACCGCCCCCGCGATTGGCAGCGCTACCGCTACCCGTTCCTCTCCGGGCAGCCCTCGGCCGACCTGTTCCCGCACCGGGCGTGGCAGCGGTGCCTGCGGGCCGCGCTCGAAGGGCCGTCGTTCTGGCCCAGCCTCTCCGACCTCGGCGACGCCGACGATCCTCTGCTGGTCGAGGCACTGTGCCGGCACATCCTGCCCGCCCGAGGCATCGACGCCGACCCGTCGCAGGTGCTGGTCACGCTCGGGTCCCAGCAGGGGCACGCGCTGGTCGCCGGTGAGTTGCTCGGGCCGGGGCGCCGGCTCGCCGTGGAAGATCCCGGTTACCCCGACCTGTGGCACATCGCGGTGCGCACCGGGGCGTCGCTGGTGCCGTTCTCCGTCGACGGAGGTGGCCTGGTCCCGGTCAGCGCGCTGGCCTCGTGCGACGCGGTGGCCGTCACCCCGTCGCACCAGTACCCCACGAACGTGACGCTGACGGTCGGGCGTCGCCGCCAGCTGCTCGACGCCTCCCCCGATCTCGTCATCGTCGAGGACGACTACGACGCGGAGTTCCGGTACGCCGGCAGCCCGACACCGGCGTTGAAGGCTCTGGACCGGCGCGGTCAGGTCGTCTACCTGGGCAGCTTCTCGAAATTCCTGGCTCCGGGCCTGCGCCTCGGGTTCCTGGTGGCCGACGCCCGCCTGGTCACCGCACTGCGCGAGCGGCGCCGGTTCCAGGTCCGGCACGCCCCCGGCCAGCAGCAGCGAGCGCTCGCGCTGTTGATCACCTCCGGGGACTACGCCCGCGCGCTGCGCCGGGCGCGCACGATCCTGCGCGACCGCTGGCGCCGCACCGTGGCCGCGGTGGAGACGCACTTGGGCTGGGGCCCCGCGTTCGGCGACACGTTCCCGGCGGGCGGCACCGCTCTGTGGGTGGTGGGGCCGCCGGAGCTGAACAGCCGGGCGTTGGCGGCCGCGGCGAGGGGCCGCGGTGTGCTGGTCGAGCCCAGCGACACCTACCACCTCCGCGAACCCCGGCGCACCAACGCGGTCCGCCTGGGGTTCGCCAGCATCCCCACCGACTTGATCGAGGAGGGCATCACCGAACTCCGGAACGCAGCGGTCAGCGGGTGACCGGGCGGCCCAGGCAGCGGGGGTCGGTCGGTTCGCGCACCGAACGGCTCGGCGCCAGCCAACTCAGCATCGCCCGCTCCACCTGCCACCCGTGCACGGCCACCGCGCTGTAGGGCGGGTCCAGCGGGTCGGGGCAGAGCACCTGGCTGATCACCGCCGTGTTGGGTACGAACGCGACCTTCCCGCCCGTCTCGAGCAGCGTGGTCGAGCGGTCGTCGACGGTGATCACCTGCCCGCGCACCACGGTGACGTCGGACTCCCCGACCACCACCTCGTCGGCGTTCGGCGGGAGCCCCGCCGCGTCCCGTTTCAGCTCCACGGCCACTTCGGGCAGCACCGGAGCCTGGACGAAGATCGCGGCCACCAGGATCGGACCGATCACCAGACCCCCCATCGCCACCCAGTGCGTGACGAGCATCGCGGTCGGCGCCGGCACCGGCCCGGTGAGGAACGGTAACGCCAGCACCGGCGCGAGCAGCAGGAACGCGGTCTCGGGCTCCGCCACCCGCAGTGCGTCGACCGCGGCCGGCCCGAACAGCAGCAGGCCGAGCAGCGAGAGCGTGACCGGTACCGCGATGCACGCGATCATCACCAGCTGCGGATAGTCCTCGTACCGCAGCCGGATGTCGAGCGCGAAGATGATGACGAGCAGCATGACGAGTGTCGGCAGGAAGCGCAGTTGCCAGGTGACCGCGGCCACCGCGAACGCCGACAGCACCACCCAGCCCGGGGTGCGACCGGCCGTCCGGGCCAGCCACGAGCGGCCCGCGTCGATCGAGCTGACGAGCAACAGCCCGCCCAGCGCCCGCCCGACGAGAATGAACACCGGCGGCGCCCACACCAGCGTGATCAGCAGCGAACCGATCAACCCCAGCGGGCTGACGTTCTGCACCAGCAGCAGCATCGTCTGCAGGTCCTGACGGCTCAGGTACCAGAGCCGCAGCACGAGCAGGAGCAGCGGGAACGCTGGGAGCGCGGTCAGCACCCACTGCTGGTCACGACCCCGGCGACGGCGGCCGAGCAGGATCGGCTGCGGGCGATCGGTCACGGCTCGGTCTCCCAGGGCCAGATGCGCACCCGGGGCCGATCCACCTCGGGCTGCTGGGCGACCGCCACCTGCTGCGGCATCGCGTCGGGCTGCTCGACGCGCAGGCAGTCGTCGTACGCGGTCTCCCAGCGGCGATCGGTGGGCTCGGTGTAAGAGCGGTACAGCGAGAGGTTGACGAGCGTCTGCAGTGCCTTGTTGCGGCCGACGTTGATGCCGTAGAGCTCGCTGCCTTCGGCGCCGATGTCGTGGATCGTGAACTTGCCGGGGTTCACGTGCACGAAGCCGGCCAGGATCGCCGCGTCGGTGGACACCGCCTCGTACGCGCCGGATTCCAGGCCCTTCACGCACTCGCTGATCTTGTTCTTGCCGACCGGCTGCACACCGGCTGCGCGCAGGTTCTGCGCGGACGTCGTCGTGTTGAGCGTGCAGACCTTTTCGCCGGCCAGGTCGGAGAGCGCCTCGTACCTGTTCGTCGTCTTCCGCGTCAGCACCGACTGCTCGGTGCGCAGGTAGGGCGCGGAGAACATGACGTCCGGGTCGTCGATGCGTGCCTTCGTGATGCTGAACGTGGCGACGACCAGATCGACCGTGACGATCTTGTTGCTCTTGACGTCCAGGGCCTGGCGTCGGGCGCGGTCCTCGCTCTCGATCGTGAGGAAGCGCACGTCGTCCGGGGCGAAGCCGAGGTCGGCGGCGACCAGGTACGCGATCTCCACGTCGAAACCGCGGTAGACGCCGTTCTCGCGCAGGCTCATGCCCGGTTGGTCGTCCTTGACGCCGATCAGCAGCTGCCGCTTGTCGAGGAGGCCGGCTTCGCGGCGCAGATCCTCCTCGGAGGGCGGTCCGAGACCCGCGATGGTGACCGTCGCGACGACCACCGCGCCCACCAGCAGAATGACGACGGCGCAGAGCCGCGCGACCCGGGCGGCCAGGCTCATGCCGTCGAACTTGGAGAACGTCCGGCCGCCGGAAGCCCACCGCGGCGGGAGGCGGGGCGGTAACTCGGTGATGGGAGGAGGAGTCGCCTCGTCACCCCCGGGAGGGGCTTCCTCGTCCGCCATCGTCACCGCCCTTCGTCGCTACCGCCGTTATAGCTGCACCACGCAGAGTACGCAGACCCGGCACTAGCCCTCAGGCGCGAGGAACGCATCTGACACCAGCGTGGCAACCAGCACCGCGAACACCACCGCTAGTTCCGCCGCACCGGCGATCTCGTGCCCGACCGGGATCGCCGCCAGCACGACGACCGCGCCCGCGAACCGGTTCCACGTCCCCGGCAGACCGAGCGAGAGCCGGAACAGACCGTGCCCGAGCAGGTACAACGCCACCCCACCGGCCAGCACGATCGCCGCGAACCAGTGCAGGTGCTCGGTGGGGTGACCGATCGACTTCTTCACCCCGGCGGCGAGCAGCACGACACCGAGGAGCATCGGCGCGAGCGCGTAGAAGTACGAGTTGAGCGCCGGACGGGCCCGCCGGTCTTCCGGCAGCGCCTCGAGCCGCTGCTCGGCCCGTTCGTCGTCGCCGGTGTAGTACGCCCACCACAGCGCGGCGGTGACGCCGAGCGCCATGATCGCGGTGATCACCAGCGGGAAACCCAGGTGCAACCCGCGGGCTCCCACGCCGATCGCCAGGATCGACTCGCCCAGCACGATGATCAGCAGCAGCCCGTAGCGCTCGACGAAGTGCGTCGCCTGCACGCGGAACATCGCGATCGGCGCCAGGAACGGCGTGAACACCAGCAGCACCAGCGACACCGCCCACAGCGTGTACGCGACGCCCCCGCCGACGAACCCCGCCACCAGCAGAAGTACGGCCGAGAGCAGGTTGAACGGCGCGACCCGGAAGATGCCGGCCACCGAACTGGTGTTGGCGCTCCGGAGGAACAGCGCCGTGTGGACGACGACCACCAGCAGGTAGCCGATCGCGAACGGCACGCCGCCGTCGTCGAACGCGGTGGGGATGGCCAGCCCGATCAGCAGGAAACCGGCCATCCCGAACAGTAAGAGCAGCCGCCGGACGGCCCGGTCGGGCGCCACCGCGTTGGCGAGCCAGACGTAGCCGCCGTAGATCCACTGGATCACGCCGAACATCAGCACGACCTGCGCTACCCCGCGCCAGCTCGGCTCGTCGACGAGCACGGTGGTCAGCTGGATGATCGCGAAGACGAAGATCAGGTCGAAGAAGACCTCGAGGGTGGCGACCCGGGTGATCGGCTCGAACTTCTCGGCTGTGGACGTCACGCGCTCATTCTGGGGCCCCGCCCCGACAGTTCGGGGCGGGGCTGTCCACAAGGCTCACCGGACCGCGGTGTCCTTGGGACGAGCGGTCAGATCAGGTCGCGGACGACCACGTTCTGCTCCCGGCCGGGGCCGACGCCGATGACGCTGATCTGCGTGCCCGACAGCTCTTCCAGCCGCGACACGTACGCCTGCGCGTTCTTCGGCAGCTCCGCGAACGTGCGGATCTCCGACAGGTCCTCCCACCAGCCGTCCATGTACTCGTAGATCGGCTTCGCGTGGTGCAGGTCGGTCTGGGTCATCGGCATGTCGTCCATGCGCTCGCCGTCGACGTCGTACGCGACGCAGATCGGCACCTGGTCGAGCCCGGACAGCACGTCGAGCTTCGTCAGGAAGATATCGGTCAGGCCGTTGACCCGGGTGGCGTACCGGGAGATCACCGCGTCGAACCAGCCGGTGCGCCGGTTGCGCCCGGTGGTGACACCGATCTCGCCGCCGACCTTGCGCAGCCGCTCGCCGTACTCGTCGAGCAGCTCGGTCGGGAACGGACCGGAGCCCACCCGGGTCGTGTAGGCCTTCAGGATGCCGATCACCTTCGTGATCCGCGTCGGCCCGATGCCACTACCGGCGCAGGCCCCGCCTGCGGTCGGGTTCGACGAGGTCACGAACGGATAAGTGCCGTGGTCGACGTCGAGCAGCGTGCCCTGCGAGCCTTCGAGCAGGATCGTCTCGCCGCGTTCGAGCGCCTTGTTGAGCAGCAGGCGCGTGTCGGCGATGTGGTCCTTCAGCCGTTCCGCGTAACCGAGGTACTCGTCGGCCACTGCTTCGGCGTCCAACGCCTTGCGGTTGTAGACCTTGGCCAGGATCTGGTTCTTCTCGGCGAGCACGGTGTCGAGCTTGCGGCGGAGGATGCCCGGGTCGAGGAGGTCCGCGACCCGGATACCGATACGAGCAAGTTTGTCGCCGTAGGCCGGGCCGATGCCCCGCCCGGTGGTGCCGATCCGCGCCTTACCGAGGTAACGCTCGGTGACCTTATCCAGCGCGCGGTGGTGCGGCATGATCAGGTGCGCGTCGGCCGAGATCTTGAGGTTCTCGACGCTGACCCCGCGCTCGATCAGGCCGTTCATCTCGCCGATGAGCACGGCCGGGTCGACCACGACGCCGTTGCCGATCACCGAGGTCGTGTTCGGCGTCAGGATGCCCGACGGGATCAGGTGCAGCGCGTACTTCTCGCCGTCCGGAGTGATCACGGTGTGACCGGCGTTGTTGCCGCCCTGATACCGGACTACCCACTGGACCGAACCGCCGAGAAGGTCGGTGGCTTTACCCTTACCCTCGTCGCCCCATTGGGCACCGACGAGCACGATCGCGGGCATACGGTCCTCCATCAACCCAGGAATGGATTACATGTCAGGCTAACCAACGTGGACGTGCTGCTTCTCGCCCCGGGTCCTGGTGTCGCTACCCGGGTACCCGTGTTGTCCTGTCGTGATGCCCTGCGCAAGGGCGCGGACGTCGAAGTGCTGGAGTTGGATTCGGACACCGACGTCGATGCGGCGGTGAAGCGCGCAGCCGTCGACGGTGCGCGCCTGGTCGTCGCCGGCGGCGATGCTCAACTACGTGCGGTGCTGCGCCGGATGGTGCGGCAGTCCCTGCCGCGGGGCGGCGAGCGCCCCGCGGATCTGCCCAGCGACCGCACGGTGCCCGACCTCCCCGCCATCGGGGTCCTGCCACTGGATGCCGGTGACGACGTCGACCTGGCCGCGAAGTTGGGTCTGCCGCGTTCGCCCGGGGACGTGGCCGCCGCGGTGCTGGGCGGGGAGTCACGCCGCGTCGACTTGCTGCGCCACGACGGCGGCTCGGTGACACTGCACGGCGCGATCATCGGCGGCGGCGACGAGAGCGGCCGCCCGGTGCCGTGGTTCGCCCGGATCGACGTCGACGACACGCTCCTGAGCGACGGCAGTGAGTCGCTGCTGGCCTGCGCGGTCGCCAACGCGGACGGGTACGGCTCGCTGGCGGGCCTCCCGCTGGTCGTGAGCGCGGACCCGGCGGACGGGGTGCTCGAGGTGGGCCTGGCCCTGCCGGCCGCCCGGCCGCGAGGTCTGTTCGGCCGCAAGCGTGCGCACGGCGAGGTCGAGGTGCGACGGGCCCGCGGGCGCGCGGCGCAGTTCACGATCGTTTCCCAGAACAGCGACACAGCGGAGGACGGCGTGCCGGTGGCCGACGACGGCATCGCGGGCACCCTGAACAAAAAACGGACCTGGTGGATGGAGCGCGACGCCTGGGGTGTGTACATCCGCTAACCGGCGTTATAAACCGTCGGTGGGTACCGGAAGGATGGATACTGGGCAAAGGTCCAGATCGAGAAGTGCTCCGGCCAGAAACGTTGGGGGTTCGAACCGTGCAAGGCACCGGCCAGAGCAACGGTGAGGCCAACGGACGTCCAGACCTCGAAGTATCGGGTGAACCGTCCGCGATCGGGTGGCCCTCCGCCGAGTCCCCGACGTCCGACACGCCGACGAACGGCACCCCAGCGGCCGCGCATCTGCAGTCCGGGTCGGGATGGGTCGAGTCGAACACGGGCACGAACGGGGTCGTGCGGCTCCACGAGACGCCGGAGGTGCCTGCGCAGCCCGGTCCGGACGCGTCGACCTCCGCGCCGCCGGTGACGCCGGTGACGCCGCAGTGGCCTTCTGCGGACAGCCCGGTTTCGGGGCCGGCACCGGTGGTCGATCCCCATGCGCCGACCGTGCCCGGGATGGCGTCCGGTGAGCAGTGGCAGCCGCCATCGGCGCAGGGGTGGCCAGGCGCGGAACCGAGCCAGGCTGATCAGCAGTGGCTCCGTGAGCAGTCGGGTGCGGCCGAGCCGCAGGTGCCGTGGTCTCCGCCGGGTGAGTGGCCCGGCCAGGGAGAGCAGTGGCTCCGGCAGGGTGAGCAGTGGCCTTCCCAGGCGCAGACGTCGGGTCCGGCGCAGCAGCCGGGGCCGGGCCAGCCAGGGGTGGGGCAGCAGTGGCCTGCGCAGGATGCGGGGTGGCCGGGCCAAGGTTCGGGCTGGCCCGCGCAGGAAGCCGGGTGGCCTGCGCAGGGTTCGGAGTGGCCTTCGCAGGGTTCGGAGTGGCCGGTGCAGGAGCAGCAGTGGCCGGTTCAGGAGGGGCAGGTTCAGCCTGGGTCGGACCAGGTTGGGCCGGGTCCGGCGGGCCAGGATCAGGGTCATTCGGGGCCGGGTCAGACGGGGCCGGGTCAGTCCGAGCCGGGGCCGGGGCAGCCGTTGGAGGGCCAGGCGGTCTGGCCTGCGCAGGGTCAGCCGGGGTGGCCGGCGGCGGAGCAACAGTGGCCGGCGCAGCAGCCGTGGACCGGGCCGGAACAGCAGCAATGGCCGCCGAACGGTGGGTGGCCCGCGCAGCCGCAGTGGCCGGCGCCGGAGCAGCAGTGGCCGGGCCAGGAGGGCCAGTGGCAGCAGCCGTGGCCCGGAGCCGAGTCGCAGCCCCAGTGGCCGGCGCAGGAACAGCCGCAATGGCCGGCGCAGGAACAGCCGCAGTGGCCCGCCCAGCAGCCCGGCGTTGAGCAGACCGGCGGCCAGCAGCCCGGCGGCCAGCAGTGGCCGCCGCAGCCGGAGCACCAGTGGTCACCCCAAGCTCCGCCTCCCGGCCAACCTGCTTTCCACCAGCCCGTCTCCGGACAACCCGGCTACAACGAGCCAGTGTCCGGCCAGCCCGATCCCAGCCAGTTCGATCCGGGCCAGTTCGATCCGGGCCAGCCTGATCTCGGCCAGCCCGTGTCCGGACAGCCCGTGTCCGGACAGCCCGTGTCCGGACAGCCCGTGTCCGGACAGCCCGTGTCCGGACAGTTCGTGTCCGGACAGCCTCTGTTCGAGCAGCCGTTGTCCGAGCAGCCGACTGCGGGGCAACCGGTGTTCGAGGCCCCGATTTTCGACCAACCCGTCTCCGGTCAGCCCGATCTCAACCAGCCAATATCCGGCCAGCCGCTGTCGGCTCCCCCGCTGTCGGGTGCGCCGGTATCTGGGCTGCCGGTCTCGAGCCAGCCGCTAGCCGGGTCTCCGATACCCGACGAGCCGACGCCCGGCCAGTCGGTGTCTGGACAGCCGATCTCCGGGCTGCCGGTGTCTGGACAGCCGATCTCCGGGCTGCCGGTGTCTGGACAGCCGATCTCCGGGCTGCCGGTGTCCGGAGCCCCGATCTCGGGGCTGCCGACTTCGGGGCAGCCGCACTCTGAGATGCCTGTGTCGGGGCAGCCGTTCTTTGACCAGCCGGTGGCCGGGCAGTCGGCTTCGGATCAGCCTGTCTCGGGGCAGCCGACGTCGGGGCAGCCGAGTGACGGCGGCGAGCCTGACCCGTTGACCGCGCCGCACTGGCCGGTGGAATCGGGTGAGCCGACCTCGGGCGCTCCCGGGGCCGCGCCATGGAGCAACGAGTGGCCGACCGCTGCGGGTGCCGAGCAGCCGCAGTCCTTCGATTCCCAGCCGGGCGCCCACACCGCCGGTGGTTATCCTCCCGGCCCGCACGGGTACGACCCGAACGCTCCCTACGGAGCCGGTGCGCACGGAGCGGGCCCCCAGGCCGCCAGCCCGTACGCGCCCGGCCCGTACGCGCCCGGCCCGCAGGGTCCTGGCCCGCAGGCCACTGGGCCGTACGGAACCGGCCCGCACGACGCAGGCCCGTTCGGAGCAGACCCGCAGGCCGCCGGGCCTTACGCACCCGGCCCCCAAGGAGCAGACCCGCACGCCCCCGGTCCGTACGGACCCGGCCCACACGGAGCGAGCCCACAAGGACCCGGCCCACAAGGACCAGGCCCGCAGGCCGCCGGCCCCTACGCGCCCGGCCCCTACGCACCCGGCCCGTACGCACCTGATCCCCAGGCCCCCGGACCCCACGGGCCCGGACCGCACGCCGCCGGTCCCCAGGCACCCGGTCCCCACGCACCCGGTCCCCACGCACCCGGACCACACGGCACCCACTCCCAATCACACCTGCCGCATGCGGCACAGGGCATGCCTGCGCCGCCGGCGCCGCATGATCTTCAGCGGCCGCCGGACCACTACTCCTACCGTCCGGCGCCGGATGCCGCCCAACCCCAGACCGCGGACCCGCGCCCCCACCCCCAGCAACCCGACTGGCGCGGTACCAGCAACGAAAGCTTCGACCAACCAGCTGTGCCTCCCACCGCCGAGGAGTTCGCGGCCCGTCGGGCGCACCGGCCGCGTCCGCCGGAGCCCACCATGGGCGTGCCGGCGTTGATCCGGCGCGTCACGTTCGGCACGGTCTCCCCGGCTCTGTCCAAGCGCGAGATCGACTTCCGGGACGCGGTCGCGAAGGTCCGCCGGAACTTCGGTGGCCTACGCCAGGTGACCGTCGTCAACCCGAAGGGCGGCGCCGGCAAGACCGTCGCGGTGCTGATGACCGCGATGACCTTCGGTCAGAACCGTGGCGGTTACGTGCTGGCCTGGGACAACAACGAGACCCAGGGCACGCTGGGCATGCGCTCCCAGCAGGACTACCACGTACACACGGTGCGTGACGTTCTTCGTGCACTGCCGGGCTTCCAGCACAGCGGCAAGGTCGGCGATCTGACGCCCTTCGTGCGGTCGCAGGGCGAGGCGATGTTCGACGTTCTGGCGTCCGACGAGTCCGCTACCGCTGGTGAGATGCTCACCGCGAAGGCGTTCGTCGACATCCGTGAGGTCGTCAGCCGGTTCTACAAGCTGATCGTGGTCGACACCGGCAACAACGTGCGGGCCGAGAACTGGCAGGCGGCGATCGACGCCACCGATCAGCTCGTCATCACGATGTCGGCGCGCGGCGACTCGGCCGAGACCGCGGCGCGGATGCTCGACCACCTCGACCAGACGGGTCGGCACGAGCTGGTCAGGCGTGCGGTGAGCGTGGTCGCGATGCCGGCGAACCGTAAAGACGTCGATCTCGAGGCGATCCAGCGGCACTTCGCCGCGCGGACCCGCTCGGTGCTGCTCGCACCGTACGAGCGACTACTCGACTCGGGTGAGCCGATCCGCTACGGCGAGCTGTCCTCACGCACCCGGAACGCATGGCTACGCATCGCCGCCGCGATCGCCGAAGGCCTCTGACCCCTCCGACACCCCGGGCCCAGACACCCCGGGCCCAGACGCCCCCCTGGCCTCGGCTGCCTTTGCCTCCAACCCGGTAAGAAGCACGTCAAGACCGAAGTCGAAGCGCTCGTTACCCCCACCCGTGGTGAGCGTCTTCGCCATCCCGACGATATTGGGGAACCGCCCGGGCGGCAGCGACGCGAAGTACGTCCCGAGACCCTCGAAGTACTTCGCGCTCCCCTTCTCGTCGCCGAAGTTCGACGCGTACAGACTGCCTTCGTACGCGTCCGCGGTGATGTAGTCGAAGATCAGCGGACCGGCCCAGGCGACCAGCTGATCCGGTAGGCCCCTGTCCCGGAACACGCCGTAGACGTGGTCGGCCAGGCGCAACGCGTTGGCGCCGGTCGGTACCCGGCCCCAGAGCACTTTGGCGATGTCGCGGTGGGCCTGCAGCGCGCTCCGGGTCGCGTAGGCGAGGCGGACGAAGTCCTCACGCCAGTCGCCGGTCGGGGCGGGGATGACCACCTCGGCGAAGACCCGGTCGAGGACGGCGTCGATCAGGTCGTCCTTGTTCTGGAGGTGCGCGTAGAGCGACGCCGCACCGGTGCCGAGTTCCTGGGCGACCCGCCTCATGCTCATGCCGTCGACACCTTCGGCGTCCAGGACGACCATCGCCGCGTCCACGATCTGGTCGTAGCTGAGCGGGCGCCGGGCAGCCCAGATGGACATTTTGCGCTCTCGCCAGGGCGGAACCGGCATGTCGTCCAAAGATGCCTCCTCGGTGCGGCTTCGAACACTGTACTTGACTCGAACGCCGTTCGACCGTAGAACTCTGTTCGGTGACGAACAGCGTTCGTCCATGGAACACCGTTCGAAGGAGATCAACAATGACTGGCTATCGAGCCGGCGGCCGACGAGCGTGGGCGGTGCTGGCCATCGTCCTCGTCGCCGAGGTGATGGATCTGCTCGACACCACGATCGTGGGCGTCGCGTCGCCGGCGATCCGGGACGACCTCGGCGGCACCTATTCGACGATCCAGTGGATCGCGGCCGGCTACACGCTGGCGTTCGCGGTCGGGCTGATCACCGCGGCTCGGCTCGGCGATCTCTACGGCCGTAAGCGGCTGTTCGTCATCGGCGTCGCCGGGTTCACGCTCAGCTCGGCCGCGTGCGCGCTCGCGGCCTCACCCGGAATGCTCATCGGCTTCCGGATCGTGCAGGGCGTTTTCGCCGCGCTCCTGATTCCGCAGGGCTTCGGGCTCGTCCGGGCCGCGTTCCCGCCCGAGCAGCTCGGTAAGGCGTTCGCGCTGTTCGGCCCGGTCATGGGGTTGTCCGCGGTCGCCGGACCGGTGCTCGGCGGAGCGCTCGTGGACGGAGACCTCTTCGACACCGGCTGGCGGATGATCTTCCTGATCAACCTGCCGCTCGGGCTGATCGCGCTGATCGGGGCGATCGTCCTGCTGCGTGAGGATCGTTCGCCGGACGAGGGCGGCCTCGATCCGATCGGCGCCGGGTTGGCCACGGCCGGTGCGTTTCTGCTGGTCTACCCCTTGGTGCAGGGCAACGAGCTGGGCTGGCCGGCGTGGATCTTCGGGTGCTTGACGCTCGGAGTGTCGCTGTTCGTAGCCCTCGGGTGGCACCTCGTGCGGCGGTCCCGATCCGGGCGGACGCCGCTGGTCATGCCGAGCCTGTTCGGCAAGCGCAGTTTCAGCAGCGCGCTCGTCGTCGGTGTGCTGTTCTTCGCCGGGATGAGCGGCCTGATGTTGGCGCTCACGCTCTACCTGCAGATCGGTCTGGGCTTCAGCGCACTGCGCGCCGGGCTGACGTTCGGACCCTGGCCGCTCGGCATCGCGCTCGGCGCGGTGATCGCGATGGGCGCGTTGGTGCCGAGGTTCGGCCGGTACGTGATCATCGGGTCCGCGCTGGTGATGGCCGCCGGTATCGCCGGGGTATGGCTCACGCTGGAGCGGGCCGGTTCGTCGGTGAGCAGCCTCGACTTCGCGCCCGCGCTGTTCGTCTCGGGCCTCGGCATGGGCGGGGTCGTCTCACCGTTCTTCGACATCGCGCTGGGGGATGTCGACGACGACGAGGTCGGCTCGGCCAGCGGGCTGCTCAACGCGATCCAGCAGCTGGGTGGTGCGCTCGGGGTGGCGGTGCTGACGAGCGTGTTCGTGTCACTGCTCGGCGACCTGGCCCCCACACCCGAGGTGTACACCGAGGCGGCGCAGAAACTGCTTCTCCTCGACGCGGGGCTGATCGTCGTGCTCGCCGGGCTCTCGTTCCTGTTGCCGCCGAGGGCTCGACCGGAGTCCGCGGTGCCCGGCACTGCACCGGACCTCGAAGGTGCCACCGCCTCGGCGTCGGCAAAAGCATGAAAGGCGGGCGCCGACGACGGCGCCCGCCGATCTCACATGCGGTCGGCCGCCGACGGGTCGGAGTCGCGGAGGAACTGGGCGCAGCGGGCGGACTCGTCGGACTCGCCGATCTCCAGCGCGGCGCGAGCCAGCGCGTTCAGCGCGCGGAGGAAGCCCTGGTTGCCCTCGTGCGAGAACGGCACCGGGCCGTGGCCCTTCCAGCCGTTACGGCGCAGCGCGTCCAGGCCGCGGTGGTAACCGGTGCGGGCATAGGCGTACGAGGCGACCGCGTCGCCCTTCGCGAACGCCTGGTCGGCGAGCACCGCCCAGGCGCCGCTGCTGGTGGGGTAGCGCGCGGCGACGGCCGCCGGGTCCTGCTCGCCGGTGGCGGCGTCACGTACGGCCGCCAGTTCCTCCGGGTCCTCCGGCAGGAGCGTCGCGGGCGGCTGCGGGAGGAGGTCTCGAGGAAGGCTCATGGGGTTCATCCTGACGGGCTCTGGCACGCGGCGGACCGGCGCGCCTTGCAGGTGTGGGCAGTATTACGCGACGCGACGGCGCCGCTAGCGTGCACTAACAAATCCGGGGCGGAAACCATGCCCCGGGAGCGCAAGAAACCATAGGGCACCATGTCGGCGTGGACGCGACACCGGACGAAATCGAATCGCTGGCCGAGCTGCGCACGTGGCTGGACAAACGCACGCTGGCCGGGCTGGCCGTTCAAGGGCTCGACCTGACCGGAGTGTCATTCGTCGACGTGGCGGTCGACGACGCTCTGTTCATCGGGTGCCGGCTCTCGTCGGTCGCCGCCGCGGACCTGGTGGCGCGGGGTGCGTCGGTCGTGCCGGAACTGACGCACGCCCCCTACCCGACGCACCCCTCGGCGCTCTACACACCAGCCGCGCTCTCCGCGGGGTTCGAGACCGGCGCCATGTACGACACGGTCGTGTACGAGCACTTCGTCGCGCACGGCGGGCCGTTGCCGCCGATCCGGGAGGCGCTCTCGCAGCGTCTGCACGACCACGGCATCGACAACGCGCTGGGCGACGCGCTGGCCTCGTGGGTCGGCGGCCCGATCGTCGGAGTGATGGGGGGGCACGCCGAGCCGCGGGGATCCGCGGCGTATCGCGCCGCCGCCGAACTGGGGTTCTCGCTGCGGCGAGCCGGGGCGTTGGTGCTCACCGGCGGCGGCCCGGGCGTGATGGAGGCGGCGAACCTTGGTGCCTACGTCGACTCGGTGGACGAAGCCGTCGAGGAGCTGGCCGCGGCGCCGTACTTCACCGATCACCAGCCGTACACGGCGGCAGCGCTCGCGGTGCGCGCCCGGTACACCACCGACGACCCCTGGGCCGGAGGGCTCTCGATCCCGACCTGGCTCTACGGGCACGAGCCGGCGAACTTGTTCGCGGGTCAGATCGCGAAGTACTTCTCGAACGCGATCCGCGAGGACACGATCCTGCGGGCCGCGCGCGGCGGCATCGTGTTCGCGCCGGGCAAGGCCGGCACCGTGCAAGAGGTGTTCCAGGCGGCGACGAAGGCGTTCTACGGCAGCGACGGCGCGTCGGGCCCGATGGTGTTCCTCGGGAAGCGCTATTGGACCGAGGTGCTGCCGGTGGAGGCGCTGCTGCGGCCGCTGATGGCGCAGGCGCCGGCGTCGACGACGGGTATCCACCTGACCGACGACGTCGAGGAGGCGGTCGCGCTCCTGGTGCCGCGCTGAGACGAGAGCGTTCCGGTGGGCCGGAGCCCACCGGAACGTTCGCTCACTTCTTGGCGGTGCCGGCCGAGCGGAGGGACTGGCAGGCCTCGACGACGCGGGTGGCCATGCCGGCCTCGGCCAGCTTGCCCCACGCCCGCGGGTCGTAGGCCTTCTTGTTGCCGACCTCGCCGTCCACCTTCAGGACGCCGTCGTAGTTCTTGAAGGCGTGGTCGACGATCGGGCGGGTGAACGCGTACTGGGTGTCGGTGTCCACGTTCATCTTCACGACGCCGTAGTCGAGCGCCTCGTGGATCTCCTCCAGCAGCGAGCCCGAGCCGCCGTGGAAGACCAGGTCGAACGGCTTGGCGTCGGCGGCGAGGCCGAGCTTCGACGCCGCCACTTCCTGGCCGCGCTTGAGCACGTCGGGGCGGAGCTTCACGTTGCCCGGCTTGTAGACGCCGTGCACGTTGCCGAAGGTCGCGGCGAGCAGGTAGCGGCCCTTCTCGCCGGCGCCGAGGGCGTCGATCGTGTGCAGGAAGTCGCCCTCGGCCGTGTAGAGCTTCTCGTTGATCTCGTGCGCGACGCCGTCTTCCTCGCCGCCGACGACACCGATCTCGATCTCGAGAATGATCTTCGCCGCGGCGGCCTGGGCGAGCAGCTCCTGCGCGAGCTTCAGGTTCTCGTCCAGGTCGATCGCCGAGCCGTCCCACATGTGTGACTGGAACAGCGGGTTCTCGCCGGCCGCCACGCGGTCCTGGCTGATCTTCAGCAGGGGCCGGACGAACCCGTCGAGCTTGTCCTTCGGGCAGTGGTCGGTGTGCAGCGCGATGTTGACGTCGTACTTCTTGGCTACCTCGTGCGCGTACGCGGCCAGCGCGACCGACCCGGTCACCATGTCCTTCACGGTCGAGCCGGACAGGTAGTCGGCACCACCGGTCGACACCTGGACGATGCCGTCGCTCTCCGCCTCCGCGAAGCCGCGGATAGCCGCGTTCAGGGTCTGCGAGGACGACACGTTGATGGCCGGGTAGGCGAAGGCACCGGCCTTCGCCTTGTCCAACATCTCGGCGTACACCTCGGGGGTGGCGATAGGCATTAGTGCACTCCTCGGGGTCGCGGTCTTCTGATCTCGCAGTATTCCTTGCCGCCGACGAGCGTCGCAGCCGCCCAGCACCGCAAAGCGGGAAGCATCACGCCGAAACGGTCTCCTCTTCGTGGACGACCTCGGGCACCGGGCGGGGCACTCGAACGAAAAGCACCACGGCGACGCCCACCACGGCCGCCGCGATCGCGCCGAGCAGCATCAGCCGGGCGATACCGGCGGCACCGGCCTCCCGCACGGCCGCCTCGACGAGCCCCCGGGCCTGCACCGGCACGGCCGACAGGACCTGCAGGCCCGCCCCTGCCCCGACCGCGTCGGCGAGCTCACGCGACCCGTCCAGCCGGGACGTCATCTCGTCGGTGACCCGGGCCTGGAACACCGCACCCCACACCGCCACGCCGACCGCGACGCCCAGTTGCCGCAGGGTGTTCACGACACCGGTGGCCATTCCGGCCCGCGCCGGTTCCACCGCGTTCAGCGAGGCCTGCGTCACGACCGCACCCTGCGCGCCCATGCCGAGACCGGCCACCACGAAGCCGGGGATCAGCGCGGTCCACGCCGAGTCACCGTCCAGCCCGGTCATCAGAGCCATGCCGACGGCCGCCACCAGCACCGTTCCCCCGATCGCCAGCCGCGGGGACACCCGGTGCGACAGCTGCGCGGCCAGCGGCGCCGCGACGAACGACGCGACGGTCAGCGGCAGGAACCGCAGGCCCGCCTCGAACGGCGTGTAGCCGAGCGTGTTGAGGAAGTACAGCGAGAGGTAGGTGGTGGCCCCGATCAGCACGGCCGAGATCGTGAACACCGAGATCGCCGCGCCGGTGAACATCGAAGATCGGAACAGGCTCAGGTCCATCATCGGCTGCTCCGCCGTGGCCTGCCGCACGACGAAGGCGACAAGCAATACGCCGGCGACGACGAACAGCGCGACGATCCGCGTCGAGGACCATCCGTCCGCGTGCCCCCGGATCAGCCCCAGCAGGAGCGCGAACAAGCCGGCGGTGAGCAGTGCGGTGCCCGGCCAGTCGGCTCGACGCGGGTTCTCCGGACGCGACTCGGTGAGCCGCAGCCACGTCACCACCAGCGCCGCGACGCCGATCGGCACGTTGATCAGGAAGATCCAGCGCCACCCCGGGCCGTCGACGAGCGCTCCGCCCACGAGCGGGCCCACGGCGGTGGCGCCGGTGAGCGTCGCGCCGAAGACGCCGATGGCTCCGGCCCGCTTGCGCGGCTCGGGGAACGCCGCCCCGATCAGCGGCACCGCGGTGGCGAACAACAGCGCCGCGCCGACGCCCTGGAACGCCCGGAACGCGTCCAGCGAGAGCGCGGACCAGGCCAGCGCACACAGCAGCGAGCCGAGGGTGAAGAGCACCAACCCGGCCGCGAAGATCCGCCGGCGGCCGATCCGGTCGCCCAGCGTCGCCGCCGTGAGCAGGAGCGCCGCGAGCGGCAACGTGTAGGCGTCGACCACCCACTGCAGGTCGGCGAGGTCGGCGTCGAAGTCACGCTGCAGGTCACCCAGCGCCACCGCGACCACGGTCAGGTCCAGCAACAGCATGAACACGGCGGCGCAGACGACGGCCAGCGTCCATCTGGGGTGTCGATCGGTCTTCCCCATCGGGCCCTCCTTCGGTGTACGACCGTAGCCTTACGGCTGTAGGTGTACGCCTGTAGTGCTACGCCTGTCAATCGTCGATAGACTTGACGCATGACGACGGATGTGTCCCCACGCAGGCGGCCTTCGCGGCGCGGCGAAGGGGAACGGCTGAAGGGCGAGATCGTCGCCGCGGCGGCCGCGCTGCTCCAGGAGACCGGCGACCTGAGCACGCTGTCGCTCCGCGCGGTCGCCCGGAAGGTCGGCATCGCGACCACGTCGATCTACCTGCACTTCGAGGATCTGCACGCGCTGGTGCGAGCGGTGAAGAACCACTGGCTCGACATGCTCGTCGAGGAGGTCGAGGCGGCGGCCACCACGGCCGGCCTGGACCCGTGGGCACGCGTGCGGGCGATCGCGCACGCCTACGTCGACGCCGGAATGAACGACCCGGCGCGCTACCAGGTGCTGTTCCAGTCCGAGCTCGTTCGGATGCCGCCGGGCGACACCTACCTGGGCTCCCGGGCCTACGACACGGTGCTGGAGCGGGTGCGCCAGGCGGTGCCGCCGGACGTCGACGCGAACATGCTCACCGTGCAGTTCTGGTGCTCGCTGCACGGCACCGTCATGCTGCGCCAGTCCCGGCCGAACTTCCCCTGGCCCGACCTGAACGGCCAGGTCGACGACCTGGTGGACCGGCTATCTCCGCACGGCGTCTGACTATCTCCGCACGGCGTCCGACGCGGCGCGCGCGGCGACCAGGACCGGATCCCACACCGGGGAGAACGGCGGCGCGTAACCCAGGTCGAGACCGGTCATCTCGTCGACCGTCATCTGGTTCCAGAGCGCGACCGCCAGCACGTCGATGCGCTTCGCCGCTCCGCTACCGCCGACGATCTGCGCACCGAGCAGGCGCCCGGTGCCCTGCTCGGCGAGGATCTTGACCGTCATGCTCTCGGCCCCGGGGTAGTAGCCGGCGATGTTGTGCGACTCGAT
This sequence comes from Cryptosporangium arvum DSM 44712, assembly GCF_000585375.1. Taxonomy (NCBI): domain Bacteria; kingdom Bacillati; phylum Actinomycetota; class Actinomycetes; order Cryptosporangiales; family Cryptosporangiaceae; genus Cryptosporangium; species Cryptosporangium arvum. Next base: position 9,046,393 of record NZ_KK073874.1, read on the forward strand.
CTTCGCGGTGACGTACGCGAACCCGGCCTTCTCGGCCTCTTTCTCCTGCAGCCCGGTACGGGCGATCTCCAGGTCGCAGGCCTTCGTCACGGCCGTACCGACCACACCGGGGAACGTCGCGTAACCGCCACCGATGTTGATGCCCGCGACCCGGCCCTGCTTGTTGGCGTGCGTGCCCAGCGGGATCGCCGCCGGCTGATCGGTGACGCGGTGACGCACCTCGACGCAGTCACCGGCGGCCCAGATGCCCTCGTGGCCGGGCACCCGCATCCGCCGGTCGGTGACGATGCCGCCGCTGGGACCGATCGGCAGCCCGGCGGCGCGGGCGAGCTCCACCCGTGGCCGCGTGCCGAGCCCGAGCACGACGATGTCGGCCGGGAACTCCCCGGCGTCGGTGGTGACGGACTTCGCCCAACCGTCTCCGTCCAGCTCGACGCCATGCACCGTGACGCCGGTGCGGACGTCGATGTCGAACTTCTCGAGCATCGCGGCGACCAGTTCCCCCATGTCGGGGTCGAGCGTCGTCATCGGCTGCGGGGACCGCTCGAGGAGCGTGACCTGCAGCCCCTTGCGGATCAGGGCCTCGGCCATCTCGACCCCGATGTAACCGCCGCCGATCACGACCGCGCGCCGCGCGCCGCGTTCGACGAGCGTCGCGCTGACCGCGTCACCGTCGTCGAGCGTCTGGACGCCGTGCACGCCCTTGCCGTCGATGCCGGGCCAGTCGGGCAGCACGGGCTCGCCACCGGTGGCGATCACGAGCTGGTCGAAGTGATGGGACTCGGCGTCCACCGTGACCGTCCGCCGCTCCAGGTCGATGCCGGTGACGGTGTGGCCGGTGCGCACGTCGATGTCCCGCTCGCGGTGCTGCTCGGGGGTACGCGCGACCAGGTCGTCCTGGTCTTCGACCAGGCCACCGATCCAGTACGGGATGCCGCACGCGGAGTAGGACGTGTGCACGCCCCGCTCGAACGCGAGGATCTGCAGGTCCCGATGGTCACGCCGGCGACGCGCCTGACTCGCGGCGCTCATGCCCGCCGCGTCGGCTCCCACCACGATCAGCCGCTCTGCCACTTGCACACGCTAACCCGGTTGAACAGCAAGTAACGCACAGCACTCACTCAGTCGGGCCCTAGGAAGGTCACGGTAGCCTCGGGCCGTGCAGGTATCTCAGACCGTCCTCGCCGTCAACCAGCTGCTGGCCGATGGCCCGTTGGACTTCATCGACCCGGCGTCGCTGATCACCAAGTTCGGCGTCTTCGGCATCTGGGTGATCCTGTTCGCCGAAACCGGCCTGCTGGTGGGCTTCTTCCTTCCCGGCGACTCACTCCTGTTCCTCGCCGGCATCGCCGCTTCCGCGACCGGCGCGTCGATCGTCGGCGCCTCGCTGAGCCTGCCGGGCCTGCTGATCGGCGGACCGCTCTTCGCGATCGCCGGCGCTCAGTTCGGTCACTTCCTCGGTAGGAAGTACGGCCGGAGATTGTTCGACCGGCCGAACTCACGGCTTTTCAAGGGCATCTACGTCCAGAAAGCCGAGCAGGCGTTCGAGAAATTCGGCCCCGCGAAGGCCGTGGTGTTCGCGCGCTTCATTCCGATCGTGCGGACGTTCCTCAACCCGGTCGCCGGAATGCTCGGCATGCCCACCCGGCAGTTCTTCATCTGGAACGTGGTCGGCGCGATCCTGTGGACCGACGGAATCGTGCTCCTCGGCTACTTCCTCGGTGGTGTGGTCGACGCGACGTTCCCGATCGACAAGTACCTGGTGCCGGGCATCGCGATCATCATCCTGCTGTCGATCCTGCCGGTGCTGGTCGAGTTCGTGCGGGACCGCCGCCGAAAGAAGAAGGAACCGGTGACGACTCCGCCGGCGCATTGAGCGTTGTCGGATACTCGACCGGGCACACCCGGACACCGGACCCGGCTGGCTCCGCGCTGCTAGTCTCCAGCCAGCTCAGCCGTGGCATCGGCCTCGGAACAGGACCAGGCGGAGAACGAAAATGACGACGTCGGCGAGCGATCTCGGACCGTTCACCGGTCTGCGCTTGGTCCACGCCACGCCGACGGTCGAGCTCTTCACCGGCCTCGAACGCAACGGACGGCGCCCGGTGGTGCTGATCGCGCTCACCGAGCAGGCCGGACGCGACCCGAACTGGTCGGCCGAATTCACCGACGCGGTCGCGAAAGACGCCACGACGCTCGGCCCGCTCGACGTTCCGGTGCACGTCAGCGATTTATACGGACGACGTCCCTGGGCCGCATCCCGCATCGTGCCCGGCAAGCGCGGCGCCGAACGCATCCTGTCCGCGCTTCCCGGCGCGGTGCCGGAGGGCACGGATCCGAGCCAGCTGCTGCACCGTCCCGCGCCGCAGCGGCCGGGTGTTCCCCCCGGGCCGGGTGCGTACGCGCCGCCTGGAGGGAACGTCGCTGCTGGGCAGCGGCCACCTGCGGCGCAGTTCGCGTCCGGGCCGCCGGCGCAGTTCGCATCCGGGCCTCCGGCGCAGGTGAGCGTGCCGGGTTATCACCCGGCGCCGGGGCCGCCCGATGGTGCGCCGGTACCGGTTTCCGGCCCTGATGCACCGGTGCCGACGTCGTCGAGCGCGCCGTCCGCGGTGGAGCCGGCGACCGCACCCGCGGCCGGGGTGAGCGACGCCAAGCCCGTCGAGCCGATCCCCGTGACCGGTTCCCCAGTGTCTGTGCCTCCACCGCCGGGTTCGCCGGGCATCCCGCTGGCGGGCGCCCAGCAGACCAGCACCTCTCAGTCCGGCGGCTCTCAATCCAGCGCCTCTCAATCCGGTGACCCTCAGGCCGGTGGCTCGCAGACGGGTGCTTTCCAGGGCGGCACCGGCCAAGCAGGTACCCCGCAGCAGAACGCGTCCCAGACCGGCACGTCCCGGACCGGAACCCCGCAGGCGGGGGCCGATGCGGCGAGTGGGCCGCCGGCCTCGGGGGCAGCGGGTGCCGGGCTCGGGTCGCCGGTCGTTCCGCCGGTCACCGGTGGGTCGCCGCAGGCAGCGAGTGGGTCCCCGCAGGCAGCGGGTGGGTCCCCGCAGGCAGCGGGTGGGACTCCGGTCCAGGGGCCGGGGTCTCCCGTCCAAGGGCCGGGGTCTCCGGTGCAGGGGCCGGGGTCTCCGGCGCCGGCCGGATCGCCGCCACCCGGATCACCAGGTACACCCGGCACCCCGGGCCGCGTCCCGGCTGATGCCGTTCGCTCCGAGGGAGCACCGAAACTCGGTCCGCTCCCTCCGGGCGCTCACAACCCGACCGTGCCGATCCCGCACACACCCCCACCCGTCTCCGGCCTCGGCGGCCCGATCCCCCAACGCCCGGGCGGCCCGAGCCCCACCGGCCCCGCCGCCGCGAACTTCAGCGCACCAGGCACTCCTGGCGGACCAGGCGCTGGCGGGCACGGCGCTGGCGGGCACGGCGGCCCGGGCCAAAGCGGGCATGGTCAAGGCGGTCCCAGCGGTCCAGGCGGTCCCAGCGGTCCAGGCGGTCCAGGCGGTCCAGGCGCGCACGTCGGCTCAGGCGGGCACGTCGGCTCAGGCGGGCCCAGCGGGCCGGGCGGCGTCGGCCCCGGCGGCCCCGGCGGCCCCGGCGGACCCGGCGGACCAATCGGGGGGAACACCGGATCGTTCCCGCGCCCTCAGCTCCCCCCACCACCCCGCCGCAACGGTGCCCGCACCGTGATCCTCTCGCTCGTCGCCTTCCTGGCGGTCGTCGTCGTCGTGCTCTGCGGTGTAGCCGCGATCTTCCTGGCCACCGGCGACGATCAGGTCGACAGCGCCGCCACCTCGAACGCACCGCTCCCCGACTCGAACGCCGCCCCGGGCCCCAGTCGCAACGGCGAGCAGCCGAACGACGACGCCGATCTCCCGGCCTTCCGGAAGGCGCTCCCGGTCATCGTCACCGGCTCGATCTTCGACTCGGGCGAGCAGACCGACCTGATCCAGCGCGAAGGCTGGCCGTTCGCGTTCCGGGTTCCAGTCGGCTGGTTCTGCGACGAGGCGATGGTCATCGACGGCGCGAACAACGACGGCGTCGAGTGCCGTCCGCCGGGCCGGACGAACGGCTCCTCGGTTGCGGTGGGAATCCGCGACTGCGAGAGCCCGTGCGATTCCGAGACCCAGGAACTCATGAACCGGGACATCGCCTCCGGGACCCTCATCGAGGGTGACGCCACCACCTCGTACACCGAGGTCGCGAACCCGAAGGACAACGTCTACAGCCTGTTCGTGAGCCACTTCTTCGGTTCCGAGCCGGGCCAGCCGCTGCGCTGGCAGGTCGTCGTGCGTGGGTCGGGTCCGCACACCGACCGAGCCGCGATTCAAAAAGTGGCGAACGACATCCGGACTCAGACGCCGTAGGCGCGTTTCGGGTCTGTTACCGGGCTGTCGGCCGGGACGCAACTGGTTCCTGAGGTGCGATAGCCGTGTAGCCTCGTCCGGGCTGACCTCTACCGAAGGCCGAATGGCTGGTCCCGGCGGGCGGGTCACGTACGGAAGCGAGCGGAGCGAGAAGTTCGATGACCCAACCCGGCGACGAGTTAGGCGCGTTCACCCAAGTCCGCCTGGTGCACCACGCGGCGGTGGCCGACCTCTTCAGTGGCCTCGACCAGTCCGGCCGGCCGATCGTGATGGTCGCGCTCACCCCCGAGGCCGGTGCCGATCCGGCCTGGCGGTCGGCGTTCAGCGACCTGGTCAACCGGGACCGCGCCTCGGTCAACCCGGCTGATCCCCAGTTCGTCGCCGCGCACGCGGGTGACGTGCAGGGCGGGCGGCCGTGGGTGGCGAGTCGGTTCGAGCCCGGGCGCCGGGGGGTCGAGCGGATCCTCCACGTGATCCCGCAGGCACTTCCGCCCGGTGCCGACCCCACCGCGATGATCGGCTCCGCGCTCGCCGGCGCGCAGGCCCAGCAGTGGGCACCGCCGCAGCAGCAGTACTCCCCGCCGCCATCAGCCGCCCCCCAGTCAGCGCCCCCGATGTCAGCGCCCCCGATGTCAGCGCCCCCGATGTCAGCGCCCCCGATGTCAGCGCCCCCCATGTCGGCCGCCCCGATGTCCGGCCCGCCCATGTCCGGCCCGCCCATGTCCGGCCCGCCCATGTCCGGCCCGCCCATGTCCGGCCCGCCCATGTCCGGCCCGCCCATGTCCGGCCCCCCGATGTCAGCGTCTCCCATGTCGAGCCCGCCGATGTCGAGCCCGCCCATGTCCGGCCCGCCCCAGCCGTCGCCGTTCTCGGACCCGTTCTCGTCGCCGCTGAACCAGTCCGCGCCCCCGGCCTCGGCGCCCCCGGCCTCGGCGCCGCCGATGTCCGACCCCTTCTCCACGCCGATGGGCCAGCCATCGCAGGCGTCCGGCATCCCCGACCAGTACGCCCCGGTCTCCGGTGAGCCCCAGCCGGGCGGTTATTCCTCCGGCGGCTACCAGAACCAGCCCGCCGGCTACTACGCGGAGCCCGGCCCGTCCTCGTACGGAGACCCGGCCACCCCGTACGACCCGGCCACCCCGTACAACCCGAGCGACCCCAACAAGCCCGACGGCTCGTACGGTTCGGTCCCCCCGGAGGGCTCCAACCGACGCGGCGCCGGGATGCTGATCGGCCTGATCACCGCGGTCACCGCCCTGGTGATCGTCGCGGCCGGCTTCGCGGTCGTGTTCATCAACAGCGGGGACGAGAAGAAGCCGGTGAAGTCCGTCGCGGACAAGTCACCGTCGACCAGCCCGCTGCCGGCGCAGACCGCCAAGCCGAGCCCGACGCCGAGCCGTTCGCCGCTGCCCGACACCACGCCCACGCTCCAGGCCGACGCCGAGACGGCGAGCGTCATCGGGCCGACCTGGCAGGACGACGACCAGACCCAGCTGCTCGCCCTGAACGGCTGGCCGTTCGCCTTCCGGCTCCCCAAGGGGTGGAGCTGCCTGCGCGGCTCGATCGACGAGCTCCCCGACGCCAGTGCCTGGGGTTGCGTCAAGACCGAAGGCACCAGCCACCAGCAGCGGTTCAACATCATGCTGCGGCGCTGCGCCACCGGGTGCATCGCGACCGAGCAGACGACGATGACCGAGGCCTGGTTCGACGACGACGAGGAGGCGATCCTCAAGAAGTCGGACGCCACCACGACGTACGCCGAGACGGCCAAGAACGACGACGGCTTCTACGCCCTGTCGATCAGCCACTTCCTCGCCGAGAAGCCGGGCGGCGAGCTGACCTACCAGGTCGGCGTCTGGTTCCAGTCGCCCGACAAGTACAAGGACGAGATGCAGAAGTCTCTCAACGACGTCCGCACGCAGGCCCCCCAGCCGGCGTGACGTACTCCGCTCACTCCAGGCCGAGCTCGGCCAGGGAGTAGGCGGCGTAGTAGGGCAGGCCGGCGGACTCCACGGCCGGACGGGCGCCGCGGTCGACGACGACCGCGACGCCGACCACCTCGGCGCCGGCCGCCCGGAGCGCCTCGACGGCCGTCAGCACGCTTCCACCGGTCGTCGACGTGTCCTCCACCGCGAGCACCCGCCGACCGGCCACGTCCGGGCCCTCGATCCGCCGCTGGAGCCCGTGGGCCTTCTCGCCCTTGCGGACGACGAACGCGTCGAGTTTCCGGCCGCGGGCGGACGCGGCGTGCAGCATCGCGGTGGCGACCGGGTCGGCGCCGAGCGTGAGCCCGCCGACCGCGTCGTACGACAGGTTCTCGGTGGTGTCGAGCAGCACCCCACCGATCAGCGGGGCCGCCGCGTGGTGCAGCGTCACCCGCCGGAGGTCGACGTAGTAGTCGGCCTCCCTGCCGCTGCTGAGGGTCACTTTGCCGTGCACGACGGCGAGGTCACGGATCAGGGCGAGGAGCTCATCACGATCGGCCACGTCGTCAGCCTAGAGGTTGTCCAGGATCTCCCGTTCACGCGAGCGGGTGAGACGCTTCTCCTGCTCGGTGGCCCGCTCGGCGCCTTCTCCGGTCGGCAGGCCGTGCTCGCGCACCCACTCCCACACGTCCGCCAGCGACTCGGCCAGCGGGCGAATCCGCAGCCCGGTCTCGTAGGCGCCGGACACCCCCATGTCCCAGGCGTGGCCGGCGGTCGGCAGCCAGAGCGGCATCTCGGTCCACGGCTCCACCCCGGCGTCCAGCAGAACCTGGTCGTCGACCCAGGTGAACCGAGCGTCGGAGCCGGTCACCTCCCGGGCTGTCGCCAGCAACGATCCGAACGTCTGTGTCCCGGGCCGGGAGTTCACGTTGAAGACGCCGGGCGGGGCGGTCAGCATCCACTCGGCCATGTCCCGGGAGTCGATGAGCGCCATCGCCTGGTCCGCGCGTCCCGGCGCCAGCACCTCGCCTCCCTCGGCCACCCGGTTCACCCACCACGACACCCGCGCGATGTTGTCCTGCGGACCGAAGATCAGCCCGGACCGGTTGATCGTCGTGGCGTCCGGGAACGCCGCGAGCACCGCCCGCTCGCACCCCGACTTCAGGTATCCGTAGCTTCCGTCGTCGGGGCCGGCGTCGGGCGGGCAGTCGCTGACCGGCGAGCCCGGTCCCAGCGGTTTGTCGGGCCAGTCCGGGTAGACGTTCACGGTCGAGACGAACACGTACCGCCCGACGCGACCGGCCAGGCGTTCCGCTCCGAGGCGCACGTGCGCGGGCACGAACCCCGAGGTATCGACGCACACGTCCCACTCGTCGTCGCCCAGGGCGTCCAGACCGGCGGTGGTGTTCCGGTCCCCGAAGCGGGCGTCGACCGGGGGTGGCGGCGTTCCGTGGCGGCCTCGGGTGAGCGTGGTGACGTCCCACCCCGAATCGAGCGCGGTCCGCACCACCGCGCTTCCGAGTAGTTGGGTTCCTCCGAGCACGAGTAGTCGCATGGACCCACCCTCGACCCCGAGGGGTCGTCGGCGCCCTACGTTCGGCTACGAGCGAAGCCCGTCGGTCCCGGCGCTTCGTTGACGGCGATCATCGGCGCGTTCCGGTCGCCTCCGGTCGGCCGCGGCCGACGGCTTTCGCGGCCCGGCCGATGACCCGCAGGAAGATCGGGCGGGGCGCGTAGCGCACGATCCCGCCGAGCACCTTGTAGCGGACGCTCGGCACGCTCGTGGGCCGCCCTCGCCGCAGGTCGGCCAGTGCGTCGCGCACCACGTCGTCGGCGTCGAGCCAGAGCACGTCCGGGATGTCGGCGGTCGGGATCTCCGCCCGCTGGTGGAACTCGGTGCGGACGAAACCGGGGCAGAGCGCGATCACCCGCACGCCCCGGTGTTTCAGCGCGAGGTGCACCGACTCGCTGAACGTGATGACCCAGGCCTTCGTGGCCGAGTAGGTCGACCCGGGCGAGGTGGGTCCGAACCCGGCCACCGACGACAGGTTCAGGACGTCGCCGTGTCCGCGCTCGAGCATGCCCCGCACCGCGGCGTGCGTCAGGCGCATCACGGCCCGGACGTTGAGCGCCAGCATGCGCTCCTCGTCGGCGACCGAGTTCTCGACGAACCCCGACCGCAGCCCGATACCCGCGTTGTTCACGAGCAACTCGACCGGGCGCTCGGCGTCGGCCAGCCGGGCCTCGACACGCGCGCACCCGTCGTCGGACGCCAGATCGGCCGGCAGGATCTCGACCTGGACCGAGTACTTCTCGGTCAGCTCCTTCGCGGTGGCGGCCAGCCGGTCGCCGTCTCGCGCCACCAGGATCAGGTCCCGGCGTTCGGCCGCGAGCGCCCGCGCGAAAGCCGCGCCCAGACCGGCGGTGGCTCCGGTCACCAGTGCAGTCGTCACATGCCCCCCGAGAATGGCAGCGGGGCCGACGGTTTCGCGCCGTCAGCCCCGCGTCGTCCGATCGATCAGAACCCGGCGACCGGCTTACGGAAATAAGCGTTCGACGCCGGCAGCGCCAGCAGCACGATGATGCCGATGAAGCCGGCCAGCTCGATGAACGTGAGCAGGTACGTCACCGTGAGGTAACCACCCGGCAGGTAGTCGGCGTAGATCACCGCGGTGCCGATGCTCCCGACGCTCACGCAGCAGAGAGCGAGGCCGGACACCACCCAGGAGATGATCCGGGCGACGTTGGCGCCGCGGAGCACTCCGAGCGCGAGCGCGATGAACGCGGCCGCGAACAGCAGGCTGACGACGGTGGAGATCACCGAGCCGAACGTCTGGCCACCGGTGCCGGTGCTGGAGACGTTCTGAGCGTCCAGGTACTTGTCGACGGCGTCCTGGACGGTGTCACGGCTGATGAGCCCGAAGATCACGCTGATCAGCAGTAACACCGCTTCCCCCACGAGAAGCCCGGCCGCCGCCGTGACCGTGGTGGGCCGCGCACCCTTCGGGGCCTGACCGGGTAGCGGCGGTGGTGCCGCGTACGGCGGGGGTGGGTCGTAGCTCATGCCGTTCCTCTCTGCCGAGAAATGCCGAGTTCAGGCCCCTTACCCTGCCGTACTCTCAGCCATTCCTTAACCGACATTTAGCAGCTGACCCAGCTGTTTTTGCTCAGTACAGACCCCGAACCGCTTCCCAACCCGGATCCGGACGCCATTCCTGGCTCACGTTCGAAGCCTGTTGCGTCGCCCAGGTGGCCACCTGGTCGGGTACGACCCCGCTGCTGTCGGCGTAAAGGTGCAGTGTCCGCACGCTCGCGACGGTCACCACCGCGACGAGCACCGCCGAGTCACCGAGCCGCCCGAGCAGGCCCGCTTGAATTCCGTCGAGACCGGCTTCGTCGGCCGAGCCGGGCTCGAACGGGATGCGCACCCGGCCGTGCAGGTCGTAGAGCGGGTAGTCGAGCCGGGCGAACGGCACCCGCACCCGCACCGCCACCGGTCGGTCGCGGTCGTCGAAACCGTCGACCGTGACCCACTCGCCGTGCTGGTAGTGGGTGGACAACTCGACCACCGCCGCGCGCAGGGCGTCGACACCGTAGGGCTGGTCGTCGCCGGTGACCTTGACCTCGCCCAACCACCGTTCGACGTCGTCCTCGCCGAGGGCCCAGTCCAGCAGCAGGAACGAGGCCTGCAGGCGGATCGCCTCGTCCAACCGGGGAAAGTCGGGATGCCAGACCGAGACGTGGACCCGGGCGCGGTCGAGGTCGATCTCGAAGCCGAAGCGGGCCGAGCCGGGGTGGAACGGCCGGCCGCCGAGTTGCACCGACCCGGTGTACGCGGCCGGGTCGGGCTGGCGGGACGCGTAGTACTCCCAATCGGCGTCGGGGCCGGGGCCCGCGCGCAGCCACCGCTCGGTCACCGGACGCAGCGCCGGCGATCCTTCGGGACTCACCACCAGCGCGTGCTTGGACTGGCGGCCGGACGTCAGCTCCCAGGCCAGCTCGGGGTGGATGGCGCGCACCCGCCCGGTGAGGTCGCGGTGCAGCTTGCCGAGGTCGTCGCGGTCGAGCCCGGCACCGACCTGGTCCCTGGTCCGCTCCCACCACGTCCAGAACGCGGCAATGCTCTCCCGCGGGTCGCGGGGCCGTCGTTCGAACAGCGCCATGGAGGCAGTCTGCCAACCCGCGCCAATACGTGCCGCAGGGGTCCGGCCCGCTACCCAATGTTACGAGACGGTTACCGCGTCAATTACCCGACGAACCAATCCGGAGGCGCGTTCGCTTCGGATCATGGAGGAGGGAATCCAGCGGTAGCCCGTAATGTCCCGGCTACTGCGTGAACGGGTGCGGGGGGTAGCTACGGTGAGTCCGATTCTTGGCGTCCGTAAACTGACGCATCGGACGAGAAGCCGGCAGCGACCCGGGAGGTGTGACCGCTTGCGGTACCGGGGGTCCGTCCTGTTCGCGAGCCTGACGATCGGCGCGCTGGCCCTGGCCGGCTGCAGCCCGATCGACGGGAAGATGGTCACCTACGACTCGGTGGCCAACCACCTCCGGACGGCGGCGTCAACGCTGGAGAGCGCACCTGGCGTCCGTGTGACCGGCACGGTGAAGGATGCCGCGGGCCAGAACGTCTCGATCGACGTCAGGCTCAACGGCGCCGGCGACGGGGCGGGGAAGGTCAAGCGGAACGGCACGGTCGGGGACGTGCTCGTGGTCGACTCGACGACCTACGTGCGGGCCCGCGCACCCTGGTGGGGCACCGACAACCGGGCCGAGACCTACGACCGGGCCTGGGTGGCGGTCGACGACGGCACGGTCGGCATCGACCTCGCCGGGACGCTGCGCCCGAAGGCACTGGGCGAGCTCCTGGACTCCGGTTTCGGCTCCCTGCAGCTGGACGGCATGCCGACCCCGAGCGAGGTCAACGGCGTGCAGGCGCGCCGGGTGGAGGCGAACGCCGGGTCGGCCTGGGTCACGGTCACCAAGCCGTACCAGATCGTCCGGGTGGAAGGTGACCTGATCACCGGCGGCGAACGGGCTTCGGCGCTGAACATCGCGCTCACACCGGCCGCGGCCACCGCGCAGATCTCCCGGGACGTCGCGCTGACGCTGCCCGCGCTGCGTGCTGGCAGTTTCGACTCCTACCGGAGCTTGAAGTTCGACGGGCCGCTGAAGAGTTCCTGCACCGCGCAGAGCTGCATCATCACCGGCAAGATCCTGAACTCGTCCGACGACTCGCCGGTCACGGCCGTCCTCAACGGCAAGGTCATGGGCGGGCAGAAGGTGCTCGGCCGCTGCCGCTCCGGCCGCGCGCCGGTGGCCGCCGCCGGTGCCGCGACGGTCAGCTGCCGGATCATCTCCAAGGCGTGGCAGTCGTTCTACGCGACTGCGACCGCACCCGGCGCGGGAAGCTCGACGACGTCGTACCAGGTCAGCGCGAACGCGAGCGCGGTGGCACCGGCGCCGGAGGCGGTCGCCTGCCTGCCCGGCGCGATCGGCTGCGACGACCCGAAGATGACCGACTCCGAGGTCACCGCGACGCTCGACGCGAGCGGTCCCGGCTGGTACGAGCGGACGCCGTCCGACCGGGACGTCTCCGAGTGGCGCTCGATGATCCGCACCGCGGCGGCCAGCAGGGATCGGGTGCCGTGGGCGGCGGACGGCAAGCCGACGGTGGCGTACCTCGGGGCGGCCAAGGGCCGTCCGTTCGTGGCCCAGTTCGACCGCGGCAACGGAGACCTGGTCGCAGCCTACGGCCCCGAGGACGCCGAGACCGCCGCGATCCGTGCGGCGATCGCCGGTCAGACGCCCACCCGATAGGTTTCGGCCCGCCCGCTCGGGAGATCCTTGGTCCTTACCGATCAATGGAAGGACCGACGATGAGCGACGTGCCCAACCTGACGCTGAACAACGGAGTTCAGATCCCGCAGCTCGGCTTCGGCGTGTGGCAGGTCCCGCCGGACGAGGTCGTGGAGCCGGTCCGGCTCGCGCTGGAGACCGGCTACCGACACATCGACACGGCGGCCGCGTACGGCAACGAAGAGGGCGTCGGCCAGGCGATCCGGGAGTCCGGCATCGCGCGTGAGGACATCTTCGTCACGACGAAACTGTGGAACGCCGACCACGGGCGCGCCGGCGAGGCGTTCGACGTCAGCCTGCGCAAGCTCGGTTTGGAGTACATCGACCTGTACCTGATCCACTGGCCCCGGCCCGATCAGGACCGGTACGTCGAGGCGTACCAGGCGATGGAGAAGGTACTTTCGGAGGGCCGGGTACGGGCGATCGGCGTCTCGAACTTCCACCGGCCGCACCTGGAGAAGCTGCTCGAGAACACCGACGTGGTCCCGGCGGTCAACCAGATCGAGCTGCACCCGGGCTTCCCCCAGGACGAACTGCGGGCGTTCAACGCGCAGCACGGCATCCTGACCGAGGCGTGGAGCCCGATCGGCTCGGGCCGGGGGCTGCTCGAGGAGCCGCAGTTGGCGACGATCGCCGACGAGGTCGGCCGGACACCGGCGCAGACCGTGCTGCGCTGGCACGTCCAGCTCGGGAACATCGTGTTCCCGAAGTCGGTGACGCCGTCGCGGATCCGGGAGAACCTCGAGGTGTTCGACTTCGAGCTGAACGACGACCAGATGGCCGCGATCAGCGCGCTGCCCGGTGGGCGCCTCGGCTCGAACCCGGACACCGCGACCTTCTAGGACGCCGAAGGGGGCCCCGCGTCCGCGGGGCCCCCTTCGTGTTGCTCAGAGCTGAATGATCGGCTCGCTGCTGACGACGAGCGAGTCGCGCTCGGCGTCGACATCGACGTACACCGTGTCGCCGTCGACGACCTCACCGGCGAGCAGAGCGCGCGCGAGCTGGTCACCGATCGCCGACTGCACCAGCCTGCGCAGCGGCCGGGCGCCGTATACCGGGTCGAACCCGCCGATCGCCAGCCACTCCCGAGCCGCGGCGCTGACCTCCAGGGTCAGGCGCCGGTCCGCGAGCCGCGAACCCAGCCGGTCGAGCTGGATGTCGACGATCCGGGTCAGCTCCTCGGTGTCGAGCGAGTGGAACACCACCACGTCGTCGAGCCGGTTGAGGAACTCGGGCTTGAACCGCGCCCGCACGACCTCCATCACGGCGTCCTTGCGACCCTTGTCGTCCATGTGCGGGTCGGTGATCGCCTGCGAACCGAGGTTCGAGGTGAGCACCAGGATCGTGTTGCGGAAGTCGACGGTGCGGCCCTGGCCGTCGGTCAGGCGGCCGTCGTCGAGCACCTGCAGCAGGATGTCAAAGACGTCCGGGTGGGCCTTCTCGACCTCGTCCAGCAGGAGCACCGTGTACGGACGCCGCCGGATCGCCTCGGTGAGCTGGCCGCCCTCCTCGTACCCGACGTAACCGGGGGGCGCACCGACCAGCCGAGCGACCGAGTGCTTCTCGCCGTACTCGCTCATGTCGATGCGCACCATCGCGCGCTCGTCGTCGAACAGGAACTCGGCCAGCGCCTTGGCCAGCTCGGTCTTACCGACACCGGTCGGGCCCAGGAACAGGAACGAACCGGTCGGACGGTCGGGGTCGGCCACGCCGGAACGGGCCCGGCGCACCGCGTCGGACACCGCCGAGACGGCCTCCTTCTGCCCGATCAGCCGCTGCCCGAGCTCGTCCTCCATGCGCAGGAGCTTGGCGGTCTCGCCCTCGAGCAAGCGGCCGGCGGGGATGCCGGTCCACTGCGCGACGACGTCGGCGATGTCGTCCGGGCCGACCTCGTCCTTGACCATCGGCTTGACCGCTTCGGCGCTGCTCGCCGCCTCGGCCAGCTCCTTCTCCAGGTTCGGGATCTGCCCGTAGAGCAGCTGGGACGCCTGCGCCAGGTCACCCTCGCGCTGGGCCCGCTCGGCCTGGCCGCGGACGTCGTCGAGCTGCTGCTTGAGCTCACCGACGCGGTTCAGGCCGGCCTTCTCCTGATCCCAGCGGGCGTTGAGCTCGGCGAGCTCCTCCTGCCGGTCGGCCAGGTCCTGGCGGATGCGCTTGAGGCGCTCGAGCGAGGCGGCGTCGGACTCCTTCTCCAGCGCCAGCTCCTCCATCCGCAGCCGGTCGACGGCACGCTGCTTCTCGTCGATCTCGACCGGACGGGAGTCGATCTCCATCCGCAGCCGGGACGCCGACTCGTCGACCAGATCGATCGCCTTGTCGGGCAGGAAGCGGGAGGTGATGTAGCGGTCGGAGAGCGCGGCCGCGGCGACCAGGGCGGCATCGGTGATGCGCACACGGTGGTGCGCCTCGTAGCGCTCGCGCAGGCCCCGGAGGATCCCGATGGTGTCCTCGACGCTCGGCTCACCCACCAGCACCTGCTGGAAGCGACGCTCGAGCGCCGGGTCCTTCTCGATGCGCTCGCGGTACTCGTCGAGCGTGGTGGCGCCGACCATGCGCAGCTCACCGCGGGCCAGCATCGGCTTGAGCATGTTTCCGGCGTCCATCGACGAGTCGCCGGAGGCACCGGCGCCGACGACGGTGTGCAGCTCGTCGATGAACGTGACGACCTGCCCGTCGGAGCTCTTGATCTCCTCGAGGACGCTCTTGAGCCGCTCCTCGAACTCGCCGCGGTACTTCGCGCCGGCGACCATCGCGCCGAGGTCCAGCGAGATCAGCCGCTTGTCGCGCAGAGACTCGGGCACGTCACCCGCGACGATGCGCTGGGCGAGGCCCTCGACGACCGCGGTCTTGCCGACGCCGGGCTCACCGATCAGGACCGGGTTGTTCTTGGTGCGCCTGGACAGCACCTGCACGACGCGCCGGATCTCGGAGTTACGGCCGATGACCGGGTCGATCTTGCCCTCGCGGGCGCGTGCGGTGAGGTCGATGCCGTACTTCTCCAGGGCCTTGTAGGTGCCCTCGGGATCTTGCGACGTCACCCGGCGGTTGCCGCCGCGGACCGTGGTGAAGGCACTGACGAGTGCGTCTTCACCGGCGCCCACGCTGCGAAGCCAGTCGGACACCTCGCCGCCGGCCTTCGCCAGACCGGCTAGCAGGTGCTCGGTGGAGACGAACTCGTCGCCGAGCGGCTTCGCGATGCGCTCGGCCGCCTCGATCGCGTTGAGGGTGGAACGGGCGACCTGCGGCTGCGCAACGCTCGCACCGGACGCACTCGGCATCCGGCGGAGAGCGGCCGTCGCACGCGCCCGGACGTCGTCCGGACTCGCGCCGACCGCACGCAGCAGCGCCGGCGCGGTAGACCCGTCGACATCGAGCAACGCGGTAAGCAGGTGCGCCGGCTCCATCGTCGCGTGCCCGGCCTCGGACGCCGCGGACAGAGCAGTGGCCAGCACTTCGCGGCTCTTGGTGGTGAGGATCTCAGCGTTCATAGCTAGCTGCGGAGCTCCCGTCAGACAGAGGACTATTCGATCCGAGCAACGGCAACAAACTTGAGTGTATTCCACTCAACTTTGCCCGACGGAGGCAAGGGCACCCCGCCGGGCGTGGTCCGCGCCGCGGCTGGGATCCTCGCCCGATGGCGCAGCCGCTCGATCCCCGCCGTCTCCGTCCCCGCCGCCGCTGGTACGCCATAGCTGTCGCGATCGGCGTCCTGTTCGTCGGTTCAGGGATCGTCAGCGAGCGCGTCGGCCACGCTTCCGCCATCAGTATCATCCCGAAATTCCAGGTCTATTCCGACAAAGGTGCCACGGAGCAGCAACTGGCGGGCGGCCATGGTTATGCCCTCTACATCCCGGCGGACTCGCCCGGAAGCTGCGTGGTCGGCCTGGCGGACATGGGCGAGATCGCGGAGACGGCGGTCAGGTTCACCCGGGACGGGCAAGAGTGGGTCCACGTGGGCAACTTCGTCGTCACTTACTCGAAGGACAACGTGATCGAGTGTGAAGCCTCCCGGTACGCACTCAGTGATGAGTTCACCCACAGCGACTACCAGTTCCGGGAATCGCTCGGCGCGACGGGGCTGATCACGTTGTCCTGCCTGGGCATCACGATCGCCTTCTTCCTCGCGTTGATCGTCGGGCTCTCGCGGGGCTTCCACCGCAGGATCCTGCTGGCGCAGCGCCCTGTCGGGTAAGCGGCGTGCCCGTTCCCAGCACACCCGCCCTTCCCCACGATTGAGCCATGGACCCCCGACAAATTCGTCCGCGACGCCGCTGGTACGGCGTCGCCATCGGCATCGCCGTGCTGTTCACGCTGATCGGCGTCGGCGGTTTCGTCGCCGGAATCGTTACCGCGACGAACTCCGTGCCGGACTTCGACGGCACGTACACCGGCAAGCAGCAGTCGTCGGTACAGCTCGAGGCGGGCCGGAAGTACGCCGTCTACGTGCCGGAGACCGCCGCTACCGACTGCACCGTCGACCAGCGCGTCACCACGACGAGCCCGAGCGGGACGTTCTCGTTCACGCGCAACGGCAAGCAGTGGGTCCACGTCACGAACCTGGCGGTCGGCACGACCGGCGCCTACACGATCAACTGCAGCGCGCCGACGTACGCGGTGGGCCGGGCGCCCGAACTCGGCCAGTTGGCCGGCGGTATCGGCGGTGGGCTGGCGGCGCTGATGGGTCTGCCGTGCCTGGGCATCACGATCGGAGGCGTGATCGCGTTGGTGACCGGTCTGCGCCGGAGCAGCCACAAGAAGCGGCTACTCGCTGACCGCCCCCCAACCTGGTAGCAGCGGGGGCAGGTCGTCGTACGGCTGCGCGGGCTGACGGGGTCCCGGCTTGTGGCCGTCGTCCTTCACCCAGCGCAGACCGTGCTGGTCGGGCAACGCGCCCCATCCCCAGTACGCGGTGGGGAGTTCGGGTGGCTCGCCCAGCAGGGTCTTGCGCGGGTCGAACGGGCGCTCGATGACCGTGCACAGGTGCTGCCAGGCGTCGTCCCGGTCGAAGACGTACGCGAACGTGTCGCCTTGGTTGAGCTCACCGATCTTGGTCAGCTCGGTGTCCTCGAGCGGCCCGTCCTCGAGCACGAACTGCGCGGGTTTCGGCAGGTCCCACCGGCCGAGCGCGGAGTCGACGGCCGCGGCGAACTCGGCGAACGAATGCGAGCGCGCCACGGCGAACAGCCGTCCCGGCCGTGGCCAGAGCGGCCCGCCGGGGCCGGCGATCACCTCGACCTGGATCGCCAGCCAGTTTCTGCGTCGCACCCGTGTTCTCTCCTCGTCAGGCGTCACTCACCTGACCACAGTCTTCCCCAGCCTCAGCTGTTTGAATGGTTGAAGAGTTCGAGAAGGCGACCGAACTCAGCGACGTCCTTCTCGTCCCACTGCTCCAGCAGCCGCCTGACCTCACCCTTGCGCTGCTGGCTGACGCCGGTCAGCCGGGCGTGCCCGGTGGGCGTTATCGCCACGAGGTGCGCCCGACCGTCCGACGGGTCCGGGGTCCGCTCGACCAGACCCCAATCGATCAGCCGGCTCAACTGGCGGCTGACCGTCGACTTGTCGAGTGCGAAGCGCTCCCCGATCGTCGACGCCCGCAGCGGTCCTTCGGTGTCGAGCAACCGAAGGGTGGCGTACGCACTGAGTTCCAGCCCGGCGTGGACCGTGGACGCGCTTGTCACCATCAGTGTCCGCGCTTGCCGGATCAGGAGCGACAACTCTCGCTCCACCCGGTCGTGGTCCTGCTCGCTCACCGGCGCTCCTGTCGTCGGTACAGGTCTTCCGAGCAGGGTACTTGTTGGTATCTAGTCGGCGGTGTCGCTGCTCAGCAGATTCTTGGGTTCGCTCACCGAACGGGTGTTTGCAGTGGCAGTCCGGTCGACGCCGCCAACGGTTCGCCGGCCTCCAGCCGCTCCGCCGCGCGGGTGATGTTGCGGACCATCCCACCGAACACGATCCCGTGGAACGGCACGATCCCGATCCAGTACGCGTGGCCGACCAGACCACGCGGCAGGAAGACCGCACGCTGCCGGTAGCGGGCGCCCTCCGGGTCCGGGGCGACGCTCAGCTCCAGCCAGGCCCGCCCCGGCACCCGCATCTCCGCCCGGAGCCGCAGCAGCTTCCCGGGCTCGATCTCTTCGACCCGCCACCAGTCCAGCGCCTCGCCGACGTAGATCTCGTCGCGGTCGCGGCGTCCGCGACGGAGCCCGGCGCCGCCGACGATCCGGTCCATCCAACCCCGGATCGACCAGGCCAGGGGGAACGAGTACCAGCCGTTCTCGCCCCCGATCCCGACCACGACCCGCCAGAGCGTGTCCGGTGAGGCGTTCGCCGTCCGTTCGCGCACGTCGGTGTAGGCGCTGCCGCCCGACCAGTCCGGGTCGCTGGGCAGCGGGTCGCTCGGGGCGCCCGGCGTCGAGGCCCAGGCCCACGTCGTCTCGACCGCGTCGTCGCGGATGCGGCGCAGCGCGAGCTCGACCGCGTGGTCGTAGGGCGTCGCGCCCTCCGGCGGGTCCGGAACGTACTCGGCGATGTCGTGCTCGCCGCAGACCACCTCGTGGATCAGCGATTGGACCAGCGGGATCGCGATCGCCCTCGGCACCGGGGTCACGACGTTCACCCACTGCGCGGACAGCGTCGGGGTCAGTACGCCGACCGGCACGATCACCCGACGGGGCAGGCCGGCGACCCGTGCGTAGCGCTGCATCATGTCCGCGTACGTCAGGACGTCCGGGCCGCCGATGTCGAACGCCCGGTTGACGTCGGGCGGCAGTTCGGCGCACGCGACCAGGTAGCGCATCACGTCGCGGACCGCGATCGGCTGGATCCGGTTGCGCACCCAGCGCGGTGTCACCATCGCCGGCAGGCGCTCGGTGAGGTAGCGCAGCATCTCGAACGACGCCGAGCCTGACCCGATGATCACCGCGGCCTGCAGCACCACGGTGGGCACCGGGGAGTCGAGCAGGATCTGCCCGACCTCGGTCCGGGACCGCAGGTGGGGCGATAGCTTCTGCGCGGGGACCCCCTTCGGGTACAGCCCACCCAGATACACGATCCTCTTGACGCCCTGAGCAGCGGCGGCGTCGGCGACGGTCTCCGCCGCCCGGCGATCGAGGTCGTCGAACCCTTTTGTCCCCAGGCTGTGGACGAGGTAGTAGAGGACGTCGATGCCCTCGGCCGCTTTTCGCAGCGAGTCGGGGTCGGTGACGTCGCCTTGGACGATCTCGATCTTCTTGGCCCACGGGACGTCCCGGAGTTTCGCCGGTGTCCGCGCCAGGCAACGGACGTCGTGCCCCTGTTCGATCAGCCTGGGCACCAATCGGCCACCGATGTAGCCGGTAGCGCCCGTCACGAGTATGCGCATACAACGATCTTCACGCGGTATGTCCGTCTCCGCATTTTGAGCGACCGCGGGTCGGACGTAGCGGCCGACCGGATTCTTCGAAAGGCTTGGACGCGTGGAGCGGACTCTGGACGGCAAGGTCGCGCTGGTAACCGGCGCGAGTCGCGGTATCGGGTACGAAGTCGCAGCGGGGCTGGGCCGGGAAGGCGCCACGGTCGTGTGCGTCGCCCGCGACCCGGAACGCCTCGACGAGGCGGTCTTCAAACTGCGCACGGACGGCATCGACGCGGTCGCGGCCCCGTGCGACCTGGGCCAGCCCGGGTCGGTGGCCCGGCTGCCGGAGAAGCTCTCCGAGCTCGGAGAGGTCGACCTGCTGGTCAACGGCGCGGGGATCCTGGGCGGGCGCACGTCCAAGACCTTGAAGACGACGTACGCCGAGTGGCGCTCGGTGTCCGCGGTGGTACTCGACGCGCCGTTCCTGCTGATCCAGGCGTTCGCACCGGCGATGATGGCTCGCCGGAGCGGCCGTGTCGTGAACATCTCCGCTGACGAGGGACGCATGACCGGCCCCGGCAACACCGGCGGCGTCGCGCCCTACCGGGTGGCGAAGGCCGGCCTGAACGCGTTGACCCGCAACTTCGCCTACGAGACCGGGCTCGGCCGCCGAGGTGTCTTCGTCGACGCGGTCGCCCCGGGCCGCAGCCGCACCGACATGGGTGGCCCCGACGCGCCCCGCTCGGCCGCCGAGGGCGCGGAGACCGTGATCTGGCTCTGCACCCGCCCGGCGGCCCAGCCGGACGGCACCCCGGCTCCGACCGGTCTGCTCTGGCAGGACCGCGAGGCGCTGGCCTGGTAGGCACATTGAAGTGCCCTCTGCCGCGCGCGTCCCACCGCGGCGACAGTGGGGCGCGTGAAACCAATCCTCATCGTCGGAGCCGGCCCGGGCCTCGGCCTCTCGATGGCCCGCCGCTTCGGCCGCGACGGCCACCCGGTGGCGCTGATCTCCCGCCGGCCGGACCGTCACGACGCCTACGTCTCCTCGCTGCGCGCCGATGGCGTCACCGCGATCGCCGTCGCGGCCGACGTGACCGATCCGGACCGGACCCGGGCCGCGGTGGCCACCGTGACCGACCGGCTGGGCCCGATCGGCACGCTCTACTACGGCCCCGGCGCCGCTGACCCCACCGCCCACCCGGTGCCGATCGACCAGACCGAACCCCACCACCTGGACGAGGCGATCCGCGCGCTGGTCCGCCCCGCGGTGGACCTCACCGGCCTGGTGCTGCCCGGCATGCTCGACCACGGCGCCGGAACGCTGCTCTACGTGACCGGCCTGGGCGCGGTGGTGCCACTCCCGATGCTCGGCGCCCTGGCCCCCGCCTCCGCCGCCCTCCGCACCTACGCGCTGACGTTGAACGCGGCCCTGACCGATACCGGGGTCTACGCCGGCACCTTGGTGATCGGCGGCCTGATCGAACGGGGCGACATCCATCGGCACGCGGTGGCAACCTTCGGCCCCGAGGGCCTCCCCACCCTGAACCCGGACGAGATCGCCGACTCGGCCGCCGACCTGGCCACCACCCGCAAGACCCCCGAAAAGGTCTTCAACGCGCTGACCTAGAGCCCCGGTGCCGCCGTGGGCCCTGACCTGCGGCGCGCGGTGCCCACCGTTGCCCGCGGTAGACCCCCGGGCCCCTCCGCCAAAGTCACGGCGGGGGTCGGCTAGATGCGGTCGGCAGCTGCGAGAACCGAGCCGCGGAGGAGACCGGTAGCGCCGACGACTTCGACTCCCAGCAGGTGGCCGGCGGCGTCGAAGTCGAGCACGACGTCACCTCGTCCGGGTCGGTCGACGACGACCTGTTCGACGGCCTCCCCGTCCTGGACGTCATCGGCAATCTGGACGTAGGCCGCATCGACTTCCGCGTCGACCGTGATTCGCACACCGGTAGTCGACCATGAACCGACCTCATCCCGTCCGCCGTCGACCCACCCCCCGCGACCTCCTGGCAAGGATGGGCCACAGCTCCCCGGCCGAGTGGCCGGCCGATAACGTTGGCAGCCCGTCCCGGTGCGAGCCCCGCTGCCCTCATGGCGCGGTTGGGGCACGACAGCTCCACCGCCGCCATCGTCTACCAGCACGCGACGACCAGGCAGATCGCGAGATCGCAAAGGCAATCGCCCAGCACCTAGCCAGCCGCTAAAGCCTCGGCCGACGACGGCGAATCCGCTGCCCACGACAACTCAGAAGACCCGGATGACGGCGCCGGGCATCCTCGCCCCAACGAACTAATGGCACGCAAATGGCACGAGGGGTCAGCAGGACAGCGAGAGCAACCCTCGCACCGTGGGGTTTCCGGGGCTCGGCCCCGGAGCGAAATGGCGAAGGGGCCGAGGTCAGCGCATTCCGCTGACACACGACCCCTACCTCTGAGCGGGTGACGAGAATCGAACTCGCACTGTCAGCTTGGGAAGCTGATGTTCTGCCATTGAACTACACCCGCAGCGACAGCTACCTTACCGCCTTCTCTCCCCGTCGACACGGTGCCCCCGCACTACCCACGAATCTCCATTGTGCTCGAACTCCTGCAACGATGTAATCACTGCAACACATCACGGGAAGAAGCACGATGGAACGCACGTACTGGCGCCGCGCCGCGATCCGACGCGACGAAGAGGACGGGTTACACCGCCCCGTCGGCTGGCTGGAACTCTTCTTCGATCTCGTCTTCGTCGTCGTCATCGGCATCCTGGCCGAGGATCTCGCGCATGACCCGCACCATCTCGCGGGCTTCGCGCTGCAGTTCGCGGCCGTGTTCTGGGTCTGGAACGCGTTCACCTACTACACCGAGCGCTTCGAGACCGATGGCCTGGAGAACCGCTTCTTCACGTTCCTGGCGCTGCTCACGGTCGCGGGTCTGGCGATCTGGGCCCCGCACGGCGTCGATGCCGGGTTCGCCGGCGCCTACCTGGCCGCGCGCGGGCTGAACATCGCGCTCTGGCTCCGCGCCGCCCTGCACGAGCGCTCGTTCCGGCCGATCGCGCTGCGGTTCGCCGTCGGATACCTGCTCGCGACCGGGCTGATCGTCGCGAGCCTGACCACGGACAACGACGCGCTCTTCGCCGCGGCGGTGCTCGTCGAGATCGTCACGCCGGCGTTCACCACCAAGCAGCAGAGTGTCCTGCCGCCGCTGAGCCGCTCCAAATGGCCGGAGCGGTTCGGGCTGTTCACGATGATCGTCCTCGGCGAAGCGGTCGTCGGAGTGATCCACGGGCTCGACGAAGCCGAGAAGAATTTGACCGCGGGCGCGCTCGGCCTGGCGATCTGCTTCGCGTTCTGGTGGCTCTACTTTGATTTCGTGGCTCGCCGCCCGGCCCGCCAGGCGATCGCCACCGCGCTGGGCTGGGTCTACCTGCATCTGCTGGCGCTGCTCGCGATCACGGTGGCCGGCGCGATGATCACCGTTGCCCTCACCGGGCACGACGTTCCCGGCCTGCTGTTCGTCGGCGTCGGTGCGGCGCTGGCGACGATCGGTGTCCTGGAGTTGACGCTCGAGCGCGACCCGGACGAGCCGACCCACCCGGTGCTGAGCCCGGCGCTGAAGATCGGGCTCGGTGCCGCGTTGGCCGCCGTGGCTCTGCTGCCGGTGCACTGGGAAGCGACAGCGGCGTTGCTGACGTGTCTGGCCGTGCTCACGGTGCCGGCCGCGTACGGCGCCCACGTCTGGTACCGGCGGGCCGCGCCGCCCCGATAGCGGTCGATAGGGTGCGAGCATGCTGCTCTCCGACCGCGACCTCCGCGCCGAGATCGACGCCGGCCGGCTGGGCCTCGAACCGTACGAACCCGAGCTCGTCCAACCCTCGAGCGTCGACGTCCGGCTCGACCGGTGGTTCCG
Organism: Cryptosporangium arvum DSM 44712; assembly: GCF_000585375.1. NCBI lineage: Bacteria > Bacillati > Actinomycetota > Actinomycetes > Cryptosporangiales > Cryptosporangiaceae > Cryptosporangium > Cryptosporangium arvum. The sequence continues at coordinate 9,069,773 of NZ_KK073874.1, forward strand.
GGTCTTCCGCAACATGCAGTACACCCACATCGACCCGTCCGAGCAGCAGGACGATCTCACCGAACTGGTCGAGACGCCCGACAAGAGCCCGTTCGTCCTCCACCCTGGCGAGTTCGTCCTCGGCTCGACGTTCGAGCTCGTCACGCTCCCCGATGACCTCGCCGGCCGCCTCGAGGGCAAATCCAGCCTCGGTCGTCTGGGCCTGCTGACGCACTCCACCGCGGGGTTCATCGACCCGGGTTTCTCCGGTCACGTGACGCTGGAGCTCTCCAACGTCGCGAACCTGCCGATCACGCTCTGGCCGGGCATGAAGATCGGGCAGCTGTGCCTGTTCCGACTCTCCAGCCCGGCCACCGAGCCCTACGGCTCAGCCGTCTTCGGCTCCCGCTACCAGGGTCAACGCGGCCCCACGCCGTCCCGCTCGTGGAAGAACTTCCGCACCTGGTCTACAGAACGCTAGGGGCCTCACCGAAAACGGCGTGCAGAACGTCGTCCAGGGTCACCACCCCCACCGGGGTCACCCCGTCGGTCACCAGCACGAAGTGCACCCGCTCCCGCCGCATCAGCACCAGCAGGTCGGCGAGCGTCATCGACGGCGGCACTGCTTTCAGCGTCCGGATGATCGACGGGGCCAGCGGCGCCCGCCGCTCGGCACCGCTCATCCCGAGCACGTCTTTGACGTGCACGAATCCGACGATCTCCAGCGAGGACCGGTCGACCACCGGGAACCGTGACCGGCGCACACGCGTGGCGAGCACCTCCAGCGCGGCCGGGCTGATCTCCTCGTTGACGGTGTCGACCTGCGGCCACGGCACCGCCACCGTGCCCGCGGTCTTCTCGGCGAGCGAGAGCGCACCGGTGATGCGCCGGTGGTCCTCGGCGTCGAGCAGGCCCTCGGTGCGTGACTCGGCCACGAGGCTGGCCAGCTCGTCCGCCGTGTAGACCGTCTTCACCGCGTCTTGCGACTCGATCCCGAGCAACCCGAGCAGCGTCCGCGACACCCACTTCAGCGCGACCAGGATCGGCTTCGTGGCCTGCGCGAACCACAGCATCGGCGCGCCGAGCCACATCACGGCCTTCTCCGGGCCGGCCAGCGCGATGTTCTTCGGCACCATCTCGCCGAGCACCGTGTGCAGGAACACCACGATCGCCAGCGCGAGCACGAACGCGATCGGGTGCAGCAGATCGTCGGACACCCCGAGCGATCCGAACGGCGCTTCGAGCAGGTGCGCGAGCGTCGGCTCGGCGATCGCACCGAGCCCCAGCGAGCAGATCGTGATCCCGAGCTGCGCGCCCGCGATCATCAGCGGGATCTGCCCCATCGCCTTCAACGCCGCTGCCGCGCGCCGCGAGCCCAGCGCCGCGAGCGGCTCCAACTGCGTCCGCCGCGACGCGATGAGCGCGAACTCGCCGCCCACAAAAAACGCGTTCCCGAGCAGCAGCAGGAACGTCACGACCAGATTGAGCGTGTTCACTGCGCCTTCCCCCGCGAACCAGACAAAGACTTCTCTTCCGACGCCGCCGAGCCGGGCACCGCACGTGAGGTGCCCTCTCCGCGCTCGCCGCTCGCGGTGGCGGCTTCGCCGCCCGCGGCGTCGGAGGCAGCACGCACCGCGGAATCGGCTTCGGCGCGAGCGGCCCGCCGCTCCTCGAGCCAGTCCGGCGACGGCCGGACCTTCACCTGTTCGATGCGGTGCCGCTCGACCGACGTGACGACGAACGTCCAGCCGTTGTACTCGGCGCGCTCGCCTTCGACCGGGATGTGCCCCAGCTGGGACATCACGAACCCGGCAAGCGTCTCGTACGGGCCGTCTGGCAACCGGAACCCGGTCTGCTCGGCCAGCTCGTCCTCACGCAGCACGCCCGGCACCAAAACGGCCTGGTCCGCGTCCGGCGCGGTGATCCGCGGGGTGTCCAGGCCGGTGGGCGGGTCGTACTCGTCGTCGATCTCGCCGACCAGCTCCTCCACCAGGTCCTCGGTGGTGACGATGCCGTCGGTGCCGCCGTACTCGTCGACGACGATCGCGATCTCGGCGTTCCCGGCGCGCAGCGCGGCCAGTACCGCGTCGAGGTCGAGGCTCTCCGGCACCAGTACGGGATCGCGGGCGATCGACCGGGCCAGCGTGTCGCTCCGGCGCTGCGCGGGAACGCTCAGCGCGTCGATCACCCCGATGACGCCGACCACCTGGTCGAGCGTGTCGATGTAGATCGGGAAGCGGGTGTGCCCGGACTCGGTGGCCAGCGCGAGCAGGTCCTCGACCGTCGCGGTGGCCTCCAGCCCGACGACGTCGACGCGGGGCGTCATCGCCTCGGCCGCGCGCTTGTCGCCGAAGCGGATCGTGCGCTGCAGCAGCGTCGCGGTCTCGGTGGGCAGCGCGCCGGCGCGGGCCGAGATCGCCGCGAGCAGCCCGAGTTCCTCGGGCGAACGGGCGCTGGCCAGCTCCTCCTGCGGCTCGATGCCCAGGCGCCGGACGATGACGTTCGCGGTGCCGTTGAGCAGCGCGATGATCGGCCGGAGGATGATCGAGAACACCCGGAGCGGCCCGGCGGTCCAGAGCGCGAGGCCACGCGGGCGGGCCAGTGCGGCGTTCTTCGGCACCAGCTCGCCGAACAGCATCGAGATCAGCGTGGCGATGACGAGCGCCAACGCCACCGCGATACCGTCCGCGACCTCGTCGCTGCCCGGGATCACCGGCTCGATCAGCTCGGCGATGGCCGGCTCGGCGAGGTAACCGGTGAGCAGCGCGCTGAGCGTGATGCCCAGCTGCGCTCCGGAGAGCTGGAACGAGAGCGAGTGCAGGGCCGTGGAAAGCCGTTTGGCGGACCGATCACCCGCGGCGGCCTGTTCCGAGATGCTCGCGCGGTCGACGGTGACCAACGAGAACTCCGCGGCCACGAAGAACGCGTTCGCAGCCGTCAGCGCAACGAACGCGATCAGCGGTATTAGAACGTCAATGACCGGTCACCTCTTGGAGGCAACTATGTCGGGGTCTCACGGAAACTAATGGTACGGCTCGATGTCTCGCCGCACCCGTATCAGGTCTGCCCGACATGTAACGCATATGCGTACGGCGGCCACCCGTATTCGGGTGACCGCCGTCAGTGAAGAAATCAGCTGTGCGTCGGCTCGTTCGGGCCGATCTCCTCGGCCGAAACCGGGTTGCCGGTCGGCGTCGACGCGGGCTTCGCCGGCTCGGCGGCCGGCTGGATCGACTTCAGCAGCAGCTGCGAGACGTCCATGACCTCGACGGCGTCGGACGCCGTCCCGGCCGCCTTCGCTCCGGTCACCCCGTCGGAGAGCATCGTCAGGCAGAACGGGCAGCCGATCGCGACGACCTCGGCGCCGGTCGAGAGCGCCTCCTCGGTGCGCTCGACGTTGATCCGCTTTCCGATGCGCTCCTCCATCCACATCCGCGCGCCACCGGCGCCGCAGCAGAACGAGCGCTCCTTGAACCGCGGCATCTCGGTGAGGGTGGAGTTCGGCGACGCGTCGACGACCGCTCCGATCACCTCGCGCGGCGCCGAGAACACCCGGTTGTGCCGGCCCAGGTAGCACGGGTCGTGGAACGTGACGTTCTGTTCGATCGGCGTCACCGGCGTCAGCTTGCCGTCGCGCACCAGCGTGGAGAGCAGCTCGGTGTGGTGGACGACCTCGTAGTGGCCACCGTCCTCGCCGATCGTCGGGTACTCGTTCTTGAGCGTGTTGAAGCAGTGCGCGCAGGTCGCGACGATCTTCTTGTCCTTGGGCTGACGCTCCTCGAACGCCGCGTTCAGCACCTCGACGTTCTGCATCGCCTGCATCTGGAACACGAACTCGTTGCCGATCCGGCGGGCCGGGTCACCGGTGCAGGTCTCGCCGGTGCCGAGGATCGCGAACTCGACCTGCGCCTCGTGCAGGAGCGTCGCGACGGCCTTGGTGACCTTCTTCGCGCGGTCCTCGAGCGCACCGGCGCAACCGACCCAGAACAGGTACTCGACGTCCTCGGGCAGCGGTTCGCCCTGCTCGACCTTGCGGACCTCGAACCCGAGGTTCTTGGTCCACTCCTCGCGGTCGTTCGGGTTGGCGCCCCAGGGGTTGCCCTTGTTCTCGATGTTGCGGAGCATCACGCCGGCCTCGGACGGGAAGCTCGACTCGATCATCACCTGGTAGCGGCGCATGTCGACGATGTGGTCGACGTGCTCGATGTCGACCGGGCACTGCTCGACGCAGGCGCCGCAGGTGGTGCAGGACCACAGCACGTCCGGGTCGATGACGCCCAGCGAGTCCAGGTCACCGATCAGCGGACGCTCGGCCTCGGCCAGCGCGAGCGCGTTGACCCCGGCGAGCTGCTCCTCGGACCCCTTCTCCTCGCCCTCCACGGTCTTGCCGCCGCCGGCCGCCAGGTACGGCGCCTTGGCGTAGGCGTGGTCACGCAGGCCGGTGATCAGAAGCTTCGGCGAGAGCGGCTTGCCGGTGTTCCAGGCCGGGCACTGCGACTGGCACCGACCGCACTCGGTGCAGGTCGTGAAGTCGAGCATGCCCTTCCAGCTGAAGTGCTCGACCTGGCTGACGCCGAAGACGTCCTTCTCCGGGTCGGCCTCCTCGAAGTCCAGCGGCTTGCCCTCGCTGGTCATCGGCTTCAGCGCGCCGAGTGCCACCGCGCCGTCGGCGTTGCGCTTGAAGAAGATGTTGAAGAACGCGCTGAACCGGTGCCAGGCCACGCCCATCGTGGGGTTGAGGCCGAGCACGATCATCCAGGCGAACGAGATGATCACCTTGACCGCGGCGGTGAGCACGATCGCGGTCTCGAGCGCGCCCTCGGAGAGCCCGGAGAACGCCGCGCCGAGTGGGTAGCTGAACGCGAAGTGGATGCTCCACGAGTCGGCCTTGCCGGTCAGCGCCGCCTCGAAGCCGCGGATCAGCAGGATGCAGATCGGCACCGCGATGATCACGAACTCGACGAAGTAGGCCTGCCAGAAGTTCGACCCGGCGAACCGTGACTTGCGCTCCGGGTTGCGCGGGTGGGCCCGCTGCCGGATCACGATCAGCGCCGCGATGCCGAGGATCGTCGCCACCGAGAAGAACTCGGTCATCAACTCGTAAGGCCAGAAATGGCCGATGATCGGCAGCACCCAGTGCGGCGCGAACAATTGGCCGATGGCGTTGGCGAGCGTCGCGACCAACAGGATGAAGCCGAGCGCGACGAACCAGTGAGCGATGCCCACCGAATGCCACTTCATCATCTTGGTGTGGCCGAAGAACTCGCGGAGCATCGTCTTCGTGCGGTCGCCCTTGTCGTTCGTCCGCGAGTAGTCGGGCGCACCGAGCTTGATGGTGCGCACGATCGTGGCGATCGCGCGGACGAACAGGACGAGGCCGACGACGGCCACACCGAGGGCGATGACCGCGGCGACTATCTGGACAGCGTCCATTGCTGACGATCCTCCTGCGGATCAGCGCGCGCTTCTTTGAACGCACAACGGGCGTGCAGGCACCTTACGCCCGGCAGTACCCGCCAGTAACGTGACGCCGCTCTCGTTGTGGAAAAACTAACGCTGTCAGCCGACGTCGCGCAGGCCCGGCGGCAGCGCGCCGTACCGCTTCCGCCAGTACTTTGCCGCGTTCCGGGCCGCCAGCAGCTGCGCCAGACCGATCACCGCACCGGAGAGCAGGGCGAACCCGATCGCTTCCTTCCAGGCCACGTCGGGATCTTCCGGGTTGTTCGGCGGCGGGTTACCGGTGACCGCGCGCCAACTGCCGTCCAGGCTCTTCTTCGCGACGAAGGCCGCGGCGGCTACCGCTCCTCCACCAACGACCTTCCAGAGCACTTTGTCGGCGACGGTCTGCGACACGGTTCCTCCTCGGGTGAGCTGCACTCCCCTTGCCCATTAGTGCGGAACCCTACGCAGGCCGATCAGGCCGGGCTGAGCGAGCCCGCGATCTGCTCGAAGCCCGCCAGGTAGTCGTCGTAACTGCTCTGCGGGGCCCGCAGCGAGACCTCGTAGAACTGGCCGCCCTGCACGAAGCGGAAGATGCGCACCCGGTGCTGCTGGTTGACCACGACGCCCTGGTGGGTGAACTCGAGAACGGCACCCTGGTGCTCGCCGTAGGTCTGCTCCTCGAGCTGTACGCGCGCGTACTCGGGGAACGAGCCCTTCTTGGCCGCGACCGACTCCTCGCGCTCGAGCTGCTCCAGCGCGGTGCCGTCCGCCTTGCCGACGATGACGAGCACGTACGGGCTGCGTCGTAAGTCGGTGTTGTCGTCGGTGTGCTGGGCGGGAGTCAGCTGGTCGAAGTAGCAGCCGTCGTGCCCCTGCCGCTCGATCTCGGCCGGGTCCTCCATGCAGTAGACCTTCCACGTCTGCGGATAGCGCAGCGTGTACCGGTCGCCCTTGTACGTGTTCGCGGCCGGTTCGGGCGCCCCTGACGACGAGGGCGGAGCCTCGGTCGGCGAGCTCGTCGGGTCCGCGCCACCGGAGAGGTCGAGCCAGCCGTTCTTCCTCGCCACCACCCCCGCGGTGCCGGCGAGGAGCACGACGAGCAGAGCGGCCAGCAGCCAGAGTCCCAGCCGGCCCTTCCGCGGCGGCTCCGGAGCGGCCTGCGGCCCGGCGGAGTACGGCGGGGCGGAGTGCGGCGGGCCGGACGGCGGCCGGACGTACGCCGCCGGCGGCACCGAGGTCGGCCGGGCGGTGCCGGAGATCCGTCCAGTGGCCTGCCGGGCGCTCGACTCGTAGAGCCCGGAGACGTTGATTCCGGGGCTGCCGGAGACGGGCCGGGGCCCGGACAGGTCGGGAATCGACGAGGGGGTCCAGTCGGCGCGCGGGCTCGGCTCCAGCCGGTACTCCTGGGGCGTGCCCGACACCGGCGCGCCGGAGATCGACCCGGTCGGATCGCCGGGCATCCAGACGTTCTGCCGCTCGTCGTTGGGTGGCGGCGTGCCCCAGGACGTCGCGGTGAGGGTCTCGACCGGCAGCCCGTCGGCGACCCGGCGCAGTGCGGCCCGGGTGCGGGTGGCGTCCCAGCGCTGCTCGGGATCCTTGTCGAGCAGGCCGGCGATCACCGGCGCGAGGTTCCCGGCCCGGGGCGCCGGCGGAACCGGCTCCAGCGTGATCGCGGTGATGACCGCGAACTGCTCGTCGCGGACGAACGGCGCCTTGCCCTCGACCGCCGCGAACAGCGTGCAGCCGAGCGACCAGAGGTCGGCCGGCGACCCCACCTCCCCGCCGGTGAGCCGCTCCGGTGAGAGGTAGGCCGGCGAGCCGACCAGGTGGCCGGTGCGGGTCAGCGACGCGTCGCCGACGACCGACGCGACGCCGAAGTCGGTGAGCACCGCCCTCTCGCCCTGGTCCTCCCGCGTGACCATGACGTTTGCCGGTTTGACGTCCCGGTGCAGCACGCCGGCGCGGTGGGCGTGGTCGAGCGCGTCCAGGATCTGCAGACCGAGCACGGCCGCGCGTTCGGGCGACATCGGGCCGTCCTGGCGCAGGGTCTCAGCCAGGTTCCGGGCCTCGATGAACTCCATGACGATCCAGACCCGGTCGGGCTCCGGGATCACGTCGTAGACGCCGACGACACCGGCGTGGCGCAGACGGGCGGCCGCGCGGGCCTCGCGGAGGTACCGCTCCCGCAATCGTTCGGCTTCGTTCGCCGGCAAACCGTCGGGAATCGGGACTTCTTTGACCGCTACGTCGCGGTGCAGCAAGTCGTCGGTGGCACGCCAGACCGTGCCCATACCGCCCGACCCCAGATGCGGGCCCAGCCGATATCGGCCTCCGACGAGTTGACCGTTTGCCCCGTCCGTCACGGGCACGAGGCTAGATCGTCGGAAGGCAATCGTGTCACCCACTAGACGGGGAGGTGACAGTGTCCCGATTTGGGCATAGTCCAGAAAGCGCTGGATGTGCGCCCTGTCCGAATCTGACCCCGCTGGCGCGGAACAAGACACGGCGAGCTATCGTTGAGCCGATCAGCAAACTTGCGCGAGGTTGACTCAAGTTCGGTGAGCCTCGAATGAGAAAACTCTGCGGAGCACAGATCTCCGCAACCCCCTAGGAGGAGGGATCCATGGCACGAGCGGTCGGCATCGACCTCGGTACCACCAACTCGGTCGTCAGCGTCCTCGAGGGTGGCGAGCCGACGGTCATCGCCAACGCTGAGGGCAAGCGGACCACTCCGTCGATCGTCGCTTTCGCCAAGAACGGTGAGGTACTCGTCGGCGAGGTCGCTAAGCGGCAGGCCGTCACCAACGTCGAGCGGACGATCCGGTCGGTCAAGCGCCACATCGGCACTGACTGGACCGTCGACATCGACGGCAAGAAGTACACCCCGCAGGAGATCAGCGCCCGCGTGCTGCAGAAGCTCAAGCGGGACGCGGAGTCGTACCTCGGCGAGCCGATCACCGACGCGGTGATCACGGTTCCCGCGTACTTCTCCGACCACCAGCGGCAGGCCACCAAGGAGGCCGGTCAGGTCGCCGGCCTGAACGTGCTGCGGATCGTGAACGAGCCGACCGCGGCGGCGCTGGCCTACGGCCTCGACAAGGGTGAGACCGAGCAGACCATCCTGGTCTTCGACCTCGGTGGCGGTACGTTCGACGTCTCGCTGCTGGAGATCGGCGACGGTGTGGTCGAGGTGAAGGCCACCTCCGGTGACACCAACCTCGGTGGTGACGACTGGGACCAGCGCCTGGTCGACTACCTGGTGAAGCAGTTCTCCGCCACCAACGGCATCGACCTGTCGAGCGACAAGATCGCGATGCAGCGCATCCGCGAGGCGGCCGAGGTCGCCAAGATCGAGCTCTCCGGCCAGCAGTCCACGAACGTGAACCTGCCGTACATCACCGGTGGGCCCAACGGCGCACTGCACCTGGACGTGAACGTCTCCCGCGCCGAGTTCCAGCGGATGACCGCTGACCTGCTCGACCGCTGCAAGGGCCCGTTCCACCAGGCGATCAAGGACGCGCAGATCCGCGTCGCCGACATCGACCACGTGGTCCTCGTCGGTGGTTCCACCCGCATGCCGGCCGTCACCGACCTGGTGAAGGAGCTGACCGGCGGCAAGGAGCCCAACAAGGGCGTCAACCCGGACGAGGTCGTGGCCGTCGGCGCCGCGCTGCAGGCCGGTGTCCTGAAGGGCGAGGTCAAGGACGTCCTGCTCCTCGACGTGACCCCGCTGTCGCTGGGCATCGAGACCAAGGGCGGCATCATGACCCGCCTGATCGAGCGGAACACGACGATCCCGACCAAGCGTTCGGAGATCTTCACCACCGCCGACGACAACCAGCCGTCCGTGCAGATCCAGGTTTACCAGGGCGAGCGCGAGATGGCCGCGTACAACAAGAAGCTCGGAATGTTCGAGCTGACCGGCATCCCGCCGGCGCCGCGTGGCGTCCCGCAGATCGAGGTCACCTTCGACATCGACGCGAACGGCATCGTGAACGTGTCCGCCAAGGACCTCGCGACCGCCCGTGAGCAGAAGATGGTCATCTCGGGTGGCTCCGCGCTCAGCAAGGACGACATCCAGCAGATGATGCGCGACGCCGAGGCGCACGCCGAGGAAGACAAGCAGCGTCGCGAGCAGGCCGAGGTGCGTAACGTCGCCGAGTCCCTGCAGTACCAGACCGAGAAGTTCCTGGCCGAGAACAGCGACAAGATCCCGGCCGACAAGAAGACCGAGCTCTCCGAGGCTCTGTCCGAGCTCCGGTCCGCTCTCGGTGGCACCGACCTCGAGGCCATCAAGACCGCGCAGGAGAAGGTCGCGAAGATCTCCCAGGAGGTCGGCACCGCGATGTACGCGCAGTCCCAGGCCGCGACCGGTGCGGCCGAGGCCGGGGATGGCCCGACCGCCGGTGGCACCACGCCTCCGCCGTCGGCCTCCGCCGGGAACGACGACGTCGTCGACGCCGAGATCGTCGACGACGAGAACCGCGGCGGCGCTCACGAGAACCGCGGGGGCGCTCAGAAGTGAGCACGACGAACGACGGGCACTCCGAGGACCCGCAGCCGAAGGTCGTGATCCGCGACCGGCGCCGCATCGATCCGGAGACCGGGGCACCGCGAGAGGTCGCGGTGTCCAGCCTCAGCGGGGACACGGCGGGGGCTTCGGCCTCCGCCGGCCCCGCGGCGGATGGTCCGTCGGACGGCGGCTCAGGCGTCGACGCTCCGGCCGGTACCTCGGCCGGGGCGTCCGACAGCGTGGGGGAAGGAGGCGGTATGGGTGCGACGGAGACCACGGAGCAGACGGCTGACGGCAGTGATCTGGCGAAGCTGACGACCGAGCTTGCCGAGCGCACCGCCGACCTGAAGCGGGTGACGGCCGAATACGCCAACTACCGCCGTCGGGTCGAGCGTGACCGGCAGGCCGTGGCCGAGCAAGCAACGGGTGCGGTGCTCACCGCGCTGCTCCCGGTTCTCGACGACCTCGACCGGGCGCGGGCACACGGTGACCTGACCGGTCCCTTCGGCGCGGTCGCCGAGCAACTGGTCGCGATCCTCACCAAACTCGGGCTCGACGCGTTCGGCGAGAAGGGTGATCCCTTCGACCCGACGTTCCACGAGGCGGTCGCGCACACCACGAGTCCGGACGTCACCGAGACAGCCTGCATCGAGGTGCTGCGCAAGGGTTACTCGCTCGGTGACCGGCTGCTGCGGGCGGCGATGGTCGCCGTAGCCGACCCGGAGAATCCGAGCGACTCGGGAAATAATGGTGGCGTCGAGACGTCCGGTGAGTCGTCCGCCGAGTGACGAAGGGAGGCGCGCCCGGTGAGTACCAAGGACTGGATCGAGAAGGACTACTACGCAGTCCTGGGCGTGTCGAAGGACGCTTCCCCGGACGTCATCAAGCGGTCGTACCGCAAGCTCGCGCGTGACCTGCATCCCGACAAGAATCCCGGCAACAGCGAGGCCGAGGCCCGGTTCAAGGAAGTTTCCGAGGCCTACGGCGTCCTGTCCGACGAGCGGAAACGCCGCGAGTACGACGAGGCGCGCACGCTCTTCGGGTCTGGCGCGTTCCGGCGCCAGGCCGGGGCCGGGGGGTTCGGGGGCACCGGCCCCGGCGGTGTGCCGTTCGACTTCACCGATCTGTTCAACGCCTCCCAGGGCGCCGGTGGTCCCGGCGGGCCGGGGGCTGCCGGTGGGGCGCACCGCGCTCGCAGCGGCGGCCTCGGCGACCTGTTCGGCGCGATGTTCGGTGGCAGCAGGCAGCCCGGCTCGTCCAATCGCGGCGGTGACATCGAGACCGAGGCGACCCTCGATTTCTCCGAGGCCGCTCGTGGTGTGACCGTCCCGCTGCGGTTGCACGCGCCGGGCGTCTGCGAGACCTGCCACGGCAGCGGGGCCAAGGCCGGCACCAAGCCGCGCACCTGCCCGCTGTGTCTCGGCACCGGGCTGGTGAGCCGCAACCAGGGCGCGTTCTCGTTCTCCGAGCCGTGCCGTGAATGCCAGGGTGCGGGCACCGTCGTCGACGAGAAGTGCGCGGACTGCAAGGGCAGCGGTGGGGTCACCAAAACCCGCACGATGCACGTGCGGATCCCGGCCGGCGTCAGCGACGGGCAGCGGATCCGGCTCAAGGGCAAGGGTCAGCCCGGCCAGCGCGGCGGGCCCCCCGGCGACCTCTACGTCGTGGTCCACGTCCGCGGGCACTCGCTGTTCGGCCGGAGCGGGCTGAACCTGACGCTGACGGTTCCGGTCACGTTCCCGGAGGCCGTGGCGGGCACCGAGATCCGGGTGCCGACGCTCGACGGATCGGTGACCCTGCGGATCCCGCCGGGCACCCCGAGCGGACGAATCATGCGAGTGCGGGGCAAGGGCGTCCGTAAGGGCGATTCCCCTCCGGGTGACCTGTTGGTCACCATCGAGGTGGAGGTTCCGCAGAACCTCAACGAGGCGGCCCGGAAGGCGCTGGCTGATTTTGCCGCCGCTACGCCCGGCAACCCTCGGGCACACCTGGAACGGGAGGGAGCACGATGAGTGAGCCCGCCAAGCAGGAGTTCGAGATCGAGATCGACGTGGCCTTCGAAGGGCCCGTTTTTGTGATCTCGGTGGCGGCGCAGCTGTCCGGAATGCATCCGCAGACCCTTCGCCAGTACGACCGGCTCGGGCTCGTCCAGCCCGGTCGCTCGGCCGGTGGTGGACGTCGGTACAGCGCACGCGACGTCGTGCTGCTGCGCGAGATCTCCCGGCTCTCCCAGGAGGAGGGCGTGAACCTCGCCGGCATCAAGCAGATCATCGAGCTGACCAAGCGCGTTCGTGACCTCGAGGAACAGATCGAGGAGCTGGTGGGTGAACTGCGGCAGGCTCGGCGCGAAGCCGCCGAGGCCCAGGCCGCGATGCCGTACCGGGGTGAGTTGGTGCCCCTGAGCCAGACGGTGTTGCCGGTCTGGCGCCCCCGAGGACGTTGATCGTACGGAGAACCCGCCCGGGTCCGACCCGGGCGGGTTTTTTCATGCCCTCCGCGTGGCCGCGGTGACGAACATCGGGAGCGCGAGGAACAGGCGTTCCTGCTCGCCGCGAGCCCGCTGGTCGGCGATCCAGGTCTCGGTTCGCGCGTCGCTCGTCGCTTCGCCAGTGCGCGCCTTGGCCGCCAGGTCGGCGAGCATCGGCACCATCGTCGAACCGGTGAAGATCCAGGTGTGCACCTCGACGGTGACGTCGGTGAACCCCGCGTCGAGCAGGAGGTTGCGGCTGCGTCGGACGACGCGCGGGCCGCGGATCCGGTCGGCGGCCGCCTGCACGATCGTGCGGGTGAGCGCGGGGTCGTCGGAGTCGATGACGATCGTGTCCCAGTCCTGCCCGACGAGCACGATCCGACCCCGCGGCGCCAGCACCCTCCGCGCCTCGTCCACCGCGCGCGCCGGGTCGTCCAGGACGTGGAACACCTTGTCGGCGCGATATCCGCGCAGTTCGGCGTCGCCGAACGGTAGTTCTTCCGCGGTGGCGACCCGGTAGTCCACGGCGGGCCACCGTTCGCTCGCGACCGCGACCATGCGTTCGTCCGGGTCGACGCCGACCGCGGTCACGCCGAGCGCGGACATCTCCGCGGCCGCCCGGCCGGACCCGCAACCGACGTCGACCACCGCGCTGCCCGGCGCGAGGTCCAGCAACTGGTACGAGCGCCGGCGCAGCTCCTGGCCGCCGGGGATGCCGTCACCGATGTCGAGCAGGGCGATGAGCGCGTCGGTCTCCGCGTGGGTGCGTTTCATGCCGGCGATGCTGCGACTTCAAGCGCCCTTGAAGTCAAATACGGCGTCGAGCGCTGCTTCCAGGAGCTGGTCGGGTACGGGGGCGGTCTGCATCGCGGTGCGGTAGACCAGGGGCCCGATCAACACAGCCGCGGCGACCGCGTCGTCGACCGCGACGACGGCTTCGCCGGACGCGCGGGCGAGCGTCAGCGCGGCCCCGATCCGCTCGGTGATGTTCGCGACCGAGGCGTCACGCTGCCGCGCGATGTCGGCATCCCAGAGCGCACCGTGCATCAGCGTGAGTGTCACGGCGGCCACCTCCGGCTGGACCATCTCGTCGGCCAGCCGCCGGAGCTCCCCGAAGAGCCAGGTCCGCACCGGCGACTGCGGGTCGCGGAAGTAGGGCAGGTCGGCACCGGGCATCGTGGCCAGCAGGAGCTCTTCGGCCCGCGACCAGTGCCGGTAGACCGTGGCCCGGCCGACGCCGGCCTGCTCGGCGACCCGCTGGTGGGTCACCGCGCCGGGCCCGTGGTGGAGCAGCAGCTCACGCGCGGCCGCGAGCATCGCCTGGCGGCTGCGCTCGACGCGGGGATCGGTGGGTCTCACCGCATCAGCTTATGAGACAGCTTGACTCACAGAACGTCGGCACTAATCTATGAGACAGTCCGTCTCACAGATTGGGGAGCAATGATCAGCATGGTCACCGGGGCGACCGGTGGGATGGGTCGAGTCATCGTCCGGGAGCTGGCCCGGCGCGGCGGCACCGTGATCGCCGTCGCGCGGAGCCGCGTGGAGTTCGAGCCGAAGAACGTCGAGGTCATGACCGCGGACCTGTCCTCGCTGGCCGAGGTCCGCCGGCTCGCCGCCGAGTTCACCGCGAAGCACGACGCGCTGCACCTGCTGGTCAACAACGCGGGCGCGCACTTCCGCCACCGCGCGATCAGCGCCGACGGCGTCGAGATGCACATCGCGGTCAACCACCTCGGCGGGTTCCGGCTGACGAACCTGCTGCGTCCGGCGCTGCGGGCCGGGGCACCGGCGCGGGTGGTCAACGTCGTCTCGGCCGCGATGACCGACACGCGCCAGGTGAAGATCCGCCGCCGCCCGCGGCCGGTGTCGCTGGAGCCGGCCGAGCTGCCGGATCTCAACGGCGAGCGGGGGTTCGAGCCGTTCACCGCGTACGCGCGGGCCAAGTTACTGACCTTGATGGCCGGCTACCACCTGGCCGAGACCGTGGACGGCGTCACCGTCAACGCGGTGAACCCCGGCCTGGCCGGCACCAAGATCGTCGACGACATGATGCCGACGTTCATGCGGCCGTTCGGCGGCCTGGTCAAACGTTCGCTGCTGACGCCGGAGCAGAGCGCGGCGTTCATCCTCCGCGTCGCGACGTCACCGGACTTGGACGGCGTCACCGGGCGCTACTTCGACCGCGACGTCGAGGCCCGGTCTCCGGAGATCTCCTACGACCGGGCGCTGCGTGAATGGGTCTGGAACAGCTCGCTGGAGTTCAGCGAGGCACGCTGAACCCGGTTCAGGTGAGCGAGCGGATGCCCGCGACGTCGTACTCGGCCACCGAGGCGGAGAGCATCGCGGCCGACTGGTCGCCGTCGGGTCCGCTGCCGCGGAACGCTTCGACGGCCTGCTGGGACTCCCACCGCTCGAAGACGTTGATCCGCCCCGGCTCGACCAGATCCGCCGCGATCGAGAAGTCGAGACACCCCTCCGCGGCCCGCGCCAACTCCACGACACGCACGCACCCCGCGAGATAGGCCTCCCGGTCGGAAGCCTCCACCACGATCTGCCCAGCCACGATCACCATGCGTCTACTTTCGCCCCACCCGTCAAAAGTTGAACGTCAGGGCTTTGAAATCCTCGGTTTGGCGGCGGATGCCGACCTCGGTGGGGAGGCGCTCGATCGACGAGGCACCGAAGAAGCCGACCACACCCTCGGTGTGATCCAACACGTACTGCGCGTCCGCGGGCTCGGCGATCGGGCCGCCGTGGCACAGGCACAGGATGTCGGGGTTCACCCGGCGAGCGGCGTCGGCGAGCGCTTGGACGCGTTGCGCCGCGTCCTCCAGCGACAGAGCGGTCTGCGCCCCGATCGTCCCCGACGTCGTCAGCCCCATGTGCGGCACCAGGATGTCGGCGCCGGCCCGGGCCATGTCGGCGGCCTGTTCCTCGTCGAACACGTACGGCGCGGTGAGCAGGTCCAGCTCGTGGGCGGCCCGGATCATGTCGACCTCGAGTCCGAAGCCCATCCCGGTCTCCTCGAGGTTCGCGCGGAACACCCCGTCGATCAGCCCGACGGTCGGGAAGTTCTGCACCCCGGCGAACCCCAGGTCGCGAACCTGGCGCAGGAAGTGCGGCATCACCCGGAACGGGTCGGTGCCGCACACCCCGGCGAGCACCGGCGTCCGGGACACGACCGGAAGCACCTCGTTGGCCATCTCGAGCACGATCGCGTTCGCGTCCCCGTAGGGCAGCAGACCCGACAGCGAACCCCGTCCGGCCATCCGGAACCGGCCCGAGTTGTAGATGATCAGCAGATCGATCCCACCGGCCTCGGCCGACTTCGCCGTGATCCCGGTTCCGGCCCCTCCGCCGATCAACGGCCGTCCGGCCGCAACCGACGCCCGGAACTGCTCCAGAACGGCCTGCCTCATGCGGATGCTCCCTTGATGTACCCGTGCAACGCCTCCGCCGCCGCGGCGCCGAACCCAGCGTCGTTGATTGCCGCATCCCGCTCGTGAACGGACACGCCGGACCCCGCCAGCCCCGCTCGCAGCGCGTCGAACAGCGCTTCGTCCGCGGCCGCATCCCGGAACGGGCCACCGTCGACGTCGATCGCGCTCACCCCACGCAACGGCAGGAACAGGGCGGTCGGCCCGGTGGCGGCGGCGAGCTTGCCGGCGATGCGACGCCCCAGCTCCGCCATCTCGGCCGGCGTCGTCCGCATGAGCGTCACCGTGGGGTTGTGCACGAACAGGTTCCGGTCTTCGAACTGCGGCGGCACGGTCTCGCGCGGGCCGAAGTTCACCATGTCGAGCGCGCCGACGCTCACCACCTGGGGCAGGCCGAGCTGCCCGGCGATCTCCAGCCGCGACGGTCCGGCGCTGAGCACTCCTCCGACCAGGTCGTCGCACAGCTCGGTCGTGGTGAGGTCGCAGACGCCGGCGAGCAGACCCGACTCCACGAGTTTCTCCATCGCCCGGCCGCCCGTGCCGGTCGCGTGGAAGACGAGTACCTCGTAGCCGAGGTCGGTGAGGCGCTCGCGGGCCTCGTCGGCGGCCGGGGTGGTGACGCCGAACATCGTCAGGCCGACGAGCGGCTTCCGGTCTGCGGCCGGAACGCGATCGGCGTACGCGCGAGCCATGCCGGCGATACCCGCGGCCGCGTTGCCCAGGACGGCCTCGGAGACCGAGTTGATCCCGGCCACGTCCACGACCGAGTACATCAGCGTCGCGTCGACCTCGCCCACGTACGGCTGGACGTCGCCGCTGGCCATCGTCGACACGAGCAGTTTGGGAACGCCGATCGGCAGCGCCTGCATCGCGGGCGCGGCCACCGACGACCCACCCGAGCCACCCACGGCGAGCAACCCGTGCAGGCGGCCCTCGTCGAACAACCGGCGGACGACCACGGCCGCACCGGCGCCCATCGCGCTCATCATCTCGCCGCGGTCGCGGCGTTCCCGAAGCGTGTCGGGGTCCGCACCGGCAGCGCGCAGCACGTCGTCGGAGTGAACGTCGGCGAGCGTGCTGCTCGAGAAGGAGCCGACGTCGATGGCGACGACGTCGACGCCGGCCCCGCTGAGGCGGTCACGCAGCCACGAGTACTCGTCGCCTTTGGTGTCGAACGTGCCGAGCAACGCCACGGTCGCCATTGACCCGGTCCTTTCGCCGTGCGAACGATTACGCCGAGGCTAGGCGGCCGGCAGCCCTCAGATCTGGACCAATTTCCAGGGATTGGCCCACACCCGCACCCCTCCGCAGTGGGACAGTGCACGAGTGGCGATGACGGCACTGGACGCGAGTGAGGTCTGCCGTCTGCTCGGTGGCTGGACGACCGGCTCGGCCACCCTCACCGACGACCTGGTCGCCGCACTCGTCGAGCTGATCGACGCCGGGTTGGTGCCCGCCGGAGCCCTGCTCCCGCCCCAACGGCGCCTCGCCACCGCGCTCCTGGTTTCCCGTGGAACGGTGACGTCCGCCTACGAGTCCCTGGAAGCCCGCGGTTACCTGGCCACGAACCGTGGCTCGGGATCCCGGGTGCGGTCGGCCCGCGGCCAGTTGCACGGCCGTCCGAGCGGCCGGCTCTTCTCGTTCACCAGTGCGCCGGGCGACGTCATCGACCTGTCGACAGGTGCGCTGCCCGCCTCGCCGATCGCCGCGGACGTCCTGGCCCGGCCGCGCACCGAGCTGACCGCCTACCTGGCGACCGACGGCTACTTCCCGGCCGGGCTGCCGGTGCTACGCCAGGCCATCGCCGATCAGTACACCCGCGACGGGCTGCCGACCCGCTCGCAGCAGATCCTCGTCACCTCCGGGGCCCAGCAGGCCACCTGGCTGGCGGTCACCAGCCTGGCCGGAAGCGGCGACCTGGTGCTGACCGAGGAACCGACCTATCGCGGCGCGCTGGAGGTGCTCCGCTCCACCGACGCGCGGGCCGAGGGCATTCCGCTCGCCGGCGGCGGGCTCGACGTCGAGCAGGTGCGGCACGCGTTGAGCCGCAAACCCCAGGCCCTGTTCTGCCAGACCGCGATCCACAACCCGACCGGTCGGAGCATGAAGGACGGGAGCCGCACCGAGCTGGCCACCCTGATCAACGACGCGGGGCTCACCACCATCGAGGACACCTGCTCGGCGGATCTGACGCTCGCCGGTCCTCCGGTCGCCCGCACGCTGGCCGGGCTCGTCGACCCCGAGCTGCTGGTGACCGTCGGCAGCACCTCGAAGCTGTTCTGGGGCGGCGTCCGCATCGGCTGGATCCGGGCGAGCGAGACCCGCATCCACGGGCTGGTCGAGCTGCGAAAGGCCGTCGACCTCGCGTCGTCGGTCGCCGACCAGCTCGTCGCCGTCGAGTTGATCGCGCGCACCGACCTGGCCCGGCACCAGCGTCGCACCATGCTGACCGAGGCGCTGGCGGCCACCGAGGCGGAGTTGCGGTGCGCCTATCCCGACTGGCACTGGAACCCGATCGACGGCGGCTCGGGCCTCTGGGTCGACACCGGCCAGGACGCCGTCGCCCTGGCCGAGCGCGGCAAGCGGGCCGGCGTCCGGGTGGCCGCGGGCCCCGGTTTTTCCACGTACGACGGACAACGCACGTTCCTGCGGCTACCGGTCTGGCACGAGCCGACCATGCTGCGGGCCGGACTGACCGCACTCTCGTCCTAGGAGGAGTTCCATGGCCCGGTCGTACTACAGCACCGTGTTCGAGCACGACGCCGCCGCCGTCTGGGCGGTGGCACGCGACTTCAACGGCCTGGCGACCTGGTGGTCCGAGGCCTGCAGCGAGAGCAACATCGAGGACGGCAAGGCCGCTGACCAGGTCGGGGCCGTGCGGGCCTTCCGGCTCGGCGAGGCCACTATTCGGGAACGTCTGCTGGCGCTGTCCGACCTCGAGCGCACCTACAGCTACGAGTTCGTCGGCACGCCGCCGTTCCCGGTGACCGACTACATCGCGACGCTCCGCGTCACGCCGGTCTCGGACGGCCGCTCGTTCCTCGAGTACAGCGCGGTGTTCGAGTCGGACGAGGCCGCGCGCTGGACCGCGTTCTTCCCGGCCGAGGTGTTCGGGCCCGCGCTCGAGGCGCTGGGGTCCTACCTCTCCCGGTAGAGGGCCGCCAGTTCCGAGCCGATCCGGGCCAGCTGGGCCCGGACCGGCTCGGGCTCGAGCACCTCGACCTGACCGCCCCAGCCGGCCAGATTGCGGGCGATGTCGAGCGGGGTGGGGGCGCCGACGCGGACGGTCGAGCGGTCGTCGGCCTCGCTCCGCACGTGGCAGTGGCGACCGAAGTGGTCGCGCAGGATCGGCACGAACCTGGTCGCGATGGTGACCGTCGCCCAGGTGCGCGACCGGCGTTCCTCCACCTCGCCGACCACCTCGGCCCAGGCCTCGGCCAGGGCGAAGTCGTCCGGACGGGTGCTCGGCTCCTCGATCGGTTCCGCGTCGAGGATCCGGTCGACGCGGAACGTCCGCCGGCCGTTCGCGGTGCCGGCGATCAGGTACCAGATGTCGTCTTTGTCGACGAGCCCCCACGGGTCCACCAGCCGCTCGGTGCGTTCGCGGCGGCCGTTGACGTAGACCAGCCGGACCTTGCGCCTCCGGACGATCGCGGTCTGCAGTTCGTCGACGCGAGCCGGTCGGCTGCGGTCCCGCTCGCCCCATCGGGTGCTGTCGATCATCGTGGCGCCTGCGGCCGCTTCGGCGTCGGCGCGGAATGTCCTGGGCAGCGCCTGGACGAGTTTGCGCAGCGCGGTCTTCGCATCGTCGGACACCGCCGCGGCCGGCCCCACCAGGAGGAACAGCGCCTGGGCTTCGGGCGCGGAGAGACCGCTCAGGTCGGTGCGCGCACCCCCGACGAGCGACCAGCCCCCGCCGCGGCCGGGCTGGGGATAGACGGGGATACCGGCGGCGGAGAGCGCCTCGAGGTCCCGGCGGGCCGTGGCGACGCTGGTCTCGAGCTCGGCGGCGAGGTCGGCCGCGGTGATCCGGCCGCGGGCCTGGAGCAGCAGCAGGGTGGCCACGAGGCGGTCGGCGCGCATGCGTTGAGTGTGTCGCCGAAAGTGCTCAGGAGGTGAGCACTTTGGGGTGGATGCTGAACTCAACCCCGTTCGAAGGAGCTTGGAAATGCTGCGAGGACTCACCACGATCACGTACTTCGCCGACGACGTGCCGGCGGCGGTGGCCTGGTACTCGACGCTGCTCGGCGTCGAACCGTACTTCGCGCGGCCGGTCGAAGGCCCGCCGGCTTACGTCGAGTTCCGCCTCGGCGACTACCAGCACGAACTCGGTCTGCTCGACCGCCGTTTCGCACCGCCGACGGCCCCCGGCGCGGGCGTGGTGGCGTACTGGGCCGTGGACGACGTCGAGGCCGCCTACGCGCGGCTGCTCGAGCTCGGCGCCACCGAACACGACAAGCCCACCGAGCGCGGCCCCGGCTTCGTCACCGCGTCGGTCGTCGATCCGTTCGGCAACGTTCTCGGCGTGATGTTCAACCAGCACTACCTGGACGTGCTGGCGACCCGCTGATCTCGTCGAGCGCCCACCGCTGGAAAGCCCGAGCCTCCGGTCCGGACGGCGGTCGTCCACCCGCGCGTGCGGCGATCGCCTTCTCGATCGACGCGACGCGCGCGGGGGCCGCCCCGGTGGCGACGCGGCGGCCGGCCGGGACCTTCGGGAGCCAGCCGCCGTGGCGGTGTTTCACCAGCGAGCGGCACGCGCCGAGGATCGCGTCCTCGGTGCCGGGGGCCGGGTCGTCACCGGACGGTGTCGGCAGGGCGATCCACCAGCTCAGGGCGTCGACCAGGAGCTGGTGCAGGTCGGTGGGCGAGACGTCGGCGAACGCCTCCACCGCGGGCGGGCCGACCAACGTCCGGCCGGACTGGTGCAGGATGCTGCGGTCCAGCGCGTACCAGAAGTGACCGTCGGCGACCGGCCGCGCGTCGGGAGCGTAGGTCTCGCGGAAGTCCATCCGCGGCCCGGTGTTCAACTCGACCTCGAATCCCGGCTCGGCCGAACCCGAACGCGCCACCGCCTCCCGGTAGACGACCAACTCGAGACCACGCGCCGGGCAGGGAAGGTTCTCGTGCCGGAGCGCGGCCACGAGGGCGCGTTTCCGCTCCCCCGCAACCGCGTCCGAGACCGTGAGCGCCACGTCGACGTCGCTGCGGCCGGGCTGGAAGGCGTCCAGTCCGATCGACCCGGCCGCGTAGACGCCCACGAGGTTGTCTCCGAGCACGCTGTGGGCGGCCGCGATCAGATCGTCGAGGTAGCGCCGAACATCACCGTCCATCCGATCATCGTGCGGCCGGGGCGGCGGCCGGGCCGTCCAGCGGTCAGCGTGTCTTGCGGGCGAGCAGGAACGCGTGCGGTGCGGTCATCGTCTCGTCGGGCTCGCGGCGCATCCGGGTGTGGACGCGCAGGCCGGCGGCCTCCAGCAGCTCCACCACGCGTTCGACCGGGTGACGCAGGTAGTCGAGGTCGACCGGGATGCCGAACAACTCGTCGAAGTGCCGCGTCTCGCCGTCGGTCTGGAAGATCAGCAGCGCGTGGCCGCCCGGTGCCAGGACCCGGGCGAACTCGCCGATCGCCGTCGACAGCAGTTCGTCGGGAACGTGGATGATCGACCACATCGCGGAGAGGCCGGGCAGCGACGCGTCGGGCCGGTTCAGCGCGAGCATCGAGCCGACCTCGAACTCGAGGTACGGGTGACGTTCGCGGGCCACCGCGACCATCCGTGCGGAGAGGTCGATGCCGGTGGGTTTCAGGCCCATCGCGTGGAGGAACGCGGTCTGGTCACCGGGGCCGCTCCCGACGTCGACGACCCGCGCCCCGGCGCCGGAATCGGCGATGACGAGCTCCGCGAACGCGGCCACGAACGCGCGGTCGATCGGGCGGGTGCCCAGGTCGTCACCGGCGAAGTGGTCGGCGTACTCGGCCGCGATCGCGTCGTACCCGGCTCGCGTTCGTTCGATCTGCGTCATGGCCGTGCACGCTAGGGGTGGGGTACGACAAGGTGGAGCGATGACTGGCGTCGTAGAACTGCCGTCGGGGGCCCGGGTGCGTGGGCGCCGGATGCGTGACGTGCCCGACACTCCGGCGGACTTCCTGATCGCGCTGGTACCCGGGCCGCTACCGGCCTGGCCGCACCGCCGGATCGTCTGGCCCGACTTCTGGGTCCCGCGCGATCGGGCCGACGCGATCGACGCGCTGAGCGAGGCGCTGACGAAGGCGCACGACGGGGCGTTCGTCGAGGTGGCGTGCATGGGCGGGCGAGGCCGGACCGGTACCGCGCTGGCGGCGCTCGCGGTGCTGGACGGGATGCCCGCGGGCGACGCGGTGGCGTGGGTGCGAGGTGCCTACCACCGCAAGGCGGTCGAGACCCCCTGGCAGGCGCGGTGGGTGCGCTCCCTCGGGACGAACTGAACGGGCGCGATCTCCCGAAGGAGACCGCGCCCGAGGTGGTACGTGTGCCGGCCCGGCAGCCGCCTCTCGGCGAGTGGCCGCTCGTAGCGGCTTAAGGTGAGGCCCGGGGGCATGGACCGGACCGGCACTCTGTAAAAGGTACCCGGCCCTCGGATCATTCCCACCCCTCCGAGACGTTTCTCGCACGATCGATCGCCGGGTCTCCGCGCCCGCCTGCCTAGGCTGAGATCGATGGTCTGGATCCCGATCGCCGCCGCAGTCGCGCTCCTGGCGTTGGCGCTCGGCGCCGTCGGGCTCCCGTCCGCGACGCTCTTCGCCGCGCTGCTCGTCGGCGTCGTGGTCGCCGTCCGACCCTTCGCCCGTCGGCCTCGGCCGGAGGCCGTCGTCGTCGTCGGCGCCGACGACGAGGAAGCGACCACCCGGGTCGAGCTGCCCGAACTGGCGAACCGGATCGCCCAAGCGTGTGTCGGCGTGCTGACCGGTGCGCTGGTGCAGCCGAGCGCGCTGGGCTCGCTCGCGAGCGACTGGCTGGTCGTTCTCGCCGCGGTCCTCGCCACGCTGCTGGTGAGCCTCGCCGCCGGTGCGCTGCTCGGCCTGCACCGCGACGTCGACACCGTCACGGGCTCGTTCGCTCTGATCGCCGGGGGCGCGTCCGGGCTCACCGCGATCAGCCGGGACCTCGGCGCCGACCAGCGGGTCGTCGCGGTCGTCCAGTACCTGCGGGTGCTCGTCATCGTGGTCTCGATGCCGATCGTGGCCGGAACGCTCCCGGCCGGCGACGGAACCGGCTCCGAACTGACCCCTGGCCACGGAAGCCTGGTGTTCACGGCCGTCTGCGTCGTCGTCGGTGTGGTGCTGGCCCGGCTGCTGCCCCGGGTGCCCGCGCTCTCGCTACTCGGGCCGATGGTGCTGTCTGCGGTGCTGACCGTCACCGGCTTCGCGCACGGGGCCACCGTCCCCACCGCGATCGAACAGGTCGCCTACGCGATCATCGGACTCCAGGTGGGGCTGTCGTTCACCCGCGAGAGCCTGCGCTCGGTCCGCCGCCTGCTCCCGCTCGCGATCACGTTGGTGCTGGTGCTGATCGTGGCCACGGCCGCGGTCGGTATCCCGCTGCTGAGCCTCGCCGGCGCGTCCCCGCTCGACGGCTATCTCGCGACCACCCCCGGCGGGCTCTACGCCGTGCTGGCCACCGCGACCAGCACCGGCGCCGACACGACGCTGATCCTCACCGTGCAGATCCTGCGGTTGCTCGTCATGCTTCTGCTCGCCCCGTTGATCGCGACGCTGCTGAGCAAGAGAATGAGGCATCCCAGGTGAGAGGCAGCAACCGTGGACAACGACTACGGGTACGTCGACGGCAACGCCGCCGCAGGCCCGTTACAGGAACTGCTGGCGGTGGAGGCCACCACCGTGCGGGGGCAGTGCACCACCTGCGGCCGGACGTCGATGCTCGCCGACACCCGCGTGTACTTCGGCGGTCCGGGCCTGGTGATGCGGTGCCGGGGCTGCGGCTCGGAGCTACTGAGCGTCGTCACCACACCGACGTCGACCCGGCTGGACGTCAGCGGTCTGACCTGCCTGACCTTCCCGCTCGACGCCTGACCCCCATTCGGTGTACAGAACCGGACACCGACCGGTTCTGAGCCACGAAGCGGATATCTTCCCAAGTCATGGGGCCCATCACGGTGTCGGTGCTCGGTCCGGTACGGGCCACCCGGCTCGGTGTACCGATCGACCTCGGCGGACCACGTCAACGCTCCGTCGTCGCCCGGCTGGCCATCGCCCAGAAGCACGTCGTCTCCACCGACCGGCTCATCGACGACCTCTGGGACGGTGAGCCGCCGCCGAAGGCCCTGGCCACGCTCCAGGTGCACGTGTCGCACCTGCGCCGGGCGTTGGAGCCGGAGCGGGCCCGGCGCACCGCGGCCACGGTGCTGGTCAGCGCCGCGCCCGGCTACGCGCTGGCGCTGCCGACGGACGCCGTCGACGCCTGGCGGTTCGAGGCCCTGCTCGAGCAGGCGCAGGCCACCGACGATCCGTCGACCCGGAGCGAGTTGCTGGCCCGCGCGCTCGACTGCTGGTCCGGCCCCGCGTACGCGGAGTCCGCGGACGCGTCCTGGGCGGTACCCGAGATCGCCCGGCTGGACGGCCTGCGTCTGGTCGCCCTGGAAAGCCGGGCCGACGCCGAACTGGCGCTCGGCCGGGCCGCGCTGCTCGTGCCCGACCTGCAACGACACCTGCACGACCACCCCACGCGGGAAGACGCCGTCCGGCTGCTGAGCCTGGCGCTCTACCGCAGCGGCCGGCAGGCGGAGGCACTCGCCGTGCTGCGTCAGGCCCGCGCTCACCTGGCCGACGAGCTGGGCATCGATCCGAGTCCGGCCCTGCGCCGCCTCGAGTCGTCGATGCTCGCCCAGGCCCCCGAACTGGACGTGCCTCGCGCCGCCGCACCGCTCCCCGAGATCACCACCGGAGCCGCGGAGCCGACCGAAGAGCGGCGTGCGCCCGAGACGGCACGCGTCATCGGGGCGGTCACCAGCCGGACGGGCGCCGGCGTCGTCTGGGTCGCCGGTGAAGCCGGGGCGGGCAAGACGACGCTTGCTGAATCCGTCACCGCGGAACTGCGCCACCGGGGCTGGCAGGTCGCCTGGGGGCGCTGCCCGGAGGTCGACGGCGCGCCGCCGGCCTGGGCCTGGAGCGAGGTCGTCCGGGCGCTACCCGGCGACGCCGACGACCCGGGGCTCGCGCCACTGCTGGCCGAGCGCCCGGTCGAGGGCGCGACCGGCGACGCGTTCTGGCTGGCCCGTGCCGTCGCCGCCCTGGTCACGGAGGTGACGAAGAGCGCTCCGCTGCTGATCGTGCTCGACGACGTCCACCGCGCGGACGGCCTCACGCTGCAACTCCTGCGCCAGATCGTCGACCAGGTGGCGCTGCTGCCGGTCGTCGTCCTCGCGACCTACCGCGGCTCGGAGGACGGCGACCAGCTCGCGGCCACCCGGGCCGCCCTCGCCGTGGCCAGCACGCACCGGGAGTCCCTGACCGGCCTGGACGACGACGGCATCGAGCGGCTCGCGCGCACCGCCGGTCTCCCGCTCGTCGATCGGGAGGTCGTCACGCTGCTCCGGGAGCGCACCGGCGGCAACCCGCTCTTCGTCCGCGAGCTGGCCCGCCTGATGGCCGCCGAGGGCACGGCGGCCGCGCGCACCGTCGTCCCGACCGGCGTCGGTGACGTGCTGCGGCGGCGGATCGCCCGGCTCCCCGGCCCGTCGGTGACCGTGCTGCGGCAGGCCGCGGTACTCGGCCGGGAGGTCGACGTCGATCTGCTCGCCGACGTGGCCGGCCGCGACCCCGACGAGATGATCGACGCACTGGAGACCGCGGTGCTCGCGGGGCTGCTCGACGAACCGGCGCCCGGCCGGGTGCGGTTCGCGCACGCGTTGATCCGCGACACGCTCTACGCCGACACCCCGGTGCTGCGCCGGACCCGCCTGCACGCCGCCGCGCTCCGCACCCTGGCCGGCCGGGAGGCCGACGCGGCCACGCTCGCCCACCACGCGGTGGCCTCGGGCAACGACGAGCAGGCGATCGGCTACGTGGTCGCGGCCGCCCGCGCCGCCGAGAAGCTGGGGGCGCTCGGCGAGGCCGCACAGCAGTGGGCCACCGCGGTCCGGCTGGCCGCCGGCCGGAGCCCCGCCGAGCAGCTCGAACTGCTCCTGCCCTCGATCTCGGCGCACGCCCGCGCCGGTGACGCGATGACCGCGCGGACGCAGCAGCACACCGCGGTGCGGATCGCGACCGAACTCTCCGACGATGACCAGCTGGTCCGGGCGTTGGCGGCCTGGGACGCACCGCTGGTCTGGCGGGTCCGCGAGCAGAGCACGATCAGTGCCGACCTCCTCGACCCGCTCCGCGGGCTGCTCCGCGATCGAACGCTCCCGCAGAGCGTCCGCATCGGCTTGTTGTGTGCCTTGTTCCGGGAAATCGAAGGCGCGGACGACGACGAAGCCCTGCGGACGAGCGCGGAAGCGCTCGACCTCGCCCGGACCGAGGGGAACGCGCGGCTGCTGTGCGAGGCGCTCAACGTGCGCACGTACGCGGCACTCGGCCCGGATCTCGCCGATCAGCGCGACGCGCTGGCCGCCGAGCTGCTCGAGGTGGCCACCGAGGCCGGGCTGGTCGACTACCAGGCGGTGGCGCACTGGCTGCTGTTCCTGACCTGCGCCGGCCGCACCGATCTGACGCGGGCACGCGCACACGTCGACCAGGCGGTGGCGCTGTCGAGCAGCGGTCAGCTCGGCCACCTGCTCGGGGTCATCGGGATCTTCTCCGGTGCGCTGCTCGTGCTGGCCGGGCGTCACGACGAGGGGCTGCGGCAGTACGAGGTGGTGGCGGCGCGGCTGGCCGAGACCGGCGCGACGAACGGCGGGTTGATGGCGCTCGTCGGCCGATTCGTCGTGGGGTTCGAACGGGGCGACCTGTCCCCGGTGGTCGGCGACGCGGACTGGTTGGCCGACGCGATCCCCGGCGCGATGTCCGAGGTGGTGACGTTGTGCCGGCTGGACGCGGGGCGGGAAGCGGACGCGCGGGCGGCCTGGGCGAACCGGGTGCCGGTCGCCAGGGACTACTTCTGGCTGATGACGACCGCGGTGCGTGCGCACGCGGCGGCCCGGCTCGGGGACACCGCCGAGGCGGTCGTCGCGCGGAAAGCCCTGCTGCCGTACGCCGGGCGGGTGGCCGGGCTCGATTCCGGCACGATGCCGGTCGGCCCGGTCGACGACGCGCTGGCCGCGGTCGTGGAGTTCCTGGGTGACCCGGACGGCGCCGCCGCCCACCGATCCGGCGCCGCCCGGGTCCGTGAGCGCGTGGCGGCCGAGCTACGAGCGCTGGGTCTCTGAACCGAAGACGACCCGCTCGCGGCGGCGGAAGCGCGGCACCAGGAGCGCGATCATCAGCCGCACGGGCAGCGGGGCCTCGGCCCGGAGCGTCGCGTACTCGGCCGGTGTCGTGGCCGCCACCACACGCGGGATCTCGAACGTGAGCGACGCGCGCTTCCGGATACGCGACTCGACCTCCTGCCAGTTGCCCACCGACACGTACTCCTCGATCACCGGGAACACCGACACCTCTTCGTCGGCGATGTGCTCGTTCAGCAGGTCACGCAGCTCGGCCAGGCCCACGGCCAGGACGGTCGCGGTGTCCTCGCCGGGCGCGGCCGCGAACCGGGTCGCCGCCGAACGCAGCTGATCGAGCCGCGGATCGAGCACGCTGTGGTCGTCGGTGAGCGCGGTGAGGTCGATGTGCGGCCCCGCCGACGCCGCGATCACCGGCCACAGGATCTCGTCCTCGGCGGTGTGGTGGTGGTGCACGGAGTCGGCGAAGTCCACGACGTAGGCGGCGACCGCCTGCGCCCGCTTCCGGTCGTACGCCGTGCGCCCGGCGGCCAGGTCCGCGGCGAGCGCGACGAGCCGGGCCGCGTCCTTGAGCATCACGCGGTGGGCGAGCTTCATGCCGAGGATGTCGGGGACCGGTTCGCCGGCGGAGCGGGGGCGGACGTCGATCGGGGTCGTCATGGCGGGGCCTCTCTCTGGTGGTGGGCGGCACCTCGGACTGTGGGCGGAGCCGCTTGGAAAGCTCTTGCGATCGGCCTGGCAACTCAGGGACAAGCGCGTGGGCGCACGGTGCGGGCCATGACAACCACGACCGTCGTCGCCCCGCCCACCAGCACCAACGCCAAGGCACTGGCCGTCGTCGCCGGCGGAGTGCTCTTCGCCGTCGGCAACGCGATGCACCCCTGGGAGCACAACGAGGCCGCCTTGAGCGCTCCCACCTGGGCCGGCGCGCACGTCGTCTTCGCCACCGGGGCCGTGCTGATCGCGGCCGGCCTGGGAGCACTGAGACAGCGGCTGGCCCGGTCGAAGGCCGCCGTCGTCGGGCTCGGGTTCCTCTGGGTCGCCCTCGTGCTGATGCCGGTGAGCTCCTACGCCGAGGCCTACGTTGCCCCGGCCGTCGGCCGGGACGGCTTCACCGCAATCGAGGAGTCGACGATCCTGTTCGGGCTGGTGTCCGGCCTGCCGCTGCTGATCGGTCCGCTGCTCGTCGTCTTCGGTGCGCTGCGGCACAAGCTCCTGCCGACCTGGATCACGCTGTCCTTCCTGGGGACGACGCTCGGCCTCGTGCTCGGCCCCGCAGTGCCCAAGGAGGGCTACGCGATCATTCCGGGCACGGTGATCTTCGGTCTCGGGGTCGCCGCCGCCGGTTGGCTTTCCCGGAAGCCCGAACGTTTCATGTGAAACGCTCCGCCCATGACCGTGATCGCGCACGTGAGTGACCTGCACCTGGACGGTGGCCCGCGCGCGGCGGGTCGGGCCGGCGCCGTCTTCGACTACCTCGATCGCTGCTCGGTCGACGCCATCCTGGTGACCGGCGACATCGCCGACCACGGCGCCCCGGCCGAGTACGAGGAAGCCGCGAAGTTGTTCGCCGACCGGGACAACCTCTTCACCTGCCCGGGCAACCACGACCGGCGCCGGCCCTACCGAACCGTCCTCCTCGGCGACCCGACCGGCGGCGACGAGCCCGTGAACCGGCTCCACCGCCTCGGCGCCGACGGCCCGGCGTTCCTGCTCTGCGACTCCTCGATCCCCGGACGCCACGACGGTATGCTCGCCGAGGAGACGCTCGCGTGGATCCGGACGTCGCTCACCACGCTTCCGCCCGACGTCCCGGCCTTCGTCGTTTTCCACCATCCCCCCGTCGTGCTGCACCAGCCCTACATCGACGAGATCCGGCTGGCCGACGCGGACAGCCTGGCCCTCGTGCTCGGCGACTTCCCGCAAGTCGTCGCCGTCCTCACCGGGCACGCCCACACGGCCGCCGCGTCCACGTTCGCGGGGCTGCCGTTACTCGTCGGCCCCGGCGTGGTCTCCACCCTGCTGCTGCCGTGGGAGGGCGATCGGATCGTCGACCTGGACGCCCCGCCGGCGCTGGCGTTCCACGTCTGGGACGACGGGCGGCTCACGACCCACTACCCGGGTAATCGGTTAGGGCGGCGGCCTAGGCTTCGGCTGTGCTGCCCCATGTCACTGCCGTCCGTTACGTGACGCCGCTCCGTGAGGGCGGCTCGCTCCCCGGCCTGATGGAGGCCGACGACCTCGGCACCTACGTCGTGAAGTTCGTCGGCGCCGGTCAAGGCCGCAAGACGCTGATCGCGGAGATCATCTGCGGCACGCTCGGCCAGGCGCTGGGGCTGCCGATCCCGGACCTCGTCACGGTCGACGTCGCACCCGCTCTGGCCGGCGGAGAGCCCGACCAGGAGGTGCAGGATCTGCTCCGCGCCAGCGCCGGGTTGAACCTCGGCATGGACTACCTGCCGCGCGCGCTCGACTTCGACGCGACCGCGTTCAGCGTCGACGCCGGGCTGGCCGGCCGGGTGCTCTGGTTCGACGCGCTCGTTGGCAACGTCGACCGGTCGTGGCGGAACCCCAAC
Source organism: Cryptosporangium arvum DSM 44712 (assembly GCF_000585375.1). Taxonomy (NCBI): domain Bacteria; kingdom Bacillati; phylum Actinomycetota; class Actinomycetes; order Cryptosporangiales; family Cryptosporangiaceae; genus Cryptosporangium; species Cryptosporangium arvum. The sequence continues at coordinate 9,099,572 of NZ_KK073874.1, forward strand.
ATGCTGTACTGGCACGGCGATCTGCAGCTCATCGACCACGGGGCCACGCTGACCTTCCACCACAACTGGCCGGGAGCGGCGAAGTCCGCCGACCGTCCGTTCGACGCCACCCAGCACGCGCTGATCGCCTGTGCGCCGGCCGGCGGGGAGCCGCCGGCGCTCGACGCCGCCGACGCCGCGCTGGCGCCGCTCGTGACCGCCGATTCGCTGGGCGCCGCGGTGGCGGCCGTGCCGGACGTCTGGCTCGAGGACGAGCCCGGGTTCGACTCGCCGGACGACGTCCGCCGCGCTTACGTCGAGCGCCTGCTGGCTCGCCTGGCCGCCCGTCCGGCGTGGCTCCCACCGCTCGAGGAGACGGCCCGGACCGCCCGCGGTTCGCGCCGGAGCGTCGCGTCGAACCGGCCCACCTGGCTCGAGGGCACCAAGTGAGCACGCGGCACGTGTTCGAGTACGCGGTCCTGCGGGTGGTGCCCCGGGTGGAGCGCGGCGAAGCGATCAACGCCGGGGTGCTGCTCTACTGCCGTCCGCTGAGCTACCTGGGTTCGCGCGTGCACCTGGACGCCGACCGCCTGCACGCCCTCGACCCGCGGGCGGACGCCGAGGCGATCACGCTGGCGCTGAAGGCGGCCGCCCGGACCTGCTCGGCCGACGCCGTCGGTCCGGCCGGCGAGGAGGAGATCGGTCGCCGCTTCCGGTGGCTCACCGCACCACGGAGCACGGTGATCCAGCCCGGCCCGGTGCACACCGGTCTCACCGACGACCCGGACGGCGACGCCGACCGCCTGCTACGCGTGCTGGTGCTGCCGGTCGACTGACCGCACGGTCGCCCCGCGCAGCCCGACGTGGGCGAGCGAGAAGAGCAGTGCGCCGTCGAGGTAGTGGCAGTACATCGCGCCGAGGTACGACGGTCCGCCCCACGCGTTGTGGGTGAAGTTGGGATCGAGCCCGGCGAACACCTGCTCGCCGATGCGCCAGCACATGTAGAGCTGGAGGAACACGAGGAACGCGGCCGCGGCCCAGCGCAACGGGTTGCGCGAGGTCCGGAACGTGGCCCCGATCCGGCTCGTGATCGGCCGCAGCAGCGGCGAGAACACGACCTTCGCTCCGAGTGGGCTCCGGCGCGCCGCGATCACCCACCACACCGCGACGACCGCGGTGATCACGAGGTGCGGTATCCACGCCTCCGTACCCGGGACGTGACGCTCGATCGCGTCGTCGCGGTGGGCGAGGTACCAGGCGACGCCGCTGGCCAGACCGATGCCGGTGGAGACGGTGGCCAGGACGAGAGCGGGACGCGAGAAGGTGTTCATGCCGTTCACCGTGACGCGGAGGGGCGTGGTCGCGCGTCGCACCGGGTAGTGATCCGGCTCGTCATGCTGAGGAGTGACGCGCCGGCCCGCCGGACGTCACTAGCGTTCGTTCCGTGCGAACGAACCGAGCCGACCTCGTCGACGCCGCGCTCGCGATGGCTTCGTTCGGAGTGTTCACCGGGCCGATCGTGGTCGGCGTGGCCGATGGCACCGGGCCCACCTGGGCGATCGTGGCGCTCGGGCTGCTGGCAGCAGTGCCCCTGGCCGTACGGCGGCGGGCACCGGTGGCGGTGCTGGCCGTGGTGGCCGCCGCGCTCGTCGTCGCCGCGGCGACCGGCGTCCGCTTCACCGTGTTCGTGAGCAACGGCGGGCCGGCGCTGGCCATCGCGGCGTTCACCGCCGCCGAACGGCGGCCGAGGCGGGTCGCGGTGATCGCGGCGGGGGTGGCGGTGGCGGCCGTCACCGCCACCGAAGTTACCGCGATCGGACTGCACCCGGACGTCGAGCAGGACGCGATCCAGCTGGTCACCGCCGTTCCGGCGGCGTTCCTCGGATACGCGATCGCGGTCCGGCGCCGCTACGACGAGCAGCTGCGCGAGCGCGAGGAGCAGCGGGCCCGGGAGGAGGAGCGGCGGATCCGGGCCGAGGAACGGCTCCGTGTCTCCGCCGACGTGCACGACATCGTGTCGTCGACGCTGAGCATGATCGCGGTGCGCTCGGGGGTGGCCCGGGTCGTGCTCGAGCAGCAGCCGGACGAGGCCCGGGTGGCGCTGAGCACGATCGAATCGGCGAGCCGAGCGGCGCTCGACGAGCTCCGGGCCGTGCTGCACGCGCTGCGCGAGTCGTCGGCGGCCCCGTCCGCGCCGACGCTCGCCGACCTGCCCGAGCTCGTGGCCACCGCCGACTGCGACGTGTCGCTGAGCACGCCGCCGCAGGTCAGCGCCCCGCCGCTGGTGCAGGAGTCCGCGTACCGAATCGTCCAGGAGGCGCTCACGAACGTCGCCAAGCACGCCGGTCCCGTCCCCACCCGGGTCGACGTGACGTGCGTGGACGGAGGGTTGTCGGTGTCGGTGGTGAACGCTGCGGGCCGGGCGTCCGTCCCCGGTGGTTCCGGCTTCGGCCTGGTCGGGATGCGCGAACGCGTCGCGCTGCTCAACGGCACGTTCGACGCCGGTCCGCGCCCCGACGGCGGGTTCGCCGTCGTCGCGAACTTCCCGGTGGGAGTCGACCGTGGCTGACATCCGGGTCCTCGTCGTCGACGACGAAGCGCTGATCCGCGCCGGGTTCCGGGTCCTCGTCGACGCGTCACCGGGCCTCACCGTCGTCGGCGAGGCGGCCGACGGAACGGCCGCGGTGCGTCAATGCCGGGCGTTGCGGCCCGACGTCCTGCTCATGGACATCCGGATGCCGGGCATGGACGGGCTGGAAGCGACCCGGCACGTCGTCGGCGACGCGACGCTCGACGCCCGGGTGCTGATCGTCACGACGTTCGGCGAGGACGAGCACGTGTTCGCCGCGCTGCGGGCCGGGGCCAGCGGGTTCGTGCTGAAGGACACGCCGCCGGAGGACCTGGTGGCGGCGATCCGGGTCGTCGCGTCCGGTGAGTCGTTGCTGACGCCCCGGGTGACCACCCGGCTGATCGCGGAGTTCGTCCGCCGGGAACCGGTGGTGCGCACGACCGAGCTCACCGGCCTGACCGAGCGCGAGCGCGAGGTGCTCGTGCAGGTGGCGGCCGGCATGTCGAACACCGAGATCGCCGAGTACTTCGTGGTCAGCCTCAACACGGTGAAGACGCACGTCAGCCGGCTGTTGATGAAGTTGTCGGCGCGCGACCGGGCGCAGCTGGTGGTGCTGGCCTACGAGTCGGGGCTCGTGGTCCCGGGCAGCTGAGCCACGAAGTCGGTGAGCAGGCGCGCGAACGTGGCGCGCTCGTCGTCGGACCAGGTCTTCATCGCGGTCGCGAACATCGACCGGCGGAAGCCGTGGAGGTGCTCGGAGACGTTCCTCCCGGCTTCGGTGCGGGCGAGGAACGCCCGGCGGCCGTCGGACTGGTCGGCGACCCGGACGAGCCAGCCCGCGTCGACGGCGGCGGCCACCACACGGCTGGCGCGGGGCTGGTCGACCTGCAGCGCGGTGGCGACGCTCGACACGGTGGCCCGGTCGTCGGCGGCCTCCACCACGTCGAGGACGTCGTAGGCCGCGGTGCTCTCGCCGTGCCCGGCCGCCCGCGCGAACGTCCGCCGGGTCATGCTCCGGCGCATCGCGACGACGGCCCGCTCGACCGCGTCGACCTCGGTGCTCATAGATGCTACTTTACATCTAGTTGTTTCCTCGCATGGAGGTGAACCGTGGATCGACCGATCGGGTACTGGGTGAAGAACCTCGACAACGTCCTCGAGGGTTCCCTCGATCGCACGCTGGCCTCGCGTGGCGTCGGGCGGCGGCACTGGCAGACGCTGAACCTGCTGGCCGACGCGCCCCGGACGGTCGCGGAGGCCACGGCGGAGCTGGCCCCGTTCCTCGGGCCCGGCGAGATGCTCTCGGTTCTGGCCGAACTCGAGCGGTTGGGCTGGGTCGAGGGTGGCGATCGGTTCGTGCTGACCGCGGAGGGCCAGGCGGCACTGGAGTCGTTGCGTACCGAGGTGACGCAGATGCGTCAGCGGGCCACCGAAGGGCTCTCGGAGGACGACTACCGGACGACGGTGGCGACGCTCCGTCGAATGGCCGAGAACCTGGCCTAGAAGCTCGTCGCCGCGGCGACGGTGCGGGACGCGTACGAACTGCCGAAGAGGACGCAGTGCACCAGCAGCGGGAACAGCTGGTGCAGGCCGACGCGCTCACCCCAGCCCGCGGCCAGCGGCGAGGCCTCGTCGTAGGCGGCGAGCACGGTCTCCAGGAACGGAAGGCCGAACAGCGCGAGCATCGCCAGGTCGGTTTCGCGGTGCCCGCCGTAGGTCGCCGGGTCGATCAACCACCAGCCCTCGACGTCGCCGACCCGTCCGGGGAGAACGTTGCCCGACCACAGGTCACCGTGCAGCCGCGCGGGCGGTTCCGGCGGGCCCGCGACATCCGGGACACGCGCCAGTGCGGCGTCGATCGTGGACGCTTGCCCGGCGGTCAGCGCCCCGCCGTCACGCGCGCGTCGCAGCAGTGGCTCGCACCGATGTTTCACGTAGAACGTCGGCCAGTCCGGCTCGGGGGTGTTCGGCAGCGGCAGCGTGGCCAGCACGCCGTCGGTCTCGGCGCCGAACGTCGGCTCTCCGGTCGCGTGCAGCGCCGCCAGGCGGCGGCCGAACTCCCCGGCCCCGGCCGCGGTGGGCGTGGTCCGGTCGACCCAGGCCGTGACCAGCATCTCCGGCACGGCGGTGAAGACCTCGGGAATCCTCACGGCCCCGGCGTCGGTGAGCCGTCGCAGCGAGCGGCCCTCGGCCGGAAGCGCGGCGCTCGGCTCCGCGGTGACCTTGGCGAACAGGCTCGTACCGTCGTCGAGCGTCCAGCGCTCGACCCGGCCGCCCTTCGCACCGCCGAGTGGCGTGATGCGAATCCGCTGGTGCTCGACGAGCCGCGGAATCGTCTCCGGGTGCGCACGCAGGTAGTCGAGGTCCACTGGTGTTTTGTAACAGCATGGAGATGCCGACGGTCGTCCGCGCCGGAAATACCAACAGCCTGGTCGACGTGCCGGGAATCCGCGTCGGCCAGGCGCAGCGACGCGGTGACGGCTGGCTGTCCGGGGTGACCGTGGTGCTGCCGCCGCCGGACGGTGCCGTCGGCGGCGTCGACGTGCGCGGCGGCGGGCCCGGCACGCGTGAAACCGATGTGCTCGACCCCCGGAAGCTGGTGGAGAAGGTCCACGGCATCGTCCTGACCGGCGGATCCGCGTTCGGGCTGGCCTCGATCGACGGTGTCGTCAGCCGGCTCGCGGACGACGGGATCGGCTTCCCGGTCGGGAACGGCGTGGTTCCGATCGTGCCGGGCGCGGTCATCTTCGACCTGGCCCGCGGCGGCGACTTCCGATCCACACCCGACGCCGCGCTCGGCGCCGCGGCGTACGACGCGGCGACGGCCCACGTCGAGATCGGCAGCGTCGGCGCGGGCACGGGTGCGGTGGCCGGCGGGTTGGCCGGCGGAGTCGGGACGGCCAGCGCGGTCCTCAGTGACGGGTACACCGTCGCCGCGCTCGCGGTCGTGAACGCGGCCGGCAGCGCGGTCGATCCGCGTACCGGCGTGCTCCACGGCATCAGCGACGGTCTGCCCGGCGAGTTCGACCTACGCGCGCCGGCCCCGGAGGAGGTGGAGCGCTGGATCGGACCGTCCGAACCCGGCCGGTTCAACTTCAACACCACGCTCGGCGTCATCGCCACCGACGCGCCGCTGAGCAAGGCCGGCTGCGGCGGGCTGGCCTCGGCGGCCCACGACGGGCTGGCCCGTGCGCTGCGCCCGGCCCACACGATCACCGACGGGGACACCGTGTTCGCGCTGTCCACCGGCGTCGGCGAGCCGCTGACCGGTATCGACCAGCGTGCCGTGCAGATCGTGGCGGCCGACTGCCTGAGCCGCGCGATCGCCCACGGCGTCCTGGCCGCCTCCGATCGCCGGGACGCGCGCTCGTACCGGGCGTTGTTCCCGAGCGCGATTCGCTAGATTCCGGTCCGCCGACGAGGCTCACGGGGCTACCGTGACCGTCCATGGCACGGGCTTGGGCCGTCGGCGCGGCCGCGTCGGTTTTCGCGCTCCTGTTGTACGAGAGCGCACGAGGCTGGGCTTCGACGATGGGGCCCGACCTGGTGACCCCGCTGTTCCTCCTGCTGTCCTACGTCGGCATCGGCACCGCCACCGGACACGCCGCGGTCTCGCTGACCGGCAAGCCCCGGCGGGCGTGGCCGGCCGTCCTGGTGGTCTCGGTGGTGGGGGCCGTGCTCATCGGCTGGGGGCGCGACGCCGAGCTGCTGCGCCCGGCGCTGGGTGCGATCCCGGCCGCGCTGGGCGGCGGAGCGTGCACCGCGGTGGGCGGGTGGCTCGGGTTGGTGCTGCCGAACGTCCATCGGGCGGCGGCACCGGTGTCGGTGCTGAGGTCGCTGAAGACCGTGGAGCTCCGCCCGCGGCGGACGCCGGTGACCACCGCCGGCCGCCATCACGAACGGCCGGCTCCGCCTGCGCCGACCGACGAGCCCGACATCCTCGAGTTCGGTCGTTAGAGCTCGATGCGCTCGGCGCCGGCGTAGATGTTCATGGTCTCGCCGCGCAGGAACCCGACGAGCGTCATACCCGCCTCGGCCGCGAGGTCGACCGCCAGCGTCGACGGTGCCGACACCGCGGCCAGTAAGGGCACACCCGCCATCACGGCCTTCTGCACGAGCTCGAACGACGCCCGGCCGCTCACCATCAGCACCTGGCTCTTCGCCGGCACGGCGCCCGCTTTGAGGGCCGCGCCGAAGACCTTGTCCACCGCGTTGTGCCGCCCCACGTCCTCACGGACGATGCTCAGCTCGCCGTCCGGACCGGCGAGCGCGGCCGCGTGCAACCCACCCGTGCGGTCGAACACGCGCTGGGCCTCGCGCAGCCGGTCGGGCAGCTTCGCCAGCACGTCCACGCCGATCCGCAGCGGATCCTCGTCGACCCGGAACGAGCTCTGCGTCCGCACCGCGTCGATCGACGCCTTGCCGCAGATGCCGCACGAGCTCGTCGTGTAGACGTTCCGCGTGATGTCGGGCGTCGGCGGCGCCACCCCGGCCGCCAGCACGACGTCCATGACGTTGTAGGTGTTCTGCCCGTCCGGGCCGGTGCCCAGGCAGTAGCGCGCGCCCGCCACCTGCTCCGGTGCCGTCACGACGCCCTCGCTGAGCAGGAACCCGTGCACCAGGTCCACGTCGTCGCCGGGCGTCCGCATCGTCACCGCGAACGACTGCCCGTTGACGCGGATCTCCAGCGGCTCCTCGGCCACGAGGGTGTCGGGTCGGCGAGTCTGTTCGGAACCGTTCACACGAACCACCGGTCGGCGTCCGGTCACCCTGCCCATGGTGTTCTCCTCGCGGTCGACAGTATTCAGCGTACTTTCGATTCGTGGATTCGTACGGGGCGATCGTGCTCGCCGGTGGACAGGCCCGGCGGTTGGGCGGTGTGCACAAACCCGGTCTGCTGATCGGTGGCGTCCCGTTGCTGCACCGGGTGCTGGCCGCGGTGCCCGGTGCGCGCCCCCGCGTCGTCGTCGGGCCCACTCAGCCGGTTCCCGCCGACGTGCTGGTGGTGCGCGAGAGCCCCGCGGGTGGCGGACCGGTCGCGGCGCTCGCCGCGGGATTGACGGCCGTCGGCGACGTCGAGCTGGTCGCGTTGCTCGCCGGCGACCTGCCGTTCCTCACCGTCGCGGTGCTGGCGTCGCTGCGTGAAGCCGCCCGTGACCAGCCGGGCGCGGTGCTGATCGACGCCGACGGCCGGGACCAGTTCCTGGCCGGGGTGTACCGCGTCTCCGCCCTGGCCGAGGCGCTGCGCTCCGTCGGGCCCCCGTCCGGGGTGCCGATGCGGCGGGTCGTCGCCGGGTTGCAACTGGCCCGCGTGCGGGTATCGCCCGACGGCGCACCGCCGTGGCTCGACTGCGACGATGCCGACGACGTCCGGGCCGCCGAGCGGCTCGCGTCCGGAGACGACGTCCGGGCCGCTGAGCGGCTCGCGTCCGAACACACCGAGGAGGCAAGCGGATGAGCACCTTGGACGACTGGGTGGCAGCCGTCACCGTGGACCTGGGCCTGGAACACCGGGTAGACCGCGCGCTGGTGCTCGACCTGGCGCGCGACGTCGCGCACGGCGTCGCCCGGCCGGCCGCGCCGCTGACCACGTTCCTGCTCGGCCTGGCCGTGGGGGCCGGCGCCGATCCCCGGGAGACCGCGGCGAAGATCGCCGCGCTCGCCGAGGGCTGGGACCCCGACCGGGTCTCCGAGACGACGCTGGAGGACTGAAGCCGTGATAGTCGCTTTTTCGGTCAGCCCGATGGGAACCGGCGAGTCGGTCGGGGAGGCCGTCGCCGCGGCGGTGCGGGTGGTCCGCGAGAGCGGCCTGCCCAACCACACCGACGCGATGTTCACCTCGATCGAGGGTGAGTGGGACGAGGTGATGGACGTGGTGAAGCGGGCCGTCGAGGCCGCCGGGGTCGGCGCCGGCCGCGTCAGCCTGGTACTCAAGGCCGATATCCGACCGGGCGTCACCGACGGCCTGACCAGCAAGGTCGCCACCGTCGAGCGCTTCCTGGCGGACTAGATCCCGCTCTGGACGAGCCAGTTGTCGCCGCTCTTCACGAGCGTGAAGCCACTGCCGCTGCTGACGTCGGGCGCGGCGTGGTGCGACGTCTTGGTCGTCGTCTTCTTCTTGCCGTTCTTGTCCTTCTTGGTGGTCTTCGTGGTCTCCTCGACCTCGAGATCACCATCGCGGACCGTGGCGGTTGAGCCCTTGACTTGGACGTCGTTCACGTCGATCTCGTCCAGGTCGTCACGTACGCCGCTGGACAGGTCGGCGTACCGCTTGCTGAGCGCGGAGGCGCAGTCGCCGCCCAGCTTCTGCTTGGCCTTCGAGTCGACGTAGTCGCAGGCTTGCCGGTAATCCTGCTCGCCGACCTCGTCGAGATACTCGGACAGCGCCGTCCGAACCTTGTCCTCGTTCGAGGACGAACAGCCCGTCAGCACCGTGGCCAGCGTGGCTGCGGCCGCCGTCGCTAGGAGGACAGGACCTAACCGCATGACTCTCTTTTCTCCTTCATAACCGGACCTCGTGTCCGATCCCACAACGAGTGTGCGGTGGAAGCGTCGAAGGAAGGATTGTTGAGTCAGCCACCCGTCATACGGGCAAGTAGGGCAGCACTAGGGTTGCCGAAGCGCGCCTGAGGCCGCGAACGCATGACACAGGAGGCGCCATGCCGGGATTCGACTGGTCCAGTGTGCCCACCAGGCTGGCCGCCGAACTGGCGCGTGAACTCGCGCTGGAAGAGGCGGCGGGAGGCCCGGCGGCCGCACTGCGGGCCACGTTCGGTCCGGTACCGCGCGTCGATTTCGTCCGGATTGCGTGGCCGATTCTGCGTGACGGCTGGCTCGTCTCGGACGCCGACGCACGCTCCGACGTCGTCGCCGGACTACGCGCCGCCGGGCTCGGCGACCACGAGACGGCTCCGCGCGGCGCCGACGCACAACTCGCCTACCTGCGGTCTTGCCGGAACAACCGGCGGCTGCGACAACTCGTGCTCGACCGGTTCCTGGAACTGGGTGAAGATGACGTCCACGAGATCCGTGAACCGGGCGAAGACGGGGGGCCAGTGCCGAAGCCGAAGCGTGCCAACTCTCGACGGCGCCCGGTGGAGGGCTCACCTCTTCCGCTCCCCGAGGACCCGTCGACGGTGGACCTCGGCGCGAAGGTCGAGGCCGCCTGGAGCGAGCTGCGTTCGGCGCTGGCCGGCGTGCTCGCCCAGCTGGAGCTCGGCGCTCAGCTCACGATGACGCTCGACCCCACCGCGGGCGGCACCGGTGACGCCACGTACACGGTCGAGTTCGTGATGTTCGACGAGAACCTGCTGCACGCCGAGGCGGTCGGCAACGCCGCGCTGCCACCGGGGCACCGGCTCGACCGGCACGCGATCGCCGATCTGGTGGCGCTGGGGTGGTCGCCGCCCGGCGTCGTCGACGGCACCACCGACAACTTCGGACTCCAGATGCCGACGTCGGACGCCGACCGGTTGGCCGCGATCGCGATCCGGACGCTGCGCGAGGTCTACGGCACACCGCACCCCGCGTTCCTCACGTACTCGGCCACCGCGCTGGAGGGTGAGGTCGAGGTGCTCTCGCTCGGCGCCGCCCGGCGGGTGCCCGGCGGCGGTTCGTCCGCGGGCGCGCCCGCCGCTCACGATCCGGCGGCTCCGCTGCCCGACCGCGTCCGCGCGGTGGTCTCCGAGCTGCTGGCGCGGCCGGTCGACGAGCTCCCGCTGGACGCCGACGGCGACATCGCGATCCGCAGCGGCTCGGCGATGGTGTTCGTCCGGATCACCGACGACCCACCGCTGGTCGAGGTGTCGTCGCCGGTGTTGACCGAGGTACGGGCCACGCAGCGGCTCTACGAGCGGCTCTCGGCGCTGACCAAGACGCTGCCGGTCGGCCGGTTGTACCTGGAGGACGACACGGTCTGGGCGTCGGTCGGGGTGTTCGGCACCGACTTCCAGCCGACCCACCTGTCGACCGCGATCCGGGTCATGACCGGCCTGGCTGACGTGCTCGACGACCGCCTCCAGGGCGACTTCGGGGGCAAGGTCTTCTTCGGCGAAGCACTCCCGGAACGCCGCGAACCGGGGCCGCACGGCGAGCGGACCGGGATGTACCTGTGAGTTCGGGGTATCCGTTGCACGGTTTCGTCGGTGGGCTCTGGTAGGAATCCCCCCAAGACGCGGGCTCGGAATAGGAGCCCGACGCACTGGAGGAGGCAGGATGCCGACCACCCGCAGCCGAGGGCTGTCCACTGCCGACCTCGACTCGCTCCGTACGGCGGTCGAGGCCGGACGGAAGCCCAAGGTCCAGTTCACCTCGGCGGCCGGGCAGATCGCCGGCCAGATCGGCCAGGTCGTCCGCCTGGACGACCCGTCCGCCGACGAGTGGGTCGTAGTTCGGTTCGGTCGGGACGAGCTCCCGTTCGCCCCGACCGATCTGCAGATCGCGCCGAAGGCCCCGCCGCGTCAGAAGGCCGTCCCCAAGGCGGCGATCGCGCCTGCGGGTGTCGAGTCCGTGGCCACGGCGCCGAGCGCACCGCCGGCCGCGGTGGCCGCCGCCACGTCCACCGCCACCCGCCCGGTCACCGCGGCCGCCACCCCGGCCGAGGCCGCCGCTTCGGCCAAGCCGGCCACTACGGCCAAGCCGGCCGCACCGGTCACTGCGACCAAACCGGCCGCACCGGCCGCCGCGGCTCGGGTGGTCGAGGCGCCGAAGCCGGCGCCTACCGCTCCGCGGCCCGTTTCACCGACGGTCGACGACGGTGCGGCGAAGCCGGCCGCGAAGGCGCGTCCCGCGCGCAAGGCCGGCGCCAAGCGTGCTCCCGACCTCACGGTGACGCTCGCCCACCACGAGGGCCACTGGACGGTCTCCGCCGCCCGCGGGGCCCGGGTCCTGGTGAAGCCGACGTCCGTCCGCGCGGCCGACGCGCTGAAGATGGTCGGGCTCCTCGAGTCGCCCGCAGTCGCCGACGCCGTCGACGAGATCGTGTCCGCGGCTCGCGCCGAGGCCGAGGAGCAGGCCGAACGCCTCCGGCAGCAGCTGGCCGAGGTCGAGGCGGCGCTGGCCGATCTGTCGGACCCCGAGGAGTAGGCCCTAGTAGGCCGGTTGGCCGGTACTTCGTCACGTTCGCCCCGCCTGCCGACGGTAATCTCCGTGGCGGACACGCCGAGTGATGACGGCGGCAGCTCGACCGGAGAGCGAAGGGCGGGGCTCGGGGTGACGACCGACGAGGGTGTACATGCCACCTCGTGGCCGGCAGTACCCACCGCGGGGGGCGTCGCGGATCGGTTGATCTCGCCGTTACGAGCTCTCCGGGCCGGCCTCGACGAGGTTCGTTCCGGGCTGCCGCTGCGCGGCAGTGAGGACGCCGCCGCGGTGGCGTCCGGCCTGGCCGACCAGATCGACGACTACCTGCTGCCCCGGCTCTCGCACCCGGGGACGCCGCCGGTGCTGGTGATCGGCGGCTCCACCGGCGGCGGCAAGTCGACGCTGCTCAACACGCTCGTGGGCGCACCGATCAGCCCCGCCGGCGTGCTGCGTCCCACCACGCGCTCGGCCGTGCTCGTCTGCCATCCCGACGACCACGCCACGTTCGTCTCCGGCGGCCCGGTCCCGGGGCTGCCCCGCACGGCGGACGGCGCACCGGGCACGGTGCGTGTCCGGTCGACCGAAGCGGTGCCGCCCGGCCTCGCGCTCGTCGACGCGCCCGACGTCGACTCGGTCGTGGCCGAGAACCGGCAGCTGGCCGTCCGGCTGCTCGGCGCCGCCGACCTGTGGATCTTCGTCACCACCGCGGCCCGCTACGCCGACGCGGTGCCGTGGGACCTGCTCCGCGGCGCGGTGGCCAGGGGTGCCGCGGTCGCGATCGTGCTGTCCCGGGTCAACCACCTGGCGCACGCGACGGTCAGCACGCACCTGCGCGAGATGCTGCGCGCCGAGGGGCTCGGCGCCGCGCCGCTCTTCGTCATCGAGCAGGTCGCTCTAGAGGAGCACGGCCTGCTACCGGAGCAGGCCGTGCGGTCGCTGCGGATGTGGACCGGCCGCATCAGCGCGTCGGAGGAGCAGCGCACGACGATCGTCCGGCAGACGCTCACCGGGGCGATCGCGGCGGTCCGCGACCGGGTCGACACGGTGGCCGACGCCACCAAGGCCCAGCAGGGTGCCGTCACGACGTTGCGGGGGCAGATCGGCCAGGCCTACGCGGCGGCCGAGGCCCGGTTGCGTGCGTCGGTGGAAGATGGGGTCCTGTTCCGGGGCGACGTCGTCGGCCGCTGGCAGGAGTACGCCGGCAACGGCGGTCTGGCCGCGATCCTCGACGCGCGGTCGGGCAGCAAGAGCGGTGTGCTGAGCGGCCAGGCCTCGATCCGGGCGGCCCGGATCAGGGCGGGGCTGGTCGGCGGGGTCGTCCGCCTCTTCACGTCGGTCGCCGACGAGGCGGCGGCCGAGCTGGTCGCCGCGTGGCGGACGAATCCCGGCGGGGCGGCCGCCGCCGAAGCGGTCACCGAGCGTGCGTCCGCGGAGGCCGCGAAGAAGGCCGAGGACGCCACCAGGGCGTGGCTCGACGGCGTGGACGCGTCGATCGCCCGCGCCGACGGGAGCATGCGGGCCGGGGTGGTGCCGGTCGTCGTCTCCGCCGCTCTGCAGGACGGCACGCTGCCGGTCGGGCGGGAAGTGGACGTGGCCGGCGGCACCGTGACGCTCTCGGCCGAGCTGCTGGCCGAGGTCTTCGAGGACGAGGGCGTGCGGGCGGCCGGGCGGACCGCGCGCGCCGATCTGCTCGACCGGCTGGCCACCGCGCTGGCGTCGGAACAGCACCGGTTCGCCGCGCGCCTCGACGAGCTCGACCCGCCGATCGGGCTGGCCGACCGGCTCCGGGATGCCGCCCGGGCCATCGACCGCAACCGCTCGGTCGTCGATCAGCTCTTCGCCGATCCGTCCACGCTCGATCTGCGCCCGAATCCGAGCCCGGCCGCGCGGGATCTGTCAGAGCTCCCGTCGACGGAGACGTTGCAGGCGGTAGCGGCCGCGCTGCGTCCCTCGACGACGTTCGACCTACGACCGGCGCCCGACGACACCGCGAGCGACTCCTCAGACGCGACGAGTAGCGAAGCATCCGCCGAAATGACCGAAAACCCAGCCGAGCCTGTGGACAGGGCACCGGCCGTGCCGACGGCGGCTAACGTCGACCCCGACGACACACCGGAGCCCGACGACTCGCCGAAGGGATCGTGATGAGCCGACCGTCCGCCGCGGACGAGCTGCCCTCGATCGCCGCGCGCCTGACGTCGCTCGAGCGCGTGATGGGCGTGGTCGACAGCCGCGTGGACGACAACGCGTTAAGGTCCGCCCGCGATGTCACCCGCCAGATCACCGAGCGGATGTCGCTCTCCCCGGCCCACACGGTCGTCGCGCTCGCCGGGGCCACCGGCAGCGGCAAGTCGTCGATCTACAACGCGCTCGCCGGCCTCGACCTGTCCGAGGTCGGCGTCCGCCGTCCGGTGACGAACGCGCCCCACGCCTGCGTCTGGGGGCCCGACGGCGCCGGCCCGCTGCTCGACTGGTTGAGCATCCCGTACGACAACCGCACCGGCCGGGAGAGCGCGCTCGACGCCGATTCCCAGGCCGAGCTCCGCGGCCTGGTCCTGCTCGACCTGCCCGACCACGACTCCACCCAGCTGGCCCACCGCCTCGAGGTCGACCGGCTGGTGGAGCTCGTCGATCTGCTGGTCTGGGTTCTCGATCCGCAGAAGTACGCGGACGAGGCCGTGCACTCGCGGTACCTGCGCCGCCTGTCCCGGCACGCCGGTGTCACGCTCGTGGTGCTCAACCAGGTCGACATGCTCAGCAGCGCGGAGACCGAGGCGTGCCTGGCCGACGTCCGCAGGCTGCTCGACGCCGACGGGCTGCGCGGTGTGCCGCTGGTGCCGCTCTCGGCGCTGCGCGGCGACGGCATGCCCGAGCTGAAAGACCGCATCACCGCCACCGTGTCGTCCCGCCAGGCCGCGGTGCGTCGGCTCGCCGCCGACCTCGACACCGTGGCCGACGAACTCGCGCCGCTGGCCGGGCCGGAGGTTCGCGAAGGCGTCGACCGTGCCGCGGCCAAGCGCCTGTACACGACGCTGGCCGAGGCCGCAGGCGTCGGTGCCGTCGGCGAGGCGGTCGAGCGGGGCTTCAAGTTCACCGCGAGCCGCAGCTTCGGCTGGCCGTTGATCCACTGGTTCGGCCGGACGAAGTCCGATCCGCTGGCACCGCTGCGTGAGAACGCCACCAAGACGCGACGCCGCACGACCGCGCGGCCGGCCGTGCTGCACCCGGTGCAGCTCCCCGCGGTCGAGGAGTCGCTCCGCCTCCTCGCCGACGAGACAGCCGAGGCGCTGCCCGATCCGTGGCCGCGGCTCGTGCACCGCGCGGCCCGCTCCGAGATCGATCAGCTGCCCGACGCGCTCGATCGGGCGGTCGCCACCGCCGACCTGGGGCTCGCCCGCCGTCCGCTGTGGTGGTGGGGGTACCGGGCGGTCCAGTACCTGATGGTGTTGGCGCTGCTCGGCGGCCTGGCGTGGACGCTGGGGCTGGCCATCGCGGCCGCGGTCGGCGACGCCCTCGAGGTCGGCGACCTGGTGGTGCCGCTGACGCTGCTGTTCGGTGGGCTGGTGCTGGGCCCCGTCCTGCACGTGGTCGGCATGATCGTGGCGCGGCGAGGCGCGCGGCAGGCTCGTCTCCGGGCCGAGCAGGCCGTGCTCGACGCGGTCACCACGGTTGCCCGCGATCGGGTGCTGGGTCCGGTGCGAGCCGAACTCAGCGCCTACGCGCAGGTGCGCGACGCGCTGCTCGAGTTCGGCATCTCCACCGGCTTAGATACCGCGCCCGCTGCGGAATCCGGCCCGGACGTCGAGGCGGAGGCGCCGAGTGGGTTGGGGCCGCTCCCGCCGGCGTCGAACTATCCGGACCCGTTCGAGCGCCCGGCCGCCCACCCGGCGCCGGACACGACCACTGAGCGGCCCGGTCTGGTCGGTCCCCGGCCCGTCCGGCCGAGCACGATGTTCTCCGAGGCGGCCTCGACGAGCGCCCCGACACCTTCCGGCGCCGTCGAGCCGGAGACGGGACAGGCGATGACCCACTCGACCCCGCCCGGCAATCCCGACCGCCCGGCTTCCCCACCGCCGCCCGAGCCCGATCGTCCGCTGTCCGAGCCTGATCGTCCGCTGTCCGGTGCTGGTCGCTCCGAGACGTCGCGGCCGGCCGCGCCGGGATGGGCGGGAAGTGTCCCTCCGCCGCCGCGCCCCGACGCCGTGCGTCGCGGCGCGATCCCCCCGGCCCCGGCGACGCCTCCGGTCGCGCCCGGGTTACGTCCGTTCCCGGGCGCGAACACTCCCCCGCCACCGGTGGGGTCCCCGCCGATTCCGGGCCTGCCGCGCCCCGGCACTCCGATCTCGTCTCCTTCGAGGTCCGGGCAGCCGAACGCCGGCTTCCCGACCCAACGCCCGGGCGGCTCCTCACCTGAGCGTTCGGGTTCCGACTCGCTGACCGCGCGCCCGACGTCTCCGGGTCGTCCCGGCGGGGATCCGTCGGCGCTACGACCCGGCGATCCGTCCGCGCTACGACCCGGTGTGGATCCGTCGGCGGTGCGGCCCGGTGCGGATTCCGCTGCGGCACGGCCTGGCGACGGGGCGGCCTCGGGTCGGCTGGGCGCGGACTCGGCTGCTGCGCGGTTGGGCGCCCGGGCGGCGCGGGCCGGAGCCGAGCTGGACACGGCTCGTTCCGGCGCGGCGGAGGACGGGGGGCCGTCGCGGTCGCCGCACCTCCGTCGCAGCGGACCCAAGCTTCCCCCGGCGCCCCCGCCGCGCCCCGAGGTCGAAGCCGACCCCGAGGTGGTCTGGGCCCGCACCCGCCCGAACGCGCCCGCAGACGGGTACGCCCCCGGCGGCCCGTCGACTCGCGAGCCCGCCGACCGACCGTCTCGACGCTCCGATCCGTCCCGGCCCGACCCGGACACTGCCCCTTCTTCGGGATCCGAGGCACTGCGGGAAGACCAAGCGGAACAGTCCGGGCGCAAGGGCCTGCGCGGGTTCTTCAACCGACGCAAGGAGTCAGCCGACGTGGTCGACCGCTGGTGGGCAACCGCCGACGACGGCGACGACCCGTTCGGCCGCCCGTCCTCCGGCCCGTCCGACGACGATTCCCGAGTCCCCGGCCAGCGCTGAATTCCCGGGGCGCGCCTCGTTTCGTGTGACGTTCGAGCCAGTTTCCGCAGCTCCAGGCCGGTCACCTCTGTTAGGGACACGAAATATTCGCCCCTAGGAGGGATTCGATATGGGTACGCGTTCCACCGCCCTGGACGAAACCATCCGCTCCGAGGTGGGTCACCTCCTCGAAGGTGTCGCGGTCGATCTGATCGCCCTGTCGCTCAACCTGAAGCAGGCGCACTGGCACGTGCAGGGCGCCACCTTCAAGCAGGTCCACGAGCAGCTCGACGAGGTCCTCGCCGACGTCAGGACCTACTCCGACGACGCCGCCGAGCGGGCCGTCACGCTCGAGATCACCATCGACGGCCGCCCCGCCGCAGTGGCGAAGTCACCGGTCGCGGATTTCCGCACCGGTTGGCTCGACGCCCAGGAAACGATCGCGCTGGTAGCCGACGAGGTGGCCGCGGTCGCCGCCCGGGCTCGGGAGACGCTCCCCACGCTCGAGGAGAAGGACGCGGTCTCGCACGACCTGGTCGTGCAGATCGTCACGGGCTTGGAGAAGCACCTCTGGATGCTCCGCGCCCAGACGCGCTGACCCCCGAGGTTCGTCGAGCGCCGAACCGCACGAGGCGGGCCCCGAACACCGGGCGCCCGCCTCGCGGCATCTCGCCCGGCCCAACCAGGCGGTCGCAAAGGCCTCCGCCTGCCGCCACACCTCACGGCACCCCGACACAAGCGCCCTACCGCGCAGCCCCACCGCCGCGCAGCCCCACCGTGCGCCTACCGCCCCATCAGCCGGCGGACGATCTCCGCCACAGCGTTGACAAAAGCCTCGTTGTCCAGCTGCTCGTCCCACGCCGTCTGGACCAGCAGGCCCTGGTAGACCGCGATGAAGACGCGGATCAACGCATCCGGATCCATCCCGGGCGGCACCTGCCCCCGTACCGCCTCGCACGCCTGCTCGATCCCGTCTCGCGCGAGTGCTCGCAACTCCTCGGAGCGGACCGACTCGGCCCACACCTGCAGGGCCAGGCGCGCATCCGGCGCTTCCGGCGTACCGATCTCACGCAGCAGTTCCAGATACGCCCCGGCGCCGTCCCCGGAGGTCAACGCCGAAGCGCGGTGTGCGTGCCATTCGCGGACGATCTCGGTGATCATCTCGTCCTTGCTGGAGAAGTACCGGTACACCAGCCCGGCGCTGATCCCGCACTCCCGCACGATGTCCTGCATCGACGTGCGATGAAAGCCGTCCCGCGCGAAGCACGCGGCCGCCGCGTCGAGGATCTGCTGCCGCCGCGCCTGCAGATGCGCCTCACTCACCTTCGGCATGCGCACCCGCCCGCCCGATCCGGTTCTCCGTACCCCCGTCGGCCCGCACAGCCGATTCGCCCTCCGCACGCACAGCCACTGCCTCAGCCCCGCCCTCGGCGACATCAGCCCCGCCCTCGGCGACACCCGCCCGCACAGTCCCGCCTTCGGCGACACCCGCCGGTACGACCGCGTCTCCGGCCGCGCCCGACTGCGAAACGCCGCCCCCATCGTCGGCGCTCACGCGAACCCGCGCGATCCGGTAGAACTCCGCCGCCGTGTCCGGCCGTCCGTACAACCGCGCCACGTCCCGCGTCGAAACATCCTCCGCCAGCAACAACCCCCGCTCCTCCAAGTACCGCCCCAACAAAGCCGGATCGAACCCGAACGTCCACGGCTCCCCCACCGCCGTGACCGCCCCGCGCCAGGCATCCGCCACCCCGGCGTCCAGCGCCACCCGGTCGACGTACGTGAAAATCACCTCGCTACCCGCAGGCAACGCCCCGCCGAGGTACCGGAGCATCTCGTCGACGGCCGCCTCGGTGAGGTAGTTCGTCACGCCCTCCCACACCACCACGGTTCGCGCCGAGGAGGAGAAGCCCGCCGAAACCAGCGCCGCCGCCAACGAGTCGCGAAGGAAATCCAACGGCACGAAGCGGACGTCGTCCCGCCCGTGTCCCGTCACGACCTGCTTCTTCACCGCCTGGGTCGCCGGATGATCGACCTCGAACACGTCGACGTACTCCAGCGCCGGAAGCCGGTGCGCGCGGCTGTCGAACCCGGCCCCCAACACGAGCGCCTGCCGAGCGCCCCGGCGGACGGCATCGCCGACCCAGTCGTCGATCAACCGGGTCCGAACCACCGCGGACGCGCGCGGGCCGCCCCACCGGAAGTCGATGTAGCGCTCCAACCGCCGCCCGACGGGCCGGAACCGGGCCGCCCACACCGCCGCTCGGTAGCCGCGCGGAAGGAACAGCCGGGCGTACGAATCGTGGAACAGGCCGTCCCGGCGCGCCGACTCCAGCGCACGGAACAGCGCCACGTGAACCGCGGTCCTACTACCGGTAGCCAGCACCGACCCAGAATAATGAATGAACGTCCATTTTTATAGTCCTGCACTAGCCTCAAGGAGCAACTAGCGACGAGAGGGACGGACCGTGGAGCTACTTCATTCCGGCAAGGTTCGGGACGTCTACCTGGACGGAGACGACCTGATCCTGGTGGCGTCCGACCGCGTGTCGGTCTACGACGTCGTGCTCCCCACGCCGATCCCCGACAAGGGTGCGATCCTCACCCAGCTCTCGCTCTGGTGGTTCGACCAGCTTCACGACGTGGTCCCGAACCACGTCATCAGCACTGACGTCCCCACCCGGTGGGCCGGCCGCGCGATCCGCTGCCGTCGTCTGCGCATGGCTCCGGTGGAGTGCGTCGCCCGGGGCTACCTCACCGGTGGCGGGCTCACCGAGTACCAGCAGACCAGGACGGTGTCCGGGATCGAGTTGCCGCCCGGCCTGGTCGACGGCGACAAACTGCCGGAACCGATCTTCACCCCGTCCACGAAGGCGACCGAGGGCCACGACGAGCCGATCTCGTTCGACGAGGTCCAGAACATCGTCGGCGCGGACGAGGCGAACCGGCTGCGCGACCTCACGCTCGAGATCTACCGGCGCGGTGCCGACCTGGCCGCCGAGCGGGGCATCATCGTCGCCGACACCAAGGTCGAGTTCGGCTGGGCACCCGACGGAACGCTCGTGCTCGCCGACGAGGTCCTCACGTCGGACTCGTCACGCTTCTGGCCCCGGGACGAGTGGGAGCCCGGCCGCCCGCAGCGCTCGTACGACAAGCAGTTCGTCCGCGACTGGGCGACGAGCACCGGGTGGAACAAGCAGCCGCCCGCACCGGAGATCCCCGACGACATCGTCAAGGCCACCCAGGCCCGGTACGTCGAAGGCTACGAGCGCCTGACCGGGAATAAGTGGTTGAACGGGCAACTATAGCTGTCATGCGTGTAGACATCTGGTCGGACATCGGCTGCCCCTGGTGCTACGTCGGCAAGCGCCGGTTCGAGAACGCGCTCGCCGCGTTCGAGCACCGCGACGACGTCGAGGTGGTCTATCACTCGTTCGAGCTCGACCCGAGCCATCCGACCGACAAGACCGTGCCGGTCACCGAGATGCTCATCGGCAAGTTCGGGATGCCGAAGGCCCAGGTGGAGGCGGCGGAGAAGCGTCTCGAGGACACCGCGGCCGCCGAAGGGCTCGCCTACGACCACGGTCGGCACGCCGGCAACACGTTCGACTTCCACCGCCTCGCGCATTGGGCCGCCGAGCAAGGGAATCAGCAGGAACTGCTCGACCACGCCTACGCCGTGCACTTCGGTGAGGCGAAGTCCGTGCACACGGTCGACGCGCTGGTCGAGCTCGCCGCAGGCGCCGGGCTCGACCCGGACCGGGCTCGAGAGGTCCTCAACGACAAAACCCGGTACGCCGACGCCGTGCGCGCCGACGAGAGCCAGGCACGTGAGCTCGGGATCAGCGGCGTGCCGTTCTACGTCCTCGACATGAAGTACGGCGTCTCCGGGGCCCAGCCCACCGAGGTGTTCGCGGAGGCGCTGGCAACGGCCCACGGCCGCTCCTAACCCCTGTTACCAGGAGTGATAGTCGAACGGACGTGAGTGTCTCCTTGCCCCGGCTCACCGGTCGGGGTCAAGGTTGACCTCATGGACCCGCATCTCATGGCGACGCTGCATCGCGTCGCCGCCTCCGGTGGCCCGGTGATCGTGGCCGCCGCGGGCACCGAGAGCTGGGCCGCGGTGAAGAACCAGTTCGTCAAGATCCTCGGACACGGTCACCGCGGCCGCGAGGAGGTCCAGTCGGAGCTCCTCGAGGAAACCAACCAGGCGATCGCGCACGCACCCGCAGGCCTGGTCGATCAGGTCACCCACGACCAGCAGAGCCGCGCGCAACAACTGCTGCTCCAGGCGATGCTCGTGGACCCGTCCGTCTCCGAGGACCTGGAGAAGCTGGTCGCGGAGCTGAGCCCGCCGCCGGACGACGACGAGGAGCCGGCACCCGAACCGCCGAGCAACCGCCCGCCCGTGCTGCGGCCACGCATCCTCGGCGCGCCATGGGCCTGATCAGCGCCCGGGCGCACCGGATCCGGACGGCGTGGGCGTCGGCGTCGGTGTAGGTGTGGGCGACGCGGACGGGGTGACCGGCACCGGTCCGGGCCGAACCCGCACCCGCCCCACCGCCGGCCGCCGTCCGTCGGCGGGGTCCGCCGTACCAGCGGAGTCAGGCGCGGCGTCGGTAGGCCGTACCGACCCCTCCCCAGGGGACGCCGGCTCGGCCTCCGGCATCACCGCGCCCGACTCGCCGGGTCTCGGTGTCGTGTCGTCCATGCTCCAGAACTCCTCGTGCTCGCTCGCCCCGCCTCCGGCCTCGACCGGGGGCGGCTCCGACGTTTCGCCGGTCGGTTCGATCCGTGGTTCGGCCGACGCCGACGTCGACGCCGGCGCGGACGGGCCGGTCGCACGTGGCCGGCGTGGTCCGGGCTCCGACCAGCCGAACGCCGATTCACGCGACGGCCTCACCGAGCCCGCTCCGCCTTCCGGTAGCCGGTCGACACGGTCGGGCGCCGCGGCCCCGGATTCCAGCGGCGTGATGCGCACCAGGTCGACGCCGGCATTGGCGACGACGAGCAGCGCCGCGGTGGATCCGGTCGCCAGCGCACAGAGCGCGACCGCCCCGCCCCACTGGGCGCGACGACGGCGCGGAGAAGGGCGATACAGCGTCCGCATCACCACTCCTCCCCGCCGGCGACGGCAACCGTGCTGACCGTCCCATCGTCCGCTGCTCGCCCGCCGCCGGGCGAGCCTGGCACCCCCGGCGTTCGCCCAGGCTCCGCTGCCCGATCGGGGGACGGCACTGTTCACCAACGCGAAGTTCGGTAATGCTGACGACGAGGGCTACCTACGTCCTCGACGTACCGAACGCCCGTTGCCGACCGCGCCACCCCTGCGAGCGGCATCGGTATCGATCACCTCCGTGCGGTGACCCCGCCCCGGAGGGCACGAGCGAGGAGATCGGCATGTCCGAGTCCGCCCCCGAAACTTCCCGACCACTCGGCGAGGCCGCCGTGGCCGAGCGAGGCTTCGTCCAGTTGCTCACCCCAGAGGGCGAACGCGTTCACGACAGCGACTACGACGTCCACCTCACCGACGCCGAATACCGCGGCTTCTTCCGCGATCTGGTTCTCGTCCGGCGCGTCGACGCCGAAGCCACCGCACTCCAACGTCAGGGTCAACTCGGTCTCTGGGCCTCCCTGCTCGGCCAGGAGGCGGCTCAGATCGGCTCCGGTCGAGCCCTCCGCCCGCAGGACATGGCCTTCCCCACCTATCGCGAGCACGGCGTCGCCTGGTGCCGTGGCGTCGACCCGCTGCACGCGCTGCGCATGTTCCGGGGCGTCGACCTCGGCGCAGCCGACCCGCACGAGCACAACTTCGCGATGTACGCGATCGTCATCGGCGCCCAGTGCCTGCACGCCACCGGTTACGCGATGGGCATCCAGAAGGACGGCAAGGTCGGCGGCGGCGATGGCGAGGCCGTGATCGCCTATCTCGGCGACGGTGCGACCAGCCAGGGCGACGTCAACGAGGCGTTCGTCTGGGCCGCCGCGTTCGCCGCGCCGGTCGTCTTCTTCTGCCAGAACAACCAGTACGCGATCTCGGCTCCGACCGACCGGCAGACGCGGGTCCCGCTCTACCGGCGAGCGGCGGGTTTCGGCTTCCCCGGCGTCCGCGTCGACGGCAACGACGTGCTGGCCACCTACGCGGTGACCCGGCGCGCGCTCGACGACGCGCGGAGCGGTCAGGGTCCGTCGTTCATCGAGGCGTTCACCTACCGGATGGGCGCGCACACCACGTCCGACGACCCGACCCGCTACCGCATCGCGGCCGAGCTCGAAGAATGGCGGCTACGGGACCCGATCGAGCGGCTCCGCTCGTTCCTGGTCCGCCAGCAGGTCGTCGACCAATCGTTTTTCGAAGAGGTCGACGCGGAGGCCGACGCGCTCGCCGCGCGGGTGCGCGCCGGCTGCCTGGAAATGCCCGATCCGGAGGCCGCGCACCTGTTCAACCACGTTTATTCGGGTGAACATTCGGTGCTGAAAGAGCAACAGGAAGCGTTCGCGGCCTATCACTCGGAATTCCTACCTTCTGACGACGAAGTCGGGCGGAGTACCGTCCCCGGCCGGGAAGGGAGCCGTCGATGACGTCGATGACGCTGGCCAGGGCATTGAACGCCGGGCTGCGCAGCGCACTGGACACCGATTCGAAAACGCTGATCATGGGAGAGGACGTCGGACGGCTCGGAGGCGTTTTCCGAGTGACCGACGGTCTTCAGAAAGACTTCGGAGAGCATCGAGTAATCGATACACCGCTGGCGGAATCGGGCATTATCGGAACGGCGATCGGGCTCGCTATGCGGGGTTACCGACCGATCTGCGAAATTCAGTTCGACGGGTTCGTGTACCCGGCCTACGACCAGATCGTCAGCCAGCTCGCGAAGATCCACTACCGCTCGCAGGGCCAGGTGAAGCTGCCGGTCGTCGTCCGGATCCCGTTCGGTGGCGGAATCGGCGCGGTCGAGCACCACAGCGAGTCGCCCGAGGCCTACTTCGTCCACACCGCCGGGCTGAAGGTCGTGACCTGCTCGAACCCGGCCGACGGTTACACGATGATCCAGCAGGCGGTCGCATCCGACGACCCGGTGATCTTCTTCGAGCCGAAGCGGCGCTACTGGGAGAAGGGCGAGGTTCCCGACGAGGCGCCGCGGTCCGACTGGTACCCGCTGCACTCGACCCGGGTGGTGCGACCGGGTACCGACGCCACGCTCGTGGGGTACGGGCCGATGGTGCGCACGTTGCTCGAGAGTGCGGACGCGGCGGTGGAGGACGGACGTGACCTCGAGGTCATCGATCTGCGGACGCTGTCCCCGCTCGATCTGGAGCCGGTGTACGCGTCGGTGGAGCGCACCGGACGGCTGATCGTGGTGCACGAGGCGCCGTTCACGCTCGGGCTCGGGTCGGAGATCGCGGCGCGGGTCACCGAGCGGTGCTTCTACGCGCTGGAGGCTCCGGTGTTGCGAGTGACGGGGTACGACACGCCGTACCCGCCGTCTCGCCTGGAAGACGACTACCTGCCCGACCTCGACCGGGTTCTCGACGCGGTCGACCGCTCGTTCGAGTTCTGAGGAGACGGTATGGCGGACATTCGCACGTTCGACCTGCCTGACCTCGGCGAAGGGCTCACCGAGGGGGAGATCCTGCGCTGGCTGGTGGCTGCGGGGGACACGGTCACGCTGAACCAGCCGATCGTCGAGGTGGAGACCGCGAAGGCCGCGGTGGAGATCCCGTCGCCGTTCGCCGGGGTGGTGACCGTGCTCCACCACGAGGAGGGCACCACCGTGGAGGTCGGTTCGCCCCTCATCGCGATCGACACCGCCCCCGATGCGGCTTCCCCGCCGTCGTCGGTTCCCGGAGCCCATGCTGACGCCGATCAAGCCGCGCCTGCGCTCACCGCGCCCGACGCCGCTCCCGGAACCGCCGGGGTGGACGCGCCACTCGGAGCCGGCAGCGGTTCCGGTGGCGCTGGGGTGAGCGCGTCAGCAGGCGGAGGCGGCTCCACCGGGAGCGAATCTGTCGCGGGCGGGACCGCCGCGGGCAGGACCGCCGGGAGCGGGACCGTCGGGAGCGGGGCCGCCGGAGGCGGGGAGCCGGAGGGGGGCGGCTCGGGTGAGTCGGGTGGTGGCGAGGCGCCGGGTGGGCGTACGCCGGTGCTCGTGGGGTACGGGCCCCGCAGCGGTGGGCCGGCACGGCGACGGGCGCGCAGGCACGCCGCACCCGAGTCGGAGAACACCTCTCTCAGCGGCTCGGGTCTCAGCGGCGACCGCGCCGAACCGACCCCGGACGACACCCTCCCGCTGCTCCCGACGATCCCCGACGCGCTCGCCGCCGGGGCGAAACCGGTGCGGCACGGTGGTCTCGAGATGGGCCGGGCCGCCGAGCGGGCGGCCACCGCGGCCGGCACCGTCACCGCGCTGCCCACCGGTGGGGTCCACCGCGCGCACCCCACGATCACGGCCCGCCCCCGGGCGAAGCCTCCGGTGCGCAAACTGGCCCGCGACCTCGGCGTCGACCTGGCCACGATCTCGGCGACCGGCCCGGACGGCACCGTCACCCGCGACGACGTCCGCGCCGCGGCCGTGAGGGCCTCCACCGGTGCTCCGGCGGCGCTGTCACCCGACGCGGCACCGATCGGCGGGGCAGCACCGTTCGGCGGGGCAGCCACCGATCCA
Organism: Cryptosporangium arvum DSM 44712; assembly: GCF_000585375.1. Lineage (NCBI taxonomy): Bacteria > Bacillati > Actinomycetota > Actinomycetes > Cryptosporangiales > Cryptosporangiaceae > Cryptosporangium > Cryptosporangium arvum. The sequence continues at coordinate 9,124,960 of NZ_KK073874.1, forward strand.
GCCTCGCCGACCTCCGCCGGAGCGGTGCCGGACAGCGGCGCGGCGCCGGACAGCGGCGCGATGCCTGGCAGCAGCGCGATGCCTGGCAGCGGCGCGGCGTCGGGCAGCAGTGCGGGGTCGGTGGAGAGCATCGGGGCGGGCGCGTTCCCGGGCGGGGTGCGCGAGCAGCGCGTCGCGGTGCGGGGAGTGCGCAAGTTGACCGCGGCGGCGATGGTCGACAGCGTGGCCACCGCGCCGCACGTCACCGAGTGGCTCACGGTCGACGTGACCAGGACGCTGCGCGCGGTCGAACGCCTCCGGGCGAACAGGAGCTTCGCGGACGTCCGCGTGAACCCGCTCCTGCTCGTCGCCAAGGCGGTGACCCTGGCGACCCGGCGCCACCCGGAGCTGAACTCCAGCTGGGTCGACGGCCCCGACGGCGCCGAGATCGTGCTCAAGGACTACGTGAACCTCGGCATCGCCGCCGCCACCCCGCGCGGACTGATGGTGCCGAACATCAAGGACGCCGGCCGACTCGGACTGCCCGAGCTCGCGGCGGCCCTCGATTCACTGGTCAGCGTGGCCAAGGCCGGTCGCACTCCCCCGGCCGACCTGGCCGGAGGCACGATCACGATCACGAACGTCGGGGTCTTCGGCGTCGACGCCGGAACGCCGATCCTCAACCCGGGCGAGGCCGCGATCCTCTGCGTCGGGCAGATCGCCGAGCGCCCCTGGGTGCACAAGGGTGTCGTGAAGCCGCGGTCGGTCTGTCAGCTCGCGCTGTCGTTCGATCACCGCATCGTCGACGGCGAGGGTGGGTCGAAGTTCCTGGCCGACGTCGGGCGGTTCCTCGAGGACCCGGAGGGCACCGCACTCGCCTGGTCGTAGCGACCCAGATCACAGCGCGTAACCCACACGGCGCCCCGTTCTCGTCCGATGACGAGTGCGGGGCGCCGCGCTGTGTCAGCTCGACGACCAGACCTCAGTGGGGCGTCTCACCGTAAGTTCGATGGAATATTCGCGCCCCTTGCCGCATTATTGAAGGCGTAGAGCTAATAACAGCGACGGAAAGAAGGTAGTACCGTGTCCACGTTTAGCCAGCGGTTCCGTGAGCGGCGCACTGCGCACCGTCGTGCCCGGGCCCTGGAGAGGGTTCTGGCACGGGTGCCGGACGGCACGATGCGCGACGAGATCCTCGAGATCGCGAGCCGGCAGAGCTAAGTCGGCGCGGCGGGCCTTGACCCCGCCGACGCGAGTCTCGACCGGTCGTGGGAGTGCGCCACGACCCTGAGCCCGGTGCCCCTCGAGGGCACCGGGTTTCGGCGTTTTTGACGCCAACGTGTAATAGGAGTTGCCGTGTTCGTACCCTGTCACCGGTTGACCCGATAGCGTCCCAAATCTCGGACCCGTATCCGCACCGGTGGAGGAGTCGCGCGATGACCGAGGGCACTCGCCCGCCTGAGCCGCAGTCCCCGGATCCGGAGGTGCCGCCCTCGTCCGGGCCTGGGGCTTCGGACACGCCCGCGGCGCCGTCGTCGGCTAAGAGGCCTCCTGCGCCCGAGCCGGACGATCCGGAGGCGACCCAGGTCATCCCGCCGAGGCCGGCCCAGACCCCCGCGCCCCCAGACCCTGCCGCTCCCGGTTCTACGGCCCCCGGCTCGGCAGCCCCCGGCTCCGCAGCTCCGAGCTCCGGGGTGCCCAGCTCCGGGGTGCCCAGCTCCGGGGCTCCGAGCTCTGGGGCTCCGGGCCCTGCCGCTTCGGGCTCTTCGGCCTCGGGCAGTGCGACCTCAGGCGCTGGGACTTCAGGCGCTGGGACTTCAGGCGCTGGGACTTCAGGCGCTGGAGCCCCGGGCACTGGAGCCCCGGGCACTGGAGCCCCGGGCACTGTGGGCGCGGCTTCTTCGGATTCGGGCCGCGCAGGTTCGGGGGCGGGGCCTACGGGCTCGACCTCGGCCGGCCAGGCTCAGACCGGCTCGACTCCGGCTGATTCCGAGGCGACTCAGGTGATCCCGCCTCCCGCCCAGGACTCGCGGGAAACCGTGCAGATCTCCACTCCGACATCGGCGCCTCCGGCCGCACCGCCATCGCCCGGACCGTCGACCGCCGGCTCCACCGCCGCGCAGTCGGAGCCCGCCGCAGCTCGGCCGACCTCCGGCGCTCCGAGCTCGGGCGCACCGAGCGGAACGACCCCCGCGACCCCATCCGTGTCCGGTCCACCCGGAACCTCCCGGCCGACCTCAGCCCCGCCCGTGTCCAGCCGACCCGTGTCCGGACCACCCGTGTCCAGCCCGTCTGGGACCTCGCGACCGACCTCAGCGCCGCCTTTGTCCAACCCGCCCGGGACCTCGCGGCCGACCTCGGCCCCACCCGTGTCCAGCCCGCCTGGGACCTCGCGACCGACCTCAGCGCCGCCTTTGTCCAGCCCGGCCGGGACCTCGCGGCCGACCTCGGCTCCGCCTGTGTCCGGTCCGCCCGGGGCAGGCGCACCGACTTCGGGTGGGCCTCGGCCGCCGGTGATCCCACCGGTGACGCCTCCGACCGCGCCTCCCCCGCCGACCCCCGGCACGCACCAACAACCTGCCGGCTCGGTCTACGGCGGCCCCCAACCCGGCACCATGCCACCCAGCTCGTTCCCACAACCTGGCCAGACGACGCAGCCCGGGCAAGCAACCCCCCAACCCGGCCAGCCCGAACCACACCTCGGCCAAGCCGGAACCCACCCCGGCCAAGCCGGAACCCACCCCGGCCAAGCCGGAACTCAGCCCGGCCAGCCCGGAACGCAGCCGGGCCACCCGGGACAGCCCGGTCACCCGGGACAACCCGGGCAGCCAGGTCAGCCCGGCCAACCCAACGCACAAGGCGGCTGGGCCGCCACCGGCACACCCCCACCCAGCACCGCGTACGGTCCGCCCCCGCAGGGCTACGCCGCTCCCGGCGCACGCCCCCCGGGCGCACCGCCCGTCCCCACCCCCGCCGCACCAGCCGGCCCCAAGAAGCCCTGGTACAAGCGCGGCCCGATCCTGGCCGGCGTCGTCGCCGCGATCGTCGTGCTGTTCCTCTGCGTCGGCGGCGCGCTCTGGGGCGCCAGCGCCGTGGTCGGCAGCGACTACTCGACCGGCAAATGCATCAAGCGCGAGGCCTCCGGCGACAAGGACCGCGCGATCCCGGTCGACTGCGGCACCGACGACTCCTACAAGATCATCGACCGCGCCAACGGCACGACGACCGTCGAGGACGGCTCCTGCCCGCCCGACACCACCGACGCGTTCGTCAACTTCAAGGACGAATACGTGCTCTGCCTGCGTAAAGAAGACTAGGACCCGTGACCAATCAAGCGTTCCGCGTCCGGGCCCCACAGCTCCAGGGTCGCGGCTGGCTGAACACCGCCGGCCGCGACCTGTCCCTGGCCGATCTGCGCGGCCGCATCGTCCTGCTCGACTTCTGGACGTTCTGCTGCATCAACTGCCTGCACGTGATCGACGAGCTCCGCCCGCTGGAGGAGGAGTTCGGCGACAAACTGGTCGTGGTCGGCGTCCATTCCCCGAAGTTCGAGCACGAGCGTGACCCGGAAGCACTCAAAGCCGCGATCGAGCGCTACGACGTCCCGCACGCGGTGCTCGACGACCCGGAGCTGCTCACCTGGCAGCAGTACGCGGCTCGCGCCTGGCCGACGCTTGCCGTCGTCGACCCCGAGGGTTATCTGGTCGCGAGCATGTCCGGTGAGGGCCACGCGGAGGGGCTCCGCCGCCTGATCGGCGAGCTGATCGAGCGGCACACCGCGAAGGGCACGCTGAGCACCGACGGCGTGCTGCCCGAGCGGACGAAGCGGGAAGACACCGAGCTTCGATTCCCCGGCAAGATCGCGCTCCTGCCCACCGGCAACTTCCTGGTCAGCGATTCCGCGCACCACTCGATCGTCGAGCTGGCCCAGGACGGCGAGACCGTCCTGCGACGCATCGGTGACGGCACCCGTGGCGCGGACGACGGTACGAACCCGCGGTTCTCCGAGCCCCAGGGCCTCTGCGTGCTGCCGGAGGACGTCGCGAAGGCCGTCGGCTACGACGTCGTCATCGCCGACACGGTGAACCACAAACTGCGCGCGCTCACCCTCGAAACGGGAAGCATCACGACTCTCGCCGGTACCGGCGAGATCTGGCGCGGAGCCCCCGGCGACCCGGTGGACATCCCCGAGGATCCCCGGGAAGCCCGCCTGAGCTCCCCGTGGGACGTGGCCTGGTACGAGCAGAGCGTCATCGTCGCGATGGCCGGCACCCATCAGCTCTGGTCCTTCGACCCCGTGACGAACCACCTCGCCGTCTACGCCGGCACGACCGTGGAGTCGCTCAAGGACGGCCCGAAGGACGAGGCCTGGTTCGCCCAGCCGTCCGGCCTGGCCACCGACGCGTCGAAGCTCTGGGTGGCCGACTCCGAGAGCTCGGCTCTGCGGTGGATCGAGAACGGCGAGGTCCACACCGCCGTCGGCAAGGGCCTGTTCGATTTCGGCGCGATGGACGGCAAGGCCGACGAGGCACTGTTCCAGCACCCGCTCGGCGTCGCGGTGCTGCCGGACGGCTCGATCGCGGTGTGCGACACCTACAACAACGCGATCCGACGCTACGACCCGACCACCGACGAGGTGTCCACGCTGGCCACCAACGTGCCCGAGCCGTCCGGGGCGGTCGTCGCCGACGGCACGCTCGTCGTCGTGGAATCCGCGGCCCACCGGGTGACCCGGCCGGTGCCACCGGGCGCCGCCCAGGAGATCGCACAGCAGCGGCACCGCACGAAGCGCCCACCGGTGGAGCTGAGCCCCGGGCCGATCCGGGTCGAGATCGTGTTCGAGCCGCCGGCCGGGCAGAAGCTGGACGACCGCTACGGCCCGTCCACCCGCCTGGAGATCTCGGCGAACCCGCCCACGCTGCTCGACGCGGGCGGGGGCGTCACGACCGAGCTCGAACGACGGATCACGCTGGCCGGTGACGAGAACGAGGCCGAGCCCTCCGAAGAGGGCGATGGCGTGTTGCAGGTGATCGCGCACGCGGCCAGCTGCGATGTGGAGGGTCCGAACCCGGCGTGCCACCTGAGCCGGCAGGACTGGGGTATCCCGATCCGCCTGGTGCCGGGCGCGCCGAGCGAACTCGTCCTCATGCTCCGGGGTGTGAACGCCTGAAAACGAGGAAGCCCCGACCGCGAACGGTCGGGGCTTCCTGGTGACGCCTTACAGCGGAGGCGGCGGCTGAGTCGGATCGTCGGTGTAGATCCGCTCCCGGTTCGTCGTGCTCGCGCGCTTACGCGGACCCCAGTAGAAGACGCTGATCAAGATCCCGACGACGCCGACGAACATCAGGATCCAGCCGACCGCCTGAAGGTTGATCCCCTGCAGGTCGACCGTGACGGCAAAGGCGAATATTGCGCCAAGGGCGATGAGGAAGAGCCCCGCGCCGATACCCATGTCGACCTCCCGGTCGTGTACGCCGGATGCCACGCGGCACCCCGGTTGCGTCGCCACGGGCCTCGTACCCGGCAGAGGCCCACCCGACACACGAATCACACACCCGTGTGAACGGGCCCGACGCTACTCCAACCAGGGTACGACGGTATGCCGAAACGGTGACGGCCAGGCACGTGTCAAAACGCGCTTTCGGGAACCTCCATCACGTCCAGGGTGGTCGCTTCGAGCACAGCGCGCCGGGCCGACAGCTCCGGGAGCACCTGCGCGGCGAAGAACCGGGCCGAGGCGATCTTGCCCACATAGAAGTCGTCGGACGATCCGGCGTCGAGCGCCCGGATGGCCACCTCGGCCTGCCGGAGCAGCAGCCACCCGACGACCAGGTCGGTCGTCGACAGCAGCAGGCGGGTCGTGTTGAGACCGACCTTGTAGACCGAAGACGGGTCCTCGCCCAGCGACATCAGCTGGGTGACGCTCCACCCGACCATCGCCTGCACGTCGTCGAGCGCGGTCTTGAGCAGCGTGCGCTCGTTCTTCAGGCGCCCGTTGCCGCTCTCCGACTCGATGAACGCGGCGATCTCGCCGGCCAGCACGCCGAGCGCCTTGCCGCCGTCCTTGACGATCTTCCGGAAGAAGAAGTCCTGGCCCTGGATCGCGGTCGTGCCCTCGTAGAGGGTGTCGATCTTGGAGTCGCGGATGTACTGCTCGATCGGGTAGTCCTGCAGGAAGCCCGATCCGCCGAACGTCTGCAGCGACTCGGCGCCGAGCAACTCGTACGACCGCTCCGAGCCACCGCCCTTCACCATCGGCAGCAGCAGGTCGTTCAGCCGCGCGGCCGCCTCGGCGGCGGCGGCGTCACCCGAGGACTGAGCCAGGATCACCTCGTCCTGCACCGACGCCGTGTAATGCACGAGCGCGCGCAGGCCCTCCGCGTAGGACTTCTGACGCAGCAGGCTCCGGCGGACGTCGGGGTGGTGGATGATCGTGACCCGCGGCGCGGTCTTGTCGCCCTGCCGGGTCAGGTCGGCGCCCTGCACGCGGCTCTTGGCGTAGTCCAACGCGTTGAGGTAGCCGGTGGAGAGCGTCGCGATCGCCTTGGTGCCGACCATCATCCGGGCGGCCTCGATGATGTTGAACATCTGCCGGATGCCGTCGTGCACGTCGCCGACCAGGTAGCCCACGGCCGGGTGCTTGTCGCCGAACGTCAGCTCGCAGGTCGTGGAGACCTTCAGGCCCATTTTCTTCTCGACGTTCGTGACGTAGGCGCCGTTGCGCTCGCCCAGCTCACCGGAGTCGTCGAAGAGGAACTTCGGCACCATGAACAGGCTCAGGCCCTTGGTGCCAGGGCCACCGGCACCTTCGACGCCGACCGGCCGGGCCAGCACGTAGTGGATGATGTTGTCGGCCATGTCGTGCTCGGCCGACGTGATGAAGCGCTTGACGCCCTCGAGGTGCCAGGTGCCGTCGGGCTGCGGGATCGCGCGGGTGCGGCCGGCACCGACGTCCGAACCGGCGTCCGGCTCGGTGAGCACCATCGTGGAGCCCCAGTGCTTCTCGACGAACAGCTTGGCCCAGGTCTTCTGCTGCTCGGTGCCGAGCTTGTAGAACACGCCGGCGAACGCGTAACCGCTGGCGTACATGTGCAGGGCCGGGTTCGAGCCGAGTACCAGCTCGGAGATCGCCCACACCAGCTGGCGCGGGCTGCGGATGCCGCCGATCTCCGGGAGCACGTCGAGCTGCCAGGCCTCGGAGTCCTGCAGCGCCCGGTACGACTTCCGGAACGACTCGGGCAGCGTCACCGAGTTCGTGGCCGGGTCGAACACCGGCGGGTTGCGGTCGGCGTCGACGAAGGACTCGGCCAGCGGTCCTTCGGCCAGCTCGACCATCTGGGTGAGGAACGCGCGCGCGGTCTCCTCGTCGATCGCGTCGAACGGGCCGTTGCCCAGGCGATCACCGGCGCCGAAGACCTCGAAGAGGTTGAACTCGAGATCGCGCAGGTTGGCTTTGTAGTGGCTCATCGCGGGTCCTCCCCGTGCAGACTGGCCCGCCACCATGACGAGCCCGCTGTACCCATCGGTATACCGCCCAGTAACATTCGCCATGTTACCGGTCGGTAATGCTCGCGCGCATGAGTATGAGCGGGCTCACATGCGTGAGCCGTCAACAAATTGGCGAGAGGTGACGGTCCCCGCCCCATCGACGTCCGACAAATGCGACTTAGTGGCCGACGTCGAGCGCTCCGCGCCAGCAACTAATCGCCGGAGATCGGGTCCCACTCCCAGGCCGGTCGAGCCGCGGCGTTCGAGGTCTCGGGCTTGCGCTCGGAGCCGGTGTACTCGAGCAGGATCAGCGCGATGTCGTCGTCGAGCACCCCGTGCACCCAGCCGCGCAACGCGTTGACGAGCGAGGTGAGCCCGTCCTCGACGGTGCCGTGCCCGGCGATGCGCCAGGCGCGCTCCCGGATCGGGAAGAACTCACCGTTCCTCCGCGCCTCGGCCAGCCCATCGGTGAACAGCAACAACCGGTCCCCCGGCTCCAGCCGCTCGACCCGCGGCCGCACCACCGGCAGGAACCCGAGCGGCGGAGCCGGCGACGGCGGCTCCAGCGCGATCACGTCGCCCCGGCGCAGCAGCAGCGGCGCCGGATGCCCGCAGTTGAGCACGGTCAGGGTTCCGCCGCGCTCCTCGATCAGGCACGCGGTGACGAAGTCCTCGTAGCCGACCGAGCGCGCCACCGCACGGTCCAGGTCGGCCACGATCGCCCGCAGGTCGACCCGCTCGTGCGCGACGTGCCGGTAGGACCCGAGCACGCTGCTGGCGAGCCGGACCGCTTCCAGCCCCTTCCCACGCACGTCCCCGATCAGCACCCGGGTGCCGTACGGCGTGCTCATCGCCTCGTAGAGGTCACCACCGATGTCCGCCTCCGCGTTCGCCGACACGTACCGCACCGCGACCGACATCGTTCCGATCCGCGGCCCGATCGGACGCAGCACGGCCTGCTGGGCCACCGCGGCCAACTTGCTGAGCGTCGCCACTCGCTTGGACGTGCGGTCGCCGAGCATCGACAGCCAGGCCGCGAGCGCGGTGAAGACGAGGATCGCGGCCAGCCGCAGTACCTGCTGGGGTGCGAACGCCTCGCCGTCCACCATGCCCAGTGCCGCCCCCAGTACGAAGCAGAGGGCTCCGACCGCGAACGTGGCCCGGTACGACGCCAGCGCGGCTGCGAGGAACGGCGGCGCGACGAGCAGCCCGACGAACTGCAGACCCGGCATCGCGACGTCGAACGCCGCGATCGCGAGCGCCAACAGGCATGCGCCGACTATTCCGGTGCGTGGTGACACCACCGGATCCCCGAGGTGCGGGTTCGTTGGCATCGACGGGCCCACCCCTGACAGCACAGCGTGGCGCGTCTGCGCACGGACCTTCCATAGGATGCCCGTTCGGTTGCCACTCGACGCGTCGCCACGACGAGAACCGGCCGTGTGCTCGCTGGTCTCGCCCGTTCGACCGAGGGAGGTATGACCGTTTGATGACGCTTTACGACCCACGGTGATGGTCTAGCTCGACCTCTCGTACCAGTCCGCGGACGTGCAGCCGCTCACGGACGGCCGGCTGCGCACCGTCCACGATGACCGCCGCACCGAGATACCGCGCACCGGCCGCGGTCACGATCTCGGCCAGCGCCGAGAGCTGGGCACCGGTCTCCACCCAGTCGTCGACGACGAGCACGGCATCGTCCGGACCGAGGTGGCGGGCCCGCACACCGAGCATCACCGGCCGGCCGTCGTGCCCCGGGCCACCGGCGCGGGTGATCAGCTCGTCGGCGAGCTCGGCACCGCTCAGGTCGCGGTAGGCCTCGACGAACCCGACGCCGATCGAGCGAGCGACGAGCGGCCCCAGCAGGAAACCGCTGGTGGCCGGAGCGGCGACCACGGTCGGCAGCGCGGGTGAGAGCGCGGCGAGCGCGGGGCCGATCCGGTCGAGGATGACCGGATCGCGCCACCACCCGGACCGGTCGGTGAGCAGGTGGTCGCACCAGTCGCCGGGGTCGATCCAGCGGAAGGTCTCGAGGAGGCGTACGCGCAGGTCAGGATCGGCGGGCGTAACAGGGCTCTCCGACGGGTCGACCGAGAGCGGGGCACTCGACACGGGGACACCGTAGGTACAGGCTCCAAACACGTCAACGTCACTCGCACGGATGGGGAAACCTGGGCGCCATGGGAGCAGCAATCGAGGTCGACCGGCACCAGGTGCTCGCCTACCGGGTGGGGGCACAGCAGCTCGACCGGTCCGAACCGGAGATCACGCGGCTGGCCGTGCTCGACCTCGGAGTGGCCGACACGCCGCCGGGTTCGGCCCGGGTGGCGTTCGCGGCGCGGCTGCCCTCGCTCGAGGACGACGACTCACTGGTGACCGTGTGGGGCGCGCGCGGTGCGCCGTTCGTGCACCGCGCGGCCGACCTGCCCCCGCTCGCCGCCGCCCTGTTCCCCCGCGACGAGGCGGACGCGAAAGCGCGGGTCGGCGCGTCCACGGCGAGGATCCCCGGCGACGATCTCGACGCCGTGCGCGCCACCGCCTCGGCGCTGCGTGAGGTCGTCACCGCGCCGATCAGCAAGGGCGCGATGAGCACGGCGCTGACCGCGCGCCGGCCGGAGCTGGCCTCCTACTGTCCCGGGTGCCAGGTCGATCACCTGAGCGACCAACTGATCCGCGTCGCCGGTCTGGCCGGCGGCATCCGGATCGAGCCCGGCACCACACCGCTGATCGTGTCGCCGATCGCCGGCCGGGTGCCGGACCCCGGAGACGCCGATGCGCCGCTGCCCGCGTCGGCGTATCTACGGCTGCACGGGCCCGGCACGCAGGCCGAAGTGGCGGCCTACTTCTCGGCGAGCAAGGCCAGGGTCGCCGAGGACTGGCCCGGGGATCTGCTCGAGGTGCGGGTGGACGGGAAGGCCGGGTTCTGGATTCCCGCCGACGCCGAGTCCGCGCTGCGCGATCCCGCCGCACCCGACCCGGTGCGGCTGCTGCCGCCGAGCGATCCGTACCTGCAGACCCGTAACCGGAACCTGCTCGTGCCGGAGAAGGCCGAGCAGAAGGCGCTCTGGCGGCCGATCGGGAACCCGGGCGCGATCCTGGTCGACGGGGAGATCGCCGGCACCTGGCGTCCGAAGCTCGCGGGCAAGCGCCTCACGATCACGCTCGAGGCGTTCCGCCCGCTCCCGCCGGCCGCGCGGTCCGCGATCGACGAGGAGGCCGGGAACGTCGCCACCGCTCGCGGCGCCACGGACGTTCGCATCACCTGACGGCCGGACCGCACATTCCGTGCCCACGGACCCGCAGATGTGACCAGAATTCACAGAATGACGGGGAGTGCACTGGTACTCGGCGGGGGCGGAGTCACCGGCATAGCCTGGGAAATCGGGCTACTGGCCGGGCTGCTCGACGCCGGAGTCGACCTGACCACGGCAGATCTGATCGTCGGCACCTCGGCCGGCTCGGTGGTGGGGACGGTCGTCGCGACCGGCGCCGACATCGAGGAGCTCTACCAGAACCAGCTGGAGCCCAGCGGTAGCGAGATCCCCGCCCGGATGGGTACGACGACGCTCCTGCGCTGGGGATTCGCCGCGGTGACCAGCCGGAGCCCGGAACGGTTCCGGGCCCGGGTCGGCGCGCTGGCCCGGCGCACCCGCACCGTGCCGGAGGACGAGCGCCGCCAGGTGATCGCCTCCCGGCTCCCGGTGCACGACTGGCCCGATCGTCGGCTCGTGCTGACGGCGGTGGACGCCGTCACCGGTGAGCTCGCCCCGTTCGACCGGAACAGCGGCGTGTCGCTGGTGGACGCCGTGTCGGCGAGCTGCGCGGTGCCCGGCGTCTGGCCTCCGGTGACCGTGAACGGCCGGCAGTACATCGACGGCGGGGTCCGGTCGACCGCGAACGTCGATCTCGCGTCCGGGTGCGATCGGATCGTCGTGCTCGCGCCGCTGCCCCGCGGCGGCGGGCCGATGCCGGGCGTCTCGACGCAGGTCGCGCACCTCGGCGACTCGGCCCGCGTCGCCGTGGTCACGCCGAATCAGGCGGCGCGGGCCGCGTTCGGCCGCAACGTGCTCGATCCGGCTCGCCGACCGCCGTCGGCGCGCGCCGGCCGCGCCCAGGCCGCCGACGTGGCGATGGCCGTCCACTCGGTCTGGTCGGATCACTGAGCCGTCAGACGCGGCGGAACTTCGGCCAGAGGCCGGACCAGGGCTCGCGAGGGTTGCGGCAGAGCCAGATCGGGACGCCGTTCTCCTCGTTGTCGACGTCGACACCCACGGCGACCGAGCCGGCGCGCTCCACCGAGCCGAAGTAGCGCCGCAGGTGGGCCGGATCGTCGAACCCGACGGCGACGACGACGTCGGCCGATTCGGGTGGTCGGCCGAAGTCGGCGACGCTCATGTGCCCCGAGTAGACCGGCACCGTGCCGTACCGGCTGACCGCGCCGGCCTCGCCGTAGTTGCTGGTGACGACCACCGCGCCGGGCGGCGTGACCCGCTCGATCGACGCCACGGCGGCCGGCCAGCCGATCGTCTCCCCGGCGTCGTAGTTCACCGCGACGACGGCGTCGGGCACCGAGGAGGCCGACGTGATCGGCAGCATCAGCAGGGCGGCGAGGACCGCGCAGAACACCATTGCGGCGGCGAGCCCGACCCGGCGGAGCGCCAGCCGGCCGCGGCTGAGCCACCCGACCAGCGGAATCGCGCCGACGCCGGTCAGGGCCATCAGCATCGCGACGTCGTAGTAGCCCTTGCCGCCACCGATGAGCACGACCGCGGCGATCACCACCCACGCCCAGGCCACCGCCCGGTACGGACGCCACTCGGGGCGCCGGAAGAGCGCGACGAGGCCGGCGATCCAGACGACCGAGGCGATCGGGCTGACGATCACGAACTGCAGGGCGACCGCGACGGGACGGCCGGCGTACGAGCTGTCCCCCGACGCGATCTGGGCGGCGACGTCGAGCTGCGGAAACCCGTTCGCGATCTGCCAGACCACGTTCGGCGTCACGATCAGGACCGCGAGCGCGGCTCCGGCGAGCACCCAGCGGTCGCGCAGCAACCGGCGCGGGCCGGCGACCAGGAGACCGCCGACCAACCCGACCGCCAGCAGACCGACCAGGTACTTGTTCAGCAACCCCAGGCCGGCGACCGCGCCGATCAGCACCGCTAAGCGGGTGTCGCCGGTACGCAGCACCCGCAGCGTCAGCCAGAGCACGACCAGCCAGACCACGACGTCGACCGTCGTGGTCGACAGCAGGTGCCCGAACGCGAACGCCGCCGACGACGTGGCGATCAGCACCGCGGCGAGCAACTGGGCCGCTCGTCCACCGCCGAGCTCACGGGCGATCAGGGCGACCAGCAGCACGCAGGCGCCGGCGATCAGCGCCGAGGGCGTCCGGAAGACCGTCAGGTTGCCGGGAGCGATCGTGTCGGCGAGCCAGGCGATCGCCGGGGTGAGCGGCGGCTGGTCGACGAAGCCCCAGTCGAGGTGGCGCGCACAGAGCAAGAAGTACAGTTCGTCGCGGTGGTAGCCGTACCGCCCGGCGAACCCGAGCAGGACGGCGGTGACCGCAGCGGCGATCACCCAGACCCAGTGTTCGAGCGGCGGAAGGGTGCGCTGCTCGGCTTCGACCTGCGCCATGACCACAGCATGAGGGGTGCGCGCCAAGTCGGGCATCGGATTCGTAGTCAATTGACTCAGGCGGTAACTCGTTGCTCCGGTTACGCTCGGATCATGGCTGTGGTTCCGCTCGGGCTGCCGGCCGTGCCGGCCCAGCGCCAGGGCACGGCGGCCGACCGACCCGTCGGTGAACGCGGGCTGGTCGACCGATTCGGCCGTACCGCGACCGATCTCCGCGTCTCGCTCACCGACAAATGCAACCTCCGGTGCAGCTACTGCATGCCACCGGAGGGCCTGCCCTGGCTGCCGTCCGACCGGCTGCTCAGCGACGACGAAGTGATCCGGCTGGTCACCATCGCGGTGGAGCGGCTCGGGGTGACCGAGGTGCGCTTCACCGGTGGCGAGCCGCTGCTGCGGCGCGGGCTCGTCGACATCCTGCAGGCCATCACCGCGCTGCGGCCACGGCCGGAGACGATGCTGACGACGAACGCGATCGGGCTCGCCCGCCAGGCCACGGCGCTGGTGGACGCCGGGCTCGACCGGGTGAACGTCTCGCTCGACACGCTCGACCGCGAGACGTTCCGGCAGCTGGCGCACCGGGACCGCCTGGCCGACACGCTGGCCGGTCTGCAGGCCGCGACCGAGGCCGGCCTGACCCCGGTGAAGATCAACAGCGTGCTGCTGCGTGGCGTCAACGAGCACGAAGCGACCGCACTCGCCGAGTTCGCGCTGGAGAACGGCCACGAGCTGCGGTTCATCGAGCAGATGCCGCTCGACGCCCAGCACTCGTGGGAGCGGACGTCGATGGTGACCGCCGCGGAGATCCTGGCCGCGCTGCGAACCCGATGGGCGCTGACGCCGGACCCGGCGCACCGCGGTGCCGCTCCGGCCGAGACCTGGCTCGTCGACGGCGGCCCCGCGCGTATCGGCGTCATCGCGTCGGTCACCAGGCCGTTCTGCGGCGCCTGCGACCGCACGCGGCTGACCGCCGACGGGCAGGTGCGCAACTGCCTGTTCGCCACCGGCGAGACCGATCTGCGCGGCGCGCTGCGCTCCGGCGGCACCGATGCGGAGATCGCGGACCTGTGGCGGACCGCGATGTGGGGCAAGCTGGCGGGGCACGGTATCGACGACCCGTCGTTCCTGCAGCCCGACCGACCCATGTCAGCCATTGGAGGCTGAGTGAACGTCACGGTGCGGTACTTCGCCGGAGCCCGAGCCGCGGCCGGCATCGAGGAAGAACCCGCGGACGCGGGAACGCTCGGCGAGCTGCGGACGCAACTGGTGGCCGCCCACGGGGAACGGCTGGAGCGCGTACTCACCGCCTGCTCGTTCCTGGTGAACGGGGTGGCGGCGAAGGAGGAATCGGTGCGGCTGCCGGCCGGCGGCACCGTCGACGTGCTGCCGCCGTTCGCCGGTGGGTAGCCCCTCAGGATCCTTTCAGGCGCCGACCCCTACGCTCCGCTAGGGCTCGCTAGCACTGTCTAGCGTTTGAACTATAAAGCCCTAGAATCATCTACAGGGAGCGCTGTGGGCGTCGTCGTCATCGTCGTGGTGGCTGTTGCCGTCGTCGGAGGCATCCACGGTTATCTGTGGTGGCGGCTGGTCGCGAGTCCCTTCTCGTCGAAACGGATCCGGTGGATCGGGTTCGGCGCGGCCGTGCTGATCGTCGCCACCGCGATGTTCGGTCTACGCGGTGCCCCGGACGTGCTGCCGGGGCCGCTCGGCACCGTGGTGAGCTGGGCCGGGCCGCTCTGGATCGCGGTGATGTTCTACCTGGTGCTGATCCTGCTGGTGCTGGAGCCGGTGCGCCTGATCGGCCGCGTCCTGATCACTCGCCGGGCACGCGCCCGGAAGGCGTCGACGCCGACGCCGGCCACGGTCGGCGCGCCTCCGGTCGACAGCGGGCCCAGCGAGGACCAGGCCGCCCAGGCCGAGAACTGGGGCCACAACCGGCGAGTGTTCCTCGCCAGGGCGCTCGCGGTCACGGCGGGCGTCGGTGCGCTCGGCACCGTCGGGTACGGCACCACCGAGGCACGCAACGTCCGGGTGAAACGGGTCCCGATCACGCTCCCGCGTCTCGATCCGGCGCTGAGCGGGTTCCGGGTCGCGTTGCTCACCGACATCCACATCTCCGCGACGCTGCACCGGCCCTTCGTCGAACGGGTCGTCAACCGCGTGAACTCGCTCGACGTCGACGCGGTGGCGATCGTCGGCGACCTGGTCGACGGCAGCGTGGACGAGCTCGGCGAGGACGCCAAAGCGCTGAGCGCGCTCCACTCGACGCACGGCACCTACTTCGTCACCGGCAACCACGAGTACTACTCGGGCGCCGAGGAGTGGGTCGAGTACCTGCCGACGATCGGCGTGCAGGTGCTCCGTAACCGGCGGATCGAGATCCCCGGCGGCGCCGGGCTCGACCTGGCCGGCGTCGACGACGTCACCGCGGCCGACTCCGGCGTGCCCGGCCACGGCGCGAACCTCTCCGCCGCCCTCGACGGCCGTGATCGGGACCGGCCGGTCGTCCTGCTCGCACACCAGCCGGTGCAGTGGCCGGAGGCGGTCGACCGCGGCGTGGACCTGCAGCTCTCCGGGCACACGCACGGCGGGCAGATGTGGCCGTTCACGTACGGCGTCCGGCTCGAACAGCCGGTGGTGTCGGGGCGGGCCACCGACGGCGACAGCCAGATCTACGTCAGCCGGGGCGTCGGCTACTGGGGTCCCCCGGTGCGGGTCGGCGCGCCGCCGGAGATCAGCCTGATCGAGTTGCGTTCTCTCTGAGCCTCTCTACGTAATTCTAGGAATCGACGAAGAAAGCTCTAGACACGCATCGATGCGGTCGCGATGACCCCTGCCCGGGGGTCTACCATTCTCCGCAAACAAGGTCCGAGCGGGCAGTTGACTCGATCCGGCATCATCGGGGTCCTCGTGTGTGTCTGCAGCTCAGCGGCCCCACGTAAACAACACAATTGATCACTGAACCACCGAGTGTTTCCTCGCGTGACCGGGGCATCCCTCTGTGGCCGGTGTGGCCCCAACGCGGAAGGGCGCTGCGTTATGACCCATGCTGTTCCTCGGCCCCGTAAGACTTCGTCGCGCACCAGCGTCACGCGGCACCCGGTCACGCCGGTCCGCGTCGCCGGCGCCGCTGACCGCCGCTCGCTCGCCGCACCCGACCGCGTCCCGCTCGATCGCCAGCCCCCGCTCCCCAAGCGGCAGCCCGGCGCGGCCCTGGACGCCGTCCACCGCAACAGCATCATCCAGGTCAACCGCGATGCGAACGGTGCCGTCCCGGCCTCCGACCGCTGGTTCCGCGCCAACGTCGAGCCCGACACGTCGACAAACCTCTAGCGAGATCTACCACTTTCGCTAGAAAGCCCGATACGGTCCGATCGTATGGACCCGGTCCGTAATCCGTATGCGCCCGGAGCCGGTCAGCGCCCGCCGGAACTGGCCGGCCGCGACCGCGAGCTCGACCAGTTCGACGTCGTCCTCGAACGGGTGGCACGCAGACGTCCCGAACGGTCGATGATCCTCACCGGGCTGCGTGGGGTCGGCAAGACCGTGCTGCTCAACGCACTCCGTTCGCAGGCCATCGGGCGCCAGTGGGGCACCGGCAAGATCGAGGCCCGTCCCGACCAGACCCTGCGCCGCCCGCTCTCCGGGGCTCTGCACATGGCGGTGCGCGAACTGTCGTCCCAGCACCGCGCGCTCGATCAGATCGACGACTTCCTCGGCACGCTGAAGGCTTTCGCCCTGCGCTCCAACCCCACCAGCGGCAAGATCCGCGACCGCTGGCAGCCCGGCATCGACGGGCCCGCGATCAGCGGCCGCGCGGACTCCGGTGACATCGAGATCGACCTGGTCGAGCTGCTCTCGGACGCGGCCGACCTGGCCGGCGCGGTCGGTACGGGCGTCGCTCTGTTCATCGACGAGATGCAGGACCTGGGCGCCGAGGACATCTCCGCGCTCTGTGCGGCCTGCCACGAGCTCTCCCAGACCGGTGCTCCGCTGATCGTCGTCGGGGCCGGGCTCCCGCACCTGCCGGCGTTGTTGTCGGCCAGCAAGTCGTACTCCGAGCGGCTGTTCCGCTACGTCCGGATCGATCGGCTCGACCGGGCCGCCGCCGACGTCGCGCTGCTCGCGCCGGCCGAGCGTGAAGAAGCCACGTTCGATGCCGACGCGCTGACCGCGCTGTACGAGGCCGCTGATGGTTACCCCTACTTCGTTCAGGCCTACGGCAAGGTCACCTGGGACGTCGCGCCCCGCTCACCGATCACCGCGGCCGACGTGAAGGTGGCGGCGCCGGAGGCGGAGGCCGAGCTCGCGGTCGGATTCTTCGGCTCCCGGTACGAGCGGGCGACCCCGGCCGAACGTGAGTACATGCGCGCGATGGCGTCCCTCGAGGGTGATGCGAGCGAGGCGGTGTCGACGTCGGAGATCGCGGTCTCGCTGGGGCGCAAACCGTCCAGCCTCTCCCCGGCACGGGACAGTCTGATCAAGAAGGGGCTGATCTACTCCGCCGAGCGGGGAACAGTTGCCTTCACAGTGCCGCATTTCGCCCGGTACCTTCGCACCCAACCGGCGTGACTTAGTAAAAGTGGCGGGGACCGGGCAGAGTGGGCGGGGATGACCGACCGCTTGGGAGCACCTCGATGACCGGTGAGCTCACGGATGACCTCGAAGAGGCTCCTCAGCCCGTCACCGACCGGCCGCGGCGTACGTGGAGCCGCCGTCTGACCACGTTCGGGATGGCGTGTGCGCTGGTGGTCGGCGCCGCCGCGCTGACGCTCGAGGTCGAGGAACAGCGCGACCGCGACCAGCGGAGCCTGATCGTCGCCGAGCAGGAGCGGCTTCAGCGCATCGAGACCGTGCTCACCGCGGACGACGCGATCAGCCGCACCACCACCACCGAGGACGGCGCCCGGGTGTCGACGGTGTTCTCGGCCGAGCACCACGCGGCGATGGTGACGTACTCGGATCTGCCGGACATCGACCCGAAGCAGACCTATCAGATCTGGCGGGTACGCAACGAACAACCCCGGTCGATGCGCGTACTGGCCGCGGACGCTCGGGAGGGCACCGCGCTGGTGCTCGATCTGACCGACGGGGACGCGATCTCGTTCACCGTCGAGCCGGAAGGCGGCTCCGGTCAGCCCACCGGCGACATCGTCGTCGCCCTGCGGCTCAACTAGCTCGCCGCCCCGCGGCTCACGGAGCTTCGTGCAGCCGCTGCGGCCTGATCGCGGCCCATTCGAGTGAGTGGCGGATGCCCTCCTCGACCCCGTACTTCGGCTCCCAGCCCAGCAGTTCGCGAGCCAGGCCGTTGCGGGCGTAGGCGCCGACGACGTCGCCCGGACGGGCCGGCGCGTCCTCGTGCGGCAGCGGTTCGCCGATCACCGCTTCGAACGCGGTGACCAGTTCGCGCACCGTGGTGCCGGTGCCGCTGCCCAGGCACACGACCCGATAGTCGGGCACGATGTCGTCGAAGCGGCGGAGGCCTTCGACGTGTGCCCGCGCCAGGTCCCAGACGTGCACGTAGTCACGGATGCCCGTGCCGTCCCGGGTCGGCCAGTCGGTGCCGGTGATGTGGAACGGCGCCCGGTCTTCGTAGGACTGCACCAGCTTGCCCAGGGCGTGCGACGGCCGGGCCACCTGGAGACCGGTACGCAACTGGGGATCGGCGCCGATCGGGTTGAAGTAACGCAGCGACAACGTCCGCAACGACGATGCTTTCGCGACGTCACGCAGCACGTTCTCGACCATGACCTTGGTGGTCGCGTACGGGCTCTGCGGGTCGATCACCGAGTTCTCGTCGACCGAGAAGTCGGCCTCCGTGCCGTACATCGACGCCGAGGAGCTGAACACGATCCGCTGCACGCCGTTGCGACGCAGGTGGTCGACCAGTTCGATCGACTTCGCGACGTTCTCGCGGTAGTACCGCAGCGGATCGGCCATCGAGTCCGGTACGACGATCAGCGCGGCGCAGTGGATGACCGCGTCGATATCGGGGTGATCGGTGAAGATCCGGTCGATCAGCGCACCGTCGGCGATGTCACCCTGGTAGAACGGTCGTCCTTCGGTGAACTCTCGCCTCCCGGTAGCCAGGCTGTCGAGAACGACCGGCTGAATCCCGCCGTCGAGGCAGGCCGAACCGATCGTGCTCCCGATGAAGCCGGCACCGCCGGTGATCAAGACCTTCACACTCGAGTTCCTTCCGGTGGCCTAAATCGTCGCCGATGGTATCGGCTGCTGACGACGTCTCACGGCGCTGCGGAGAGCAACCACCCGGAATGATGACCTACCGTGACGACTCCGGATACTAAGCGAGACTTCAGGGGCAGGCGACCCACTCGTCGGTGCCGTCCTCGAACACCTGACGCTTCCAGATCGGAATCCGCGCCTTCACCGCGTCGACCAACTCGGCGCAGAGCGCGAAGGCCTCGGCCCGGTGCGCGGTGCTGACCGCGCAGGCCAGCGCGGTGTCACCCAACCGGAGGGGGCCGATGCGGTGACTGACCGCGATCGCCTCGACGCCGTCACGCTCGGCGAACTCGGCCGCGATCTTCTCGAGCACCTCACCGGCCGACGGATGTCCGGTGTATTCCAGTTCGGTCACGGTCCGCCCGTGGTCGTGATCGCGCACCACCCCGGCGAAACCCACCACCGCACCGGCAGCCAGATCCGCGACGGCCTGCTCGTGCTCGGCCACGGAAATCGGAGATTCAGTGACCTGGGCCACCACGACCCGGTGGCCGGCCACGCGGATGGTCTCCGGCATCGTCTCGCTGCTCATGTGGTCATCCAACCACCGGAACTTCAGTTGGGCATCGGAACGAAGTCCGCGCGGGTGCCACTCGGCGCAGTGGTGTCCGGACGGACGATGACGAACCCATCCGCTCCGGCGACCCCGCGGAGCATCGCCGACCCGGCGTGCGGCAGCGTCACCGCGCCGTCGGGCGTCAGGCGAGCCAGCGCCAGGTGGGTGAAACTACCCCGCCCCGGCACGTCGTTGGCGACCGACACCGACGCCAGCGGTGGCAGAGGCGCACCGGACAGCCCCGCGATCAGCGGCGCCGCCAGCGTGACCAGCCCGATCACCGCCGACTGCGGGTTGCCCGGCAGCCCCACCAGCCAGCCGGCGCCGGGCCCGGTCAGCCGGGCGGTGAGCATCGGGAAGCCGGGGCGCACCGCCACCGTGTCGACGACGTAGGACGCGCCCAGCGTGGCCAGCGTGGGGTGCAGGTGGTCGACGGGTCCGTGCATGGTGCCGCCGGTGGTGACGACCACGTCGGACCGGGCGGCCGCGGCACGCACCGCGGTCTCGTGCGCCTCCAGCGTGTCGGCGGCCCGTGTCACCGACACGACCTCGGCTCCGAGGCGGCGCATCCAGGCGGGCAGCGAAGGCCCGAGAGCGTCACGCACCCGGCCCGCTCCGGGCGGCCCGCTGTCCAGCAGTTCGTCCCCGAACACGACGACCGCGACCCGGGGCCGCCGGCGCACCGCGAGCACGTCGTGGCCGCAGGCCGCCGCGAGCGCCAGCACACCGGGCGTCACCCGGACGCCCGGCGGCAGCAGCACCTCACCGGACGCCGCTTCCTCGCCGGTCGGACGCCACTCCTGTTTGTCGGGGAGCGGCGCGGTGACCCAGGAGCCGTTCTCGACCTCGGAGCTCTCCAGCCGGATCACGTGCTCGGTGCCGACCGGAACCATCGCGCCGGTGGCGATCTCCACCGCGGTGCCGGGCACCACCGTGATCTCGCTGGCGTCGCCGGCCAGAACCTGGCCGACCAGACGCCAGGGCGCCGGGCCGGCGACCGCGTAACCATCCACGCTGGACGTGTCGAACGCCGGTAGCGCGGTGAGCGTGACGAGGGGCGTCGCCAGCACGGCGCCGTCGGCCTCGGCCAGCGGCACCGGGCGCCCGGGAAGCGGGGTCGCCGCCGAGTGGACGGCCGCTCTGGCGTCGTCCCAACTGATCGGATCGGTCACGCGTGCCCTCCGGGGTGGTCTCCGCCGTGCAGCTGATCGATCGCGTGTGCCAGCACGGGGCCGAGCACGGCCAGCCCGTCCTTGGCGCCACCGCGGGAGCCGGGAAGGTTGACGATCAGCGTGCGACCGGCGACCCCCGCGATGCCGCGCGACAGCATGGCCGTCGGGATCCGCGGTACCGCGTACGCGCGGAGCGCTTCGGCGATGCCGGGGATCTGGTAGTCGAGCACGGCCGCGGTGACGTCAGGCGTGCGGTCGGTCGGGTTGATGCCGGTTCCGCCGCTGGTCAGTACGGTGTCGACGCCGTCGGCCACCGCCGCGCGCAACGCGTCGCCGACCGGGTCGCCGTCCGGGACGACGACGGGGTCGCCGACCTCGAACCCGAGCGCGCGCAGGCCCTCGACGAGCAGCGGCCCGCTCGTGTCCTCGTAGACGCCGGCCGCGGCCCGGTTGGACGCGACGACGATGCGCGCGGTGCGGCTCATCGGTCCGCCGGCCGTCGCCAGGAACCGGTCTTGCCGCCGTCCTTGGCCTCGCAGCGCACGGCGTCCAGCGAGGCCGCCGGATCGACCGCCTTCACCATGTCGATGAGCGTCAGGCCGGCCGCGGCCACCGCGGTCAACGCTTCCATCTCCACGCCGGTGCGGTCGGCGGTACGCGTCGTCACGGTGATCGCGATTTCCGCGTCGCCGATTTCGAAGTCGACGGTCACGCCGTGCAGTGCGATCGGATGGCACAGCGGAACCAGGTCGGGGGTGCGCTTGGCGCCCATGATCCCGGCGACGCGGGCGACCGCGAGCGCGTCGCCTTTCGGCAGGCCGTCGCGCCGGAGCAGGCCGATGACCTCGGTCGTCGTGCGCAGGAGGCCGGTGGCCACGGCGGTTCGGACGGATTCGGACTTCGCGGAGACGTCGACCATCCGAGCCGACCCCGCCGCATCGACGTGACTGAGCTCCGGCATGGCTCCAGAGCTTACTGTCCGTCCCTGGCCGCATCCGGCAGCGGCCTGGTTCGATAATGTCCAGTCGTGAGTGCACCGCTACGCGGCCGGCTGGCCGACGGCCAACCGGTCACCCTGCTCGCCGAACTTGTCGACCCCGCCGAGGCCGATTCCGCGGTCGCGGCCGGGGCGGAGGGCGTCGGTCTGCTTCGGAGCTGGTTCGCCGTCCGTCCCGACGGTTCCCCCGTGCCGACCGGAGATCAACTGAGCGGCTACCGACGTGTGCTGCGCGCCTTCCCCGGTGCCCGGGTGACCATCGAGGCCCTCGATCCCGGGGAACGCCAGGGCGCGTTCGGGATTCGCGGCGTGCGCGCGCTGCAAGCCCGTCCGGACGTGCTCTCCGCTCAGCTCGACGCGATCGCCGGCGCGATGCGGGAGACCGGCGCGCACTCGGTGGACGTCGGGGTCGTCACGTCGATGGTGAGCGAGCCGGACGAGGCCGCCTGGTTCCTCGAGGAAGCGCGGTACGGCGGGGTGGCCACGGCCGGCGTGCTCGTCGACCTGCCTGCGGCCGCGTTGCTCGCCGGCACGATCTTGCGCACGGCGTCGTTCGCGACGATCGACCTCGACAGCCTGACCCGGTACGCGGTGGCGGCGGACCCGTCGGCCGGAAGCGGCCACTGGTACGACCCGTGGCAGCCGGCCGGCTTGCGCCTCGCCGAGCTCGTCGGGGCGTCCGGTTCGTTGGCGGGCAAGGAGATCAGCGCGCGCGGTGCCGCTGCGGCCGATCCGCTGCTCGCCTGCGTCCTGATCGGTCTGGGCATCACCAGCCTGGTGCTGCCGGTCGACCGGCTCGAGACGGTGCGTACCGCGCTGGCCGAGCACAAGTTCAGCGACTGCCTGCGCTACGCCGAGCTGGCCACCCGGGCGGCGTCGGCGGCCGACGCCAAGCGCCGCGTGGTCGCGGCCGTCGACCGCTAGGCCGTGTCCTGTGAATCTCGCTCGCAGCGAGGCACCGCTCAGGCGCGCACGGATTCGCAGAACACGGCCTTACGCGCCGGTGGTACGGGTGGACGTGACCAGTTCGCGCAGCGAGACGCCGGAGCCGATCCGCTGCCAGCGACGCTGGGTCCAGGCGTGCAGCGTCCAGCCGTCCCTGGTGACCGCGGCCAGCACCCGTCCGTAGCGCTGCGCGACCTCCTGTAGCAGCGTCTGGATCCCGGTCTCGACCTGCACGGCCCGCCCCTGCTGGGCCGGGCTGAGCGGCTCGGTGCGGGCGACGTCGTGCTCGATGCCGCCGAGGCGCTGCGGTAACGCCGTGAGGACGCGGCCGACCGCGTCGCCGAGGGTCAGGTCGATCTCGGGCGGGGCGTACCGGCTCTGAGCGCCCCGGTGGGTCACCGCGAGGCCCCAGCGCAGCCGCCCGCGCGGGTCGACGGCGATCGCGAACTCCGCCCGCGCGTCCACCCCCAGCACCGGGCGCAGCAGCGACTCGACCGGCACGTCACCGGGCGGCCGGACGAAGTAGACCAGGCGCCCACCGGGCCGGCCCGCCGTGAGCCGCGCCAGGTACTCGGCCACGACCTCGCGGGGATCGCTCAGGTCGGTGGCCAGGACGCCGTCGCGGGCCAGCGCGCCGATCGAGCGGATGCCGTGGCTGCACAGCCAGTCGACGTCGACGCCGAACGCCTCGGCCCAGGCGACCGCGGTGAGTTCCCGGGGCACCCGCGCGCAGCGCACGCCCTGGTCGTTGACGAAGAACTCCACGTCGGGCGTCTTACCGATCCGCAGGTTTGTGGTCTGTCCACGCCCGCCGGGGCCGATCAGCGTCACGACCGCACCGAGGTGGACCAGACGGGTGTCGTCGCAGCCGGAGCAGTACGGGTCCGGTGCCCGCCCGACGCCGGCGCAGCGCGGACAGTCCGGCGTCGCGACGTCGTCCAGATAGGTGCACGAGCATTCGCGCCACGCCACCCCGGACACGCAACGCGCGCAGCGCTGCGTCGGAATCGACGGGCCCAGCCAGGGCGGGGTCTTCAGGTCGTCGACGCGACCGACCACCCGCTCGACGGTCGACCGCACCTGGCCGGTCTGCTGCGCCGCGAGCAGTTCCCGCTCCTCGACGACCTGCAGGGCGGAGAGTTGCCAGCGGCCGTCCCGCCAGGTGGCGCTGCCACCGGCCGCACCACCGGCCGTGATCGAGACGGCGGCGACGAGGTCCTCCACCGTCCACGCCGACGTGCCGTCACCGGCCGGCGGCGGTGCGGCGACCACCCAGTGGCCGGCCGCGGTGGTCGCGCCCTTGGCCTGCTCGACCAGATCGGACGGGGTGTGCGCGAGTAACGACTCGACGAGCGTCGACGTACCCGGGTACCAGGCCTGACCCTGCCGGGGGTGGGCGCCGGGAACCTCGAACGCGACCGACCAGAACCCGTCCAGGAACCGGACGACCAGATCGAGCCGTCCGGCGTCGGCGGCGCGGCGCAACTCCACGAGCCGCTGCTCGGGGTCGGTCTCGGCCCGGACGCCGTCCGGGTAGCCGACGTACAGGTGCCACCGGCGGCGCCCGGCCCACTCGGCGATCGCGGCCTGTTCGGCGGCGGCCTTCTCGGCCTCCGGCGACGCGGGCGACCAGGTGTCGGGCAGGTAGATCGGGGTGGCCAGGTCGTGGCTGGAGAGCGGCCGGTCGAGCATGTCGTAGAGCGTGTCGACACCGACGCGGGTGGCCAGCTCGCCGACGATCGCCGAAAGGTCGATGATCCAGCGGCCGGGCCGGGCCTCCCACGGCACCGGCTCGAACGCGCCGGGGACGACCTGCACGGAACCGGTCTGGCCGGTGACGGCGTTGACGACCGTGACCACGCCCTGGGCGAGCAGCGACCCACCCTGGCGACACGGGAAGCACATCACCGTGGTCTCGCCGGTGCCCCGGCAGATCTCGCAGTCCGGGTACGGGTCGGAGTCGGAGAGCAGGAGACGGCCGCTCACCAGGAACTCGGTTCCGTTGTGCCGACAGGCGCACGGAGCGATCCTGAATCCGAGACCGTCGCACGCCGGACAGGCGATGAGCGCGGGCTCGACCGGAGCGGTGTCTGTCATGGAACCTCTTCGGGTTGCCTCGACCCTGTACTTCACACTCGCAGAGCGTGTCTAGCGAGCGCTTCACGGTAGCGTTTGTACCGCCGTTGCGGGAGAGGTATCTGTTAAACATTGCCGTACGTTTGGCAACCGTCGACATAATCTCCGGTTAAGTCCCGCTTTGAACTTTTCTTAGTTTTAGACGCCATTAAGGTTTATCGGCCTGTCAGAGCCAGGTTCCGTGCCGCGCGCTCTCGGACCTCTGCACGACACTGTGACAAGGTTGTGTCAACTGACGGGAAGCCACGTTTGACCAGGCCGGGCCGGGCAAAACTGTCTTTATCGGGCCGAAAGGAGCCATGAATGTCCGGCCTACCGAAGGACCACAAGCTGGGGAAGGTGTACCGCTACGGCGGTGGCCTCACCGGAACGGCGCTGCTGACGTTCGGCGCCCTCGGCTTCGTCAACAAGCTGGATTTCTTCTCCACCTCGGGCAAGGAGATCGCCGGCCTGTCCTCGAACGGCGCGCTGTCGTTGATCTCCGTTGTCGTCGGCGTGTGCCTGCTCGGGTGCGCCGTGATCGGCGGCAACACCGCCTCGTGGGCCAACTCCGTGTTCGGCTGGGCGTTCATCCTGAGCGGCCTGGTGAACCTGACGATCATGCGTACCGACCTGAACTTCCTGGCGTTCCGGATGACGAACGTCATCTTCTCGTTCGTGGTCGGCACGGCGCTCATCACGTTCGGGATGTACGGCCGGGTGAGCGGGGCGCTCCCGCCGGACAACCCGTACTGGCGTGAGCGTCACGGCCTCCCGCCGGAGGTGCAGGAAGGCGAGGACCTGGAGATGGAAGCGCTGCTCGGTGGAGCCACCGACGGCGACCGGGGCGCTGATCCGCACAACATGGCCGGGATCGCCACACGCATTGAACCGGGGTCGCCGGCGCCGCTGCTGTCCGGTGGCCCGATCCTCGGCGGAGCGCCGAAGCAGCAGTAAGGGCTCGTCCGAGGCCCCGCTCCCACGACGGGAGCGGGGCCTCGTCACGTCCGGGCCCGCTCGGCCAGCAGCAGCCGTGGTGTCAGGCCGGTCAGCGCGCCGATCTCCCGGGTGGCATGTGGTTGGTCGGCGTACCCGGCCGCGGCCGCCGCCGGACCGAGGCCCTCCCCGGCCCGCTGCAGGAACTCGTGCAGGCGGGCGACGCGCTGGAGCGTCTTCGGGCTCAGGCCGGTCTCGGCCCGTACCAGGCGGCGGAGGTGCCGGGGCGAGTAACCGGCCCGCTCGGCCACCGCGTCGACCGACGGGGCACCGGCCGAGGTCAGGGCCTCCACGATGCCGACCGTGGCCGGGTCCGGCCGGACGTCACGCCACTGCCGGGGGACGCCGTCCCAGATCTCCTCGGCGACCCGGCGGGCGGCGCGGTCACCGAGGAGCGCGTCCAGGCCGACCGTGCGGTCGGTCAACTCGTCGGCGTCCACGCCGAAGATCGCCCGGACGGCGTAGGGCTCGATCCGGAGGCCGGCGATCCGCGTACCGGCGACGAGTCGGGGCAGTTCGACCCTCGTCGGTGGTCCGACCAGCACCGCGCGGCCGTCCGCGGTCACGAGCACGTCCGCGCAGTTGTCGGGGAGTACCCGCTGCACGTGGTCGGCGCTGGTGACCTCCTGGCTCCACCCGCAGCGGGCCAGGTGCGCCAGGCCGGGTACCGGGAACTCCCGGTACGAACTCTGGCCGGTTCGTTCAAGACCGGGCGTCGTCGCGGCGGCAGAGTGGTCGTCATGGAACAGAAGCTGAACGTCCTCACGCTCGGCGTCCGCGACCTGGACGCCAGCCGCCGGTTCTTCGTCGACGGACTGGGCTGGAAGCCGAGCCTCGACGTACCCGGCGAGGTGATCTTCCTGCAGATCGGTCACGGCCTCCTCCTCTCGCTGTGGGATCGCGAGGCGATGGCGGCCGAAGCCGGCGAGTTCCACCGAGGTGGCGACGCGATGCCGATCACGCTCGGACACAACGTCGACAGCGAGGACGAGGTGACCGCTGTACTCGATCGTGCCACCGCGGCCGGGGGTTCAATCATCGCTCCGGCCACCCGCCGCGACTGGGGCGGCGTCTCCGGCTATTTCGCCGACCCGGACGGCTTCCGGTGGGAGGTCGTCCACAACCCGGGCCTGACGTTCTCCCCCGACGGCACCATCACCTTCGCCCCGCCGCCAGAATGAACCCGTGGAACCTTCGTTCACCGAGCTCTATCCGGACATCGTGGCGGCCGGGAGCCTCGCGGCCGCGCTGGAGCGGACCGCCGCCGAGCTCGGGCTCGACCTGGGCGAGGTGCAGTTCGCCGACCCGATGGTGCTGCTCGAATGGGCAAGCATTCCGCACGTGCTCGCGGCCGGCCGGCCGCTGTGGGTGCGAACGACGCCGTTCGAACGTGTCTTCGGCATCGACGGGCGGGCACCCGGCGGCGAGCCGTTGCGAGGCAACACTCCCGACCTGAGCGAGGTGGTTCGTGCCGCGGCGGCCTGGCGCGGCGGCGCGAGCCTCCGGGAGGTCCGCCAGGCGGCCACCTTCGTGAACGGCGCTTAGACCCCGGTGCTCATGTCGACAAATCGACTGAAGTGACCCTGGAAGGCCACGGTCACCGTGTCGGTGGGGCCGTTACGGTGCTTGGCCAGGATGAAGTCGGCCTCGCCGGCGCGCGGCGACTCCTTCTCGTAGTAGTCCTCGCGGTGCAGTAGTAGCACCATGTCGGCGTCCTGCTCGATCGAGCCGGACTCCCGCAGGTCGGACAGCTGAGGACGCTTGTCGGTGCGCTGCTCGGGGCCACGGTTGAGCTGCGAGGCGGCGATCACCGGCACCTCGAGTTCCTTCGCCAGCAGCTTGAGGCCACGGGAGAGCTCCGCGACCTCCTGCTGGCGGGACTCGACTTTCTTGTTGCCGGTCATCAGCTGCAGGTAGTCGATGACGATGAGGCGCAGGTCGTGGCGCTGCTTGAGCCGCCGGGCCTTGGCCCGGATCTCCATCATCGTCATGTTCGGCGAGTCGTCGATGAAGAGCGGAGCCTCGCTGACCTCGCCGATGCGCCGGGCCAGCTTCGTCCAGTCGTCTTCCGAGAGCTGGCCCGAGCGCAGGTGGTGCAGCGGCACACGGGCCTCGGCCGAGAGCAGACGCATGGTGATCTCGATCTTCGACATCTCGAGCGAGAACACCGCGGCGGTGAGGTGGTTGCGGATCGACGCCGAGCGGGCCACGTCGAGGCCGAACGTGCTCTTACCGAGACCGGGCCGGGCGGCGACGATGATCAGCTGGCCCGGGTGCAGTCCGTTGGTCAGCCGGTCGAAGTCGGCGAAGCCGGTCGGGACACCGCTCATGATGCCGCCGGTGGCGCCGATCGCCTCGATCTCGTCCATCGTCGGCTGGAGCAACTCTTCCAGCACCGTGTAGTCGTCGCTGCTGCGCTTCTCGGTGACGTCGTAGATGGCCTGCTGCGCCATGTCGACGACGTCGTCCACCTCGCGCCCGGCGCCGGCGGCCGACCCGTAGCCGAGCTGGACGATGCGGGTGCCGGCCTCGACCAGGCGACGCAGGATCGCGCGCTCCGCGACGATGCGGGCGTAGTACGCGGCGTTGGCCGCGGTGGGCACCTGCTGGATCAGCGTGTGGACGTACGGCGCGCCGCCGACCCGGGCCAGCTCGGCGCGGTCGGCCAGCGCGGCGACGACCGTGACCGGGTCGGCCGGCTCGCCCCGGCCGTAGAGATCGAGGACGGTGTCGAAGACGAGGCCGTGCGCGGGCTTGTAGAAGTCGTTCGAGCGCACGATCTCGACGACGTCGGCGATCGCGTCCTTCGAGAGCAACATGCCGCCGAGCACGCTCTGCTCGGCCGCGAGATCCTGCGGAGGGGTGCGATCAAAATCGCTCGGGGCCGAATACGCCTCGACCTCGTCGGTGACGGCCACTCGCGTCCCCTCCCCCCGGCAAGCTGTTCACGTCATGTCGTACCGGAAGGGTCCGACAGTTCGCTGGGACGACCTTAGAAAGCCGGGGCGCTAGTGAACAAACCGGCCTGTGCACAGGCCTGTGGATAACCCTGTGGAAGACAGGGGGTAACTCTGTGTGGTAGCTGTGCAGGACGCTGTGAACTGAGCGACCTGAACACCGTTTGTGCGGTCGCTGACCAGCGGAAAGGACAGTCCACCGGGTGTGGACGGCAATTAGTCGTCCCATCGGTGTCGCGGTTGGTTACAGCGCGTATGCCTTCACATCACTGCGTACACGTTCTATCCACAACCGCGGTTCAGCGGTTCAGCGTCGACGAGCGGTCGGCGCCAGCACGATCCGGCGCGCGACGTCCCGGGTGATCGTGTGCACGGACTCGAAGCCCGGCTCGCCGTCCTCAGTGACCGGGCGCAGGCGTGACCACCTCCGCCAGTGCCGCCGCAGCGTCCGCTCGGGCACCTTCCGCCCGCGGATGCGCTGACCGTCCAGCGACTCGGCCAGCGAGACGTTCAGCCAGAGAAGCAGCGCCGGTCGACCCGAGAGACGCGCGAGAATGCTCAGCACGCGGCGGGCCCAGCCGCGGGTCGCGGTGTCGTGGAGCACGATCGTCTTCCGGCCGGGCAGCGCGAGCAGCAGCCGGACGTAGTGCTCGAGGTAGACCAGCGGACGCCAGTACCGGTAACCGCGTCGACCGCCGAGCAGCCGCTCCCAGCGGGTCCGGATGTCCTCCGGGTCGCGGACGCTGAACACACCCCGCGGCGACGTGACGCGCAGCCGGTGCAGCAGCGTGCTCTTGCCGGCCCCAGGCACCCCGCCGACGATCACGAACGCCCGGTACGGCAGGTCGAGCCGCGAGGTCTGACCGGGGTCCGGATCGGCCGGATCGAGTCGCGTCGGACCGCCTCGGGACGCGCCGCCACCCCGCGGGACCCGAGCGGCGGCTGGGACGGGCTCCGGCAGCGTGTTCAGATCGGGCACGGGGGTAGTAGGGGCGAAGAACAGGGCAGATGAAAGAACGGCGGTCCCGACCTTCATGCTTTAGTGTGCACACGCCCAGGCAAGAGTTTGCTGAGGGAAGTCGCTAGCCGGACAGTTCACGGAAGCCAGGACAGGCGGCCTTTCAACAGCGTGTACCCCACGAACGCGACGACATCGATCAGCCAGTGTCCGAGCACCAGCGGCCAGAGCCGGTTGGTGCGCTGCCAGAACCGGCCGTAGACCAGCCCCATGATCAGGTTGCCGAGGAAGCCACCGAAGCCCTGGTAGAGGTGGTACGAACCACGGAGGACGGCGGCGGAGAGCAGCGAGGCGTTCTCGCCGAGGCCGAGCTGGCGCAGCCGGGTGATGAAGTACCCGACGACGAGCACCTCCTCCGCCCAGGCGTTGGCCAGGGCGGCGAGGATCAGCACCGGCGCCCGCCACCAGACGTCGTCCAGAGCCGCGGGCACGACGGTGAGGTTGATCCCGATCGCGCGGGTGATCAGATAGAACCCGAGCCCGGGCAGCCCGATGAGAGCCGCCAGACCCGCGCCGCCGGCGAGGTCGCCGCGGATCCGGTCGCGGTCGAGGCCGATCGCTCGCAGGCCGATGCCGGAACGCCAGAGCAGATACAGGCCGAGACCGCCCCAGACGCCCAGCTGCCCGGCCGACACCAGCTGGTAGGCGAGGTCGATCAGATCCGCCGCCGCGCGCGAGACGTTGAGCGCGACGGTCTGGTCGGCCAGTCGTTCGGGCTGCAGCAGCGAGTCGAGCAACGACAACAGGCTGCGGACGCCGGAGAGCCCGAGAGTCAGGGCGAAGACGAGGAAAACTTCGAGCCCGAGGGCGCGCCGCTCGGCGGGGTCGGTCACCGTGAGCGGCTCCGCCGGCCGAGCGGGCGCCAGAATCGCACGCACGCTCACCGTCGCAGGTTACCCATCGCGTCCTCGCGAGCTCCCGCCGAGCGGCCCGCGCGTTCCGGGTGACCCCCGGACACGACGATGGCCGGCCCGCTCGGCGGTCCGGCCATCGAAGGGTCTGACTTACTTCTCCGCGACGACGTCGAGCGAGATCTGCGCGGACACGTCGGGGTGCAGGCGCACCGCGACCTTGTGCGACCCGGTCGTCTTGATGTGACCGGGCAGCTCCAGGCGACGCTTGTCGAGCTCCGGGCCACCGGCCCGGACGACCGCGGCGACGACGTCGGCGGCGGTGACCGAGCCGAACAGCCGGCCGCCCTCGCCGGCCCGGGTCGAGAGCTGAACCTTCAGCCGCTCGACCTCGGACTTGATCTCCTGGGCGTGACCGAGGTCGCGCACCTGGCGAGCGTCACGCGCGCGCTTGATCTGCGCGACCTGCTTCTCCTGGCCGCGGGTGGCCGCGATGGCCTTGCCCTGCGGCAGCAGGAAGTTGCGACCGTAGCCGTCCTTCACCTCGACGATGTCGCCGGGCGAACCGAGACCACTGACCTCAGAGGTGAGGATGATCTTCATTTCCTCGCCTTCCTCAGCGCGCGGTGCTGGTGTAGGGCAGCAGCGCCATCTCGCGGGCGTTCTTGATCGCGCGAGCGATCTGCCGCTGCTGCTGGCTCGACACACCAGTCACTCGACGGGCACGGATCTTGCCGCGGTCGGAAATGAACTTCCGCAGCAGCGCCGTGTCCTTGTAGTCGATGTAAGTGATCTTGTCTTTGTCGAGCGGGTTGATCTTCTTCTTGGGCTTCCGCACGGGCGGCTTGGCCATGGGTCTTCCTTACTCTGCTCTGGCTATCAGTGGCTCTACGCGGCTGTGGCCGACGCGGCGTCAGAAGGGGGGTTCGTCGGCGAACGCGCCGCCGCCGCCCCCTCCGGCCGGAGTCGACACGGCCCAGGGGTCGTCCGCGGGCGCCCCACCGCCGGAGTTACCGCCGCCGCCGCCGGAACCTGAACCGGACGAGCCGAAGCCGCCGCCGGAGCCACCACTTCCGCGGGTCGTCTTGTTGACCCGCGCAGTCGCGCTACGGAGCGACGGGCCGACCTCGTCGACCTCGACCTCGAAAACGGTGCGCTTCTCGCCTTCACGCGTCTCGTAGGACCGCTGCCGGAGCCGGCCCTGAATGATCACGCGCATGCCGCGCTGCAGCGACTCGGCCACGTTCTCCGCCGCCTGACGCCAGACGTTGCAGGTGAGGAAGAGGCTCTCGCCGTCCTTCCACTCCCCGCTCTGCCTGTCGTAGGTACGCGGCGTCGACGCGATCCGGAACTTCGCCACAGCCGCGCCACTCGGGGTGAAGCGCAGCTCGGGGTCGTCAACCAGGTTGCCGACCAGGGTGATGACGGTTTCGCCTGCCATGGGGTGCGATCCTCCTCAACCGGTTTCGTCGAACACCATGCACGAGGGGTACGACGAAAAGCGGTTGATCTCAGCGCATCAGCGCTGGTCGGGGCGGATGACCTTCGTCCGCAGAACGGACTCGTTGAGGTTCAGCTGACGGTCGAGCTCCGCAACGGCCGGAGGCTCCGAGTTCAGGTCGACGATGGCGTAGATGCCTTCGACCTTCTTGTTGATCTCGTACGAGAGCCGACGGCGGCCCCATACGTCGACCTTCTCGACGCTGCCACCAGCAGTGCGGATCACGTTGAGGAACGTGTCGAGCGAGGGCTGGACAGTGCGTTCCTCGAGATCGGGGTCGAGGATCACCATGACTTCGTAATGACGCAAGGTAGAACCCACCTCCTTTGGACTCAGGCGGTCACGGTCGGTCCGTGACAGGAGGGTCGATTGCGTCATGCAATCCCCGCCACCTTACCAGCGGCCACGGAGTGCAACCGCCCCGAGCAGCGGCCTGTGGATCAGGAACGACGGCGGACGGCTCGCCGGGCCCGGCTGGCCGCCTGGGAGTGGGCTCCCACCTCGACCACCGGGCGGCAGGCCAGCACCGTGCGGAATCCGGCCGTCCCCAGGCCCGCCGCGACGACGAGCGAGAGCAGGACCACCAGACCCAGCTGGTCGTGCCGGCTCGAGAAGCCGGGGAAGGGTGGGAGGGCCGGGGTCTCTTCGACCTCGGATTCCTCGGCGTCCGGTCGTGCCGGGTTCGACGGGGTCGCACGGTCACCGGCTCCGTCCCGGTCACCGTCGTCCCGGTCCCCGGTCCCGCCGGCGGCCGGGGGCGAGGCGTCGGCTGAGGGTGAGGTCGCCGCGGACGGTGACGTCGGGCTCACGGGGGTGGCGTCCTGGGTCGGGTCGGCGTCCGGGGTCGCTTCCGGGCTCGGCGTCGATCCGGATGGTGCCGATGTCGAGCCGCGGTCGGAGGGGGTGCCCGGGTCTGCGACCGGCGGATCGTCGGAGCCGGAGTTCCCGCTGTCCGACCCCTTCACGGTGCCGGACGGCCCGTCGGCGTCGCTCTCGTTCCCGCCGTCGTTGTCCTCGGCGCCGTTCCCCTTGTCCTTCCCGTTCCCCTTTCCCTTCCCGTTGCCGTTCCCGTTGCCCTGGCCATTGCCGTTGCCGTTGCCGTTGCCCTGGCCGTTGCCGTTCCCGTTTCCGTTCCCGTCGGCCTTGGTGGGAGCGCCGCCGAGCCCGATCGCGGCCGGCTGCACGACGAGCACGGATCGCACGGTCGACACCGTGACCCGCCCGACCGAGACCGTCGTGGTGCGGACCCGCGTCACCTCGCTCGTCGTGGTCACCGAGACGTCGGTGTCCACCGACTCGGCCCGACCGACACCGGGGAGAGCCAGCGCACCCCCGAACAGGCCGAGCAGCACCGCCAGCGTGAGGAATACAGAAGGCGCGGCGACGCGCTGCTGATGTCCTGACACCGGCCCTCCCGTACCTGGTCTGTACCGAGGCCAACGATGTCGCCGGACGTCGGTGACGCACGCTGTCTAGGGGCACCCCCGCGCCGGGCGCGGCGCTCGTGACACAGGGCCTAGGCTCTCGTTCCATGCGAATCGGTGCCCATGTCGACCCCGCCGACCCCCTGGCCGCCGCCTCCGTTCGCGGCGCCGACGTGGTCCAGTTCTTCCTCGGCGATCCGCAAGGCTGGAAAAAGCCGGTCCCGCGGGACGACGCCGAGGCACTGAAGGCCAGCGACGTCGACATCTACGTCCACGCGCCGTACGTCATCAATCTGGCCAGCACCAACAACCGCATCCGGATCCCGTCGCGGAAGATCCTCGGCCAGCACGCCGAAGCGGCCGCGGGCGTCGGAGCCAAGGGCCTGATCGTCCACGGCGGCCACGTCGGCAAGGGCGACGACGCCGAGGTCGGCTTCGAGAACTGGCGCAAGGCGTTCGCGCAGGCCGCCGAGTCCGGCGGGTTCCCCCTGCCGATCCTGGTCGAGAACACCGCCGGCGGTGACAATGCGATGGCCCGCCGATTCGATCGGCTGGCGATGTTGTGGGACGCGATCGGCGAATACGAGCCGGGCTTCTGCCTCGACACGTGCCACGCCCACGCCGGGGGCGAAGACCTGCTGGACATCGTCGACCGGGTGAGGGCGATCACCGGCCGTATCGACCTGGTGCACGTCAACGACTCCAAAGACCCGTTCGACTCCGGGCGCGACCGGCACGAGAACCTCGGCAGCGGCCAGATCGACCCCGACCTGATCGTCGCCACCGTGAAAGCGGCCGGAGCGCCCGCGATCTGCGAGACGCCGGGCGGCGACGACGGTCAGACCGCGGATATCCAGTTCCTGAAGGAGCGGCTGGCCAAGTGAGCGTGGCGGTACCGGAGAGAGTCCGCCGCTTCGGCACCAGCGAGTTCACGCTCGTCGGCGTCGGCTTCGCGCTCGTCGCGGTGATCCTCACCTGGCCGACGCTGAAGCACCCGGCCACCACCATCCCCCAGGACACGTTCGACCCGCTGCTCATCGCGTGGGAGATCGCCTGGGGCGGCCATGCGCTGCTCACCCAGCCGGGCGCGCTCTGGCAGGCCAACGTGCTCTTCCCCGAGCACGACTCGTTCGCGTTCACCGACAGCCTGCTCGGCTACGCGCCGCTCGGCTTCGTCGGCGAGGGACCGGTCGCGGCCGTCGTCCGCTACAACATCGCGTACGTGCTGGCGTTCTACCTGGCATCGGTCGGCGGTTACGCGCTCGCGCGCCGGCTCGGATCGGCCTGGCCCGGAGCCGTTCTGGCCGGCCTCGCCGTCGGCTACGCGCCGTGGCGGCTCGGCCAGGCCGGTCACCTGCACGTGCTCTCCACCGGCGGCATCGCGCTGGCACTGGCCGCGCTGGCCAAGGGTCACGGTTACTCGTTCACCCGCGGCTTCCGGCCGGAGGAGGTGCGCCCGGGCTGGGCCGCGGCCGGCTGGGGCCTGGCGTGCTGGCAGATCACGATCGGCTTCGGCGTCGGCCTGCCGTTCGGCTACGTCCTCGGCGGCGTCTGCCTGGCGTCCGCGATCGGCTGGCTGGTCACCGGCCGGCCGCAGCTACCGAAGAAGCTGCTGATCGCCGACGGCGTCGGCATCCTCGGGTTCCTGACGATCACGGCGCTGATGGCTCGGCCGTACCTGCGGGTCGTGGAGGCCCACCCGTACGCCCGCCGCACCGAGGCCGACCTCGGGCTGTTCTCGCCGCCGTTCCGCGGGTTCCTCACCGCGCCGGAGACGTCCTGGCTGTGGGGTGAATCGTCGGCCCGGGCCCGGGAGACGCTGCTCTGGGCACCGGAGATGACGATGCTGCCCGGCATCTTCGTCGGAGCGGCCGCGGTCGTCGGCCTGTTCATCAGTTCCTGGACGCTGCGGCAGCGGATCCTGCTCTGGGTGGCCACCGTGGTCAGCCTCGTCCTGGGGATGGGGACGACGTTCCTCGGCAGCGGCGAGTTCGGTTACCTGCTGCTCTACCGCTACCTGCCGGGCTGGGACGCGATCCGCACCCCGGGTCGCCTGGTCGTCTGGACCAGTCTCCTGCTCGCGATCCTGGCCGCCGGAGCGATCACCGCGATCGGCGAGCGATTCGCGAAACCGACCGGCTGGCCCCGGTTCGTCGTCGCGCTCGCGCTGATCCCGGCCCTGCTGGTGGGCGTCGAAGGGATCAACACCACGCCGCACCCGCGGGTGCCGGCCCAGCCGCAGTCGTTCAAGGACGTCGTCGGCCCGGCGCTCGTGCTGCCCAGCGACGCCCGCGACCAGTGGGTGATGCTCTGGTCGACCGACGGGTTCCCGAAGATCGTCAACGGCGGCTCGGGCTTCACGCCGCAGTCGCAGTCGATGATCCGGGAAGCGGCAAAGGTCTTCCCGAGCGAGCAGAGCATCGCCTACTTCCGCCGCCTCGGCATCAACACCGTGCTGGTGCTGCAGTCCGGCGACCTCAGCGCGGTCGGCGGGGAGTACCAGAACGCGCTGACGGCCGACGTGAGCGGGCTCGACGTCCTACGTCGCGACCGCGGCGACGGGGTGTTGTTCGACCTCCGGTGAGCGGGGCGGTGGTGTCTCGTCGAGCACACCGCCCTCCGGATCGTCGACGCCGTCGCGCCGGACGACGTCCAGTTCCGGACGCAGGATCTCGCGGACCACCAGACCGCAGAGCACGGCGACGCTGACCCACCGGGCGATGCTCGCCAGCGTGAACGCCGCCTCGGGGAGCACCGTGGTCTTGCCGCCGGAGACCCGGATCAGGATCTGGTAGAAGCTGAAGAAGTAGGCCAGCTCGGCGGCCTGCCAGATCAGGATCGCCCGCCACTTCGGCCGGGCCAGCACCGCGAGCGGGATCAGCCACAGCACGAACTGCTGCGACCAGACCTTGTTCGTCAGCAGGAACGCGGCCACGACGAGGAACGCCACCTGGCCGAGGCGGGGACGACGCCGGGCGAACAGCACCAGCGCGGCGATGCCGATGCAGCACAGCGTGAACGTCAGCCACGCCACCGTGTTCAGCGCCGGAATGTGTTCGCCGAGCCAGACGAACGGCGGCAACCCGAGTTCCGGCTTGCCTTCGGCGTCCCGGCCGACCGGGATGTGGGTGCCGATGTACCAGAACGTGCCCCAGTCGATCGGCCGCTCGGACGACAGCCGGAAGAAGCGCGACCAGCCGTCCGGCGCCATGATCGCGAACGGCACGTTGATCACCAGCCAGGTGAACACGCCGGTGCTGACGGTGACGAGCGCCGAGAGACGCGCCTCCGCCGTCCGCCGCCGGAAGCACAGCAGCACCAGCGGGCCGAGGATGAGCAGGGGGTAGAACTTCGCGGCGGTCGCCAACCCGAACAGCACACCGGCCCAGCCGGGGCGTTTCCGCGACCAGGCGAGGATCGCCAGCGCGGTCAGCGCGATCGCCAGGTAGTCCCAGTTGACGGTCGCGGTGACGAACACCGCGGGGGCGAGCGCGACGATCGCCCCGTCCCATGGTCGTCGTTCCCGGGTGCGGACCACCGCCCAGGCCGTCACGAGACCGAAGCCGGCCAGCGCCAGCGCCGTCAGGTCGTAGAAGACCGTGCCTTCGTTGATGTTGCCCGGCGTCAGCGCGTCGACCGCACCGCTGGAGATCAGCGCGTGGACCGGTAGCCCGATGACGCCCATCATGATGCCGGTGAGCACCGGGTACTCGACCTCGTGATCGAGGTAGGGGATGTACCCCTTGTTGAGTTCCTCGGCGTAGTAGAGCGCCAGGACGTCGGTGTAACAGGCGTTGCGGTACTGGTCGTAGTTCTCCCAGGCGCCGTCCCGGCAGGGGGACTTCTGCACCCAGTTGAACGCGAACACCAGCGTGGTCAGCAGCAGGATGACCTGCAGCGGCGTCCAGAACCGCCGGCGCAGCGTTGCGTGCAGGCCCAGCGGGCCGCCCACGGCCCCGGACAGGCCCGCCACGACCGGATCGCGGTGGCTCGGGAGCACGATGTCGACGTCGGTTCGCTCGGTCACGCCCCGATCCTGCCGCACGGGGCAAAGGCAGATGCGACAGCGCCCCACCCGGCATCTGCCGGGCGGGGCGCTGTCGACTCAGGCGGCGCTAGTTCGTGTTGAAGAAGCCGTTGCCGCCGTCCTGTTGTTGCCCGTCGGGATTCGGATTCTCACCCTGCTGCTGTCCGTCTCCGTTGGTGCCGTCGGAGGGACTGGGCGACTGGCCACCGTTCTCCCACCAGTTGCCACCGTCGTTCTGACCGTCGGGGTTGTTCGGGTCCGGCGTGTCGGACGGCGTCGGGTCCGGTTCCTCGGTCGGCGCGTTTCCTGCCTTGTCGCCCTCGTGCAGCGGATCGTCGAACTTCTGCTTGTCCACACCGTCGAGCGTCGTCTTCATGAACGCGCTCCAGATGCGGCCGGGGATTCCGGAGCCGTAGACGATGCCGCCGTTCACCCGGTCTTTGAGCTTGATGTCCTTGTCGGCGCCACTGCCGACCCAGACCGCGGTGGCCAGGTTGGGCGTGTAGCCGCACATCCAGGCGTGGGCGTTGTCGTCGGTGTTCTGGTACTGCTGCGTGCCGGTCTTGATCGCGGCGTCGCGGTTGATCTTGTTCTTCGACGCGCTGTTGTAGACCTGCTGCATCGCGTACGAGACGTCGCGGCCGACGGACCGGTCGAACGCCTGCACCGGCTGCGCCGCGTTGTCGGCCCGGTTGTAGAGCACGGTCTTGCCGTCGGCGTCGATGACCTTCGAGATGAAGTACGGCTCGTGGTACGTGCCGTAGCTCGCGAACGTCGCGTAGCCCGCCGCCTGCTCGAGCACCGAGACCGAGTACTGGCCGATGCCGATACCGGAGTTGATGCCCTTGCTGATCCGGTCCTCGACCGGCATGCCGTCGAGCGTCTTGACCCCGGCCTTCTCCGCCAGCCGCGCGACCTTCTTGGCCCCGACCTCGAGGGTCAGTGCCCAGTAGACGGTGTTGATCGACTGGATCGTCGCCTGGGTCAGCGTGCACTGCTTTCCGCAGCTGTCGTCGTCCGAGTTACGCAGTGGCGTTTCGCGGTCTTCGAACGTCTGCCCGGACGTGCCGTCCCACTTCGAGTCGATGCTGTAGCCCTCTTTGACGCCTTCCGCGAGGACGAAGGGCTTGAACGAGGAGCCGGCCGGGTGCGGGGCCTGCGACGACGCGAGGTCGAGGTTGCCGTAGCCGCGATCGCCGCCGTAGTAGGCCCGGACCGCTCCGGACGTCGGGTCGATCGAGACCATGGCGGTGGCCATGTCCTTGTCCTGACCCTTGAGCTGTTCTTTCGACGCCTTCGCGGCCGCCTTCTGGGCCTTGCTGCTGATCGTGGTCTGAACGGTCAGGCCACCGGTGTTGATGTCCTGCTCGCTGAAGCCGAGCTTCTTGAGTTCGGACTCGATCTTCTGACCGAGGATGCCGGTGGAACCGCTCCGCCACTCACCGGTGCGCTTGGCCTCCGGCAGCACCTTCGGATAGGTCATCGCGGACCGGGCGGACTTGTCGAGGTGGTTCGTCACGACCATCTGGTCGAGCACGTAGCCCCAGCGCCCCTGTGCGCTCTCCGGCTTGTTCGACGGGTCGAAGTTCCTCGGGTCCTTGATGACCGCGGCGAGAACCGCGCCTTCCTCGACCGTGATCTTGCCGATGTCCTTGCCGAAGTACGCCTGCGCGGCCTGCTGGATGCCCCAAGCGCCACGGCCGTAGTAGATCGTGTTCAGGTAGCCGCCGAGGATCTGGTCCTTCGACATGCTGTCGGAGAGCTTCCTGGCGAGGATGATCTCCTTGACCTTGCGGGTGTAACTCCGCTCCTTGGTCATGTTGAACACGTTCCGGATGTACTGCTGGGTGATCGTCGAACCACCGCCGGCGCCCTCGTCGCCCTTGACCAGGCCCCACACCGCACGCGCGGTGCCGCGGAACGAGACGCCCTTGTTGTTCTCGAAGTCGGGGTCCTCGACCGCGGTCACGGCGTACCGGACGTGTTCGGGCACCTTGTCCAGGGGCACCTCGACCCGGTTCTCGGCCGAGAACGTGGCGAAGGTGACGTTGTCCGAGAACTGGATCTGCGTGGTGCCGCTGGCGTCGGGAATCGGGGGCAGGTCGGTGCTCGCGTAAGCCACCCCGCCGCCGACGAGACCGAGCAGCATGGCGACCGCGGTGGCCACCCCGACGCCGATCAGGATCTTCTTGCGGCGTCCCGGTTTTCTGACCTTTTGGTCTTTCGGTGGCATACCACCGAATTCTGGGAGTAACTGGTCATCTTCCAGCGCTGCCGCGCGGCTACGCGGTCCAACACCGGCCGGCCGATCGCCGATGGCGGTGCTGCCGTAGGTCGTTCCGGACGACGGGGCCGAGCCGTAGGTGGTGCCGCCCGACCCGTACGTGGTGCCGCCGGGCGCACCGCCAGAGCCATAGGTCGTGCCGCCGCTGGATCCATAGGTGGTGCCGCCGCGACCGGCCGCCGACGATCCGTACGTGGTGCCGGACGACGAACTTCCCGACGCCGAACCCGAGCCGTACGTGGTGCCGCCGGAAGCAGCGCCGGAACCGTAAGTGGTACCGGACGAACTGCCGGAGGAGCCGCCGGACGAGCCACCGTAGACGGTGCCACCGCCCGATCTGGCCGCACCTGTCGATGCCGATCCGCCGTACACAGTCCCGCTCGACGGACGCTCGCGCGCCCCGGGGTTACCGTCACCGCCCTCGGGAGTCTGGCCGTAACTCATACGCCCACCATGCCCCGGAAGGACCAAGCGATCAAAACAGCCGCACGCTCCTGTGACATGCCGCTCACAGAGCAATCACCATTTCCCACGCCTTGCGTAAACGGACCTTCGCTGTCCGAGTCTCCCCTATGGCATGGGCACCACGGGGCAACCCGGTCACATCCTTAACCAGCTTTAATCCAAACGACAGACAGCAGCCGGTTGATCACTGGCCAGTACACCGTGCCCCGGCAACGCGCCGGAAGTCAGGGCCGGAATTCGAGCCGTACGGGTGATCAGTCCGCTGCTCGGCGCCGCTCGTCGGCATCGTCGCCGAGGCCGTCGCGTCCCAACACGTATTTCTCCACCAGATGGTTCCAACCGCACCCGCGGCACACCTCGACGACGTAGACGTCGAAGGCGCGGTAGTTCATGGCCAGCGCGGTCAGCTCCGCGCGCGGGCGCGCCTGCCCCGCCGACGTACGCAGCTCGTCGCCGTAGATGTAGTTGACCTGCCACAGCGGTTCGCGCCGACAGATCGGGCACGGCGCCTCGGTGGCGTCTCCGAAGAACTTCGACGCCCGGATCAGGTACGGCGACGCGTCGCAGACCTCCGTCGTGCCGACCCGGCCGGCGCGGATCTCACGCAGAAGCGCACGCCGCTTCAGCGTGTAGTCGACGATCTGCCGCTGGGTCCGCACAGCCGAAGAATACGCCGTGACCGAGTGACCACTGGTTGTCGATAAGAGCCCATGACGTGAATTACTTCCGTGTCCCGTGCGTCGAGGCATCGGTTGGATGTATCGTCTCGATACATCGGCGCGAGCCAACGCCTGGTGGACGAGAGGAGGCCCGGCGGTGCTCGAGTTCGCGGTCTTGGGGCTCCTGCACGAAGGCCCGATGCACGGGTACGAGCTGCGCAAGCGGCTGACGACCTTGCTCGGGGCGTTTCGTGCGGCGATTTCCTATGGGTCGCTCTATCCGACCCTCCGGCGGCTCCAAGCGGGGGGATGGATCACCGAGGTCGAACCTGACCCCGACGACGTGGTCACCGCTCCGCCGCTCACCGGCCGACGGGGAAGAGTCGTCTACAAACTCACCGCCGAAGGCAAGGAGCGGTTCGCCGCCCTGCTCGCCGGCTCCGGCCCCGAGACCTACGACGACGACGAGGGTTTCGGCGTCCACTTCGCGTTCTTCAGCCGCACGGATGCGGCCACCCGGCTCCGGATCCTCGAGGGTCGTCGGCGGCGGGTGGAGGAACGTCGGGACGGGCTGTCCCAGATGCTCGCCAGGGCAGGCGAGCGCTTGGACGCCTACACGCTCGAGCTGCAGCGCCATGGCTTGGAATCAGCCGACCGGGAGGTCCGCTGGATCAACGAGCTGATCGCCAAGGAGCAGGCCGGAGGCTCGCCACGCGCCGGTCTGGAGCGCCCGACGGCGGCTCCCGACGAGGAACTGTGAGCTCCCCAGTTCTTCAGGCAAACACTTTTACCGTGAGTTGAAACACAGAGAGGGAGGCCCCTATGGGCTCCGTACGTGTCGCCATCGTCGGCGTCGGCAACTGCGCCGCGTCGCTCGTGCAGGGCGTGCACTACTACCGTGACGCTGACCCCACGACGCGGGTGCCCGGGCTCATGCACGTCCAGTTCGGCGACTACCACGTCCGCGACGTCGAGTTCGTGGCCGCGTTCGACGTGGACGCCAAGAAGGTCGGGCGTGACCTCTCGGAGGCGATCGTCGCCAGCGAGAACAACACGATCCAGATCACCGAGGTGCCGCCGACCGGCATCACCGTGCAGCGTGGTCACACCTTCGACGGCCTCGGCGAGTACTACCAGGAAATGGTCACCGAGTCCGACGACGAGCCGGTCGACGTGGTCCAGGCGCTGAAGGACGCGAAGGTCGACGTCCTGGTCTCGTACCTGCCGGTGGGCTCCGAGGACGCCGACCGCTTCTACGCCCAGGCCGCGATCGACGCCAAGGTCGCGTTCGTCAACGCGCTGCCGGTCTTCATCGCCTCCGACCCGGAGTGGGCGCAGAAGTTCACCGACGCCGGTGTGCCGATCGTCGGCGACGACATCAAGTCGCAGGTCGGCGCCACCATCACCCACCGCGTGATGGCCAAGCTGTTCGAGGACCGCGGGGTCGAGCTGCTGCGCACGTACCAGCTCAACTTCGGCGGCAACATGGACTTCATGAACATGCTGGAGCGCAAGCGTCTCCAGTCGAAGAAGATCTCCAAGACCCAGTCGGTCACCTCGCAGATCCCGCACGAGATGGAGAAGGCCGACGTTCACATCGGCCCGTCCGACTACGTGCCGTGGCTCGACGACCGCAAGTGGGCCTACGTGCGCCTCGAGGGCAAGGCGTTCGGCGACGTCCCGCTGAACCTGGAGTACAAGCTCGAGGTCTGGGACTCCCCGAACTCGGCCGGCGTCATCATCGACGCGGTCCGTGCGGCGAAGATCGCCAAGGACCGGGGTATCGGTGGCCCGATCAACTCGGTGTCGTCGTACCTGATGAAGAGCCCGCCGGAGCAGTACTCCGACGACGAGGCCAAGGCCGCGGTCGAGGCCTTCATCAAGGGCGAGATCTGATCTGAGCACAAAGGGGCGCGGCCATCGGGCCGCGCCCCTTTACAGTTTCCGGGACATCAGGACTTGGTCGTAACGGAACATCCCGAACGCCACGAACCCGCGACGACGGCCGTACTCGGTGAAGCCGAGTCGCTCGTAGAGCCGGATCGCGGCCGTGTTGTCGCCTCGGACGTCAAGCGTCAGCGTCTCGATCCCGGCCTGGCGGGCCGACTCCGCCAGCAGGCTCACCAGCCCCTGGCCGACCC
This sequence comes from Cryptosporangium arvum DSM 44712, assembly GCF_000585375.1. Lineage (NCBI taxonomy): Bacteria > Bacillati > Actinomycetota > Actinomycetes > Cryptosporangiales > Cryptosporangiaceae > Cryptosporangium > Cryptosporangium arvum. The sequence continues at coordinate 9,168,412 of NZ_KK073874.1, forward strand.
CGGCCTCCCGCGCTCCCGGCGCGACGAACACCTTCTCGAGGTCGGCGTTCACTCGCAGCGTCGGGCGCGAGTACCGGCGCCAGTACCCGAAGCCGAGCACCGACCCACCCACTCCCCCGGACAGCACGCCGACCGCGTCCCGGGCCCGTACCGCGTCGACCACCTCGGCGAGCCACTCGTCGAACTCCGCGCGGCTCGGGATCGCCGACCAGCCGATCGCGCCGCCGGTCGCCACCACGCCGACCACGACGCTGTAGAGATTCGCCGCCGTTCGCGCCGGTAACGGCCCGGTGAGCTGGGCATACTCTGCCATCAGCCCGGCAGGTAGCCGTTGCGGTCTCGCCATAGTTCCACGTGGAACGGTGCCGTCGCCTGCTCCCGGGTCGGCCACCAGCGGTCTAGCACGCGCTGAGTGAGCGGCCCGAGTTCGTCCTCGTCGAGTGACCGGGGATCGAGCCAGCGCACCTCGACGATCCCCTCGTCCACCTGCGGGGCGGGCTCCATGTCCGCGTTCACGAGCGTGCCCTGGTAGAACGCGCCGAGCACCACGGTGCCGGTGTCCAGCCGGTAGGAAGCGTAGGTGCAGACGAGCCGGTCCACCGACACCTCGACGCCGGCCTCCTCGCGGGCCTCCCGCACGGCTGCGGCCTCGAGCGTCTCACCCGCTTCCTGGCCACCACCGGGCACTTCCCAACGGACCCCGGTCCGCCGCTCCTGCCGAATCATCAGTAGTCGATCGTGATGGCGAACGAGGACCGCGGCACCAGCGGTGGTGCGGGTCGGGGCAATGGGTGACACACCGGCCACTAGGCCATGTCCTGCGAATCTCGCTCGCAACGAGGCCTCACCCAGGCGTCGTCCGGCACAGCGGAGGGGTGTCCGAATACCGCTGTTGCATCCGGACACCCCGACAACGCGGCCGGACGGCGCCTGGGCTGGGCGCAGCCGAGCACGGATTCGCAGGACATGGCCTCGGCCTCCTTGGAGCGACGAGTTCATGTTAGATCCCGGGTCGGCGCCCGTACGCTGGGCGCCGTGAATGGCGCGTGGCGGGAGCTGGGCGGTCTGCTCCGGCGCCGTGAGTTCCGCCGCCTGTTCGGGGTCCGGCTCGCCGGGCAGTTCGGCGACGGCGTCTTCCAGGCCGCGCTGGCCGGTTCGGTGCTGTTCAACCCCGACCGGCAGACCGAACCGGTCGCGATCGCGCTCGGCTTCGCGGTGCTCCTGCTGCCGTACTCGGCGCTCGGCCCGTTCACCGGCATCCTCCTCGACCGCTATCCCCGGCGGAACGTGCTGCTCTGGGCCAACATGGTCCGCGCCGGCGTCCTCGTCGGGGTTGCGGGCGTGCTGTGGGCCGGCGGGCGCACTGGGCCGTTCCTGCTCCTGGCCCTCCTCGCCGTCGCGGTCAACCGGTTCATCCTCGGCGGGCTCTCGGCCGGCATGCCGCACGTCGCCAGGGACCGCGAGCTGGTCACCGCGAACGCGTTCTCCCCCACCGCCGGAACCGTCGTGCTGACGCTCGGCGTCGGTGCCGCGGTCGGGCTGCGGAGCCTCGTCGACGCCGGCGACCTCGGGTACGCGGTGATCGTCCTCGTGGCCGCGGCTGCCTACCTACTCTCCGGCGCGCTCGCAGGCCGGTTCGACGTCGCCGCGCTGGGCCCGGACCGGAACGACCCGACCGCGCGTCTGGACACGGTCGGGTCGGTGGTGAAAGGCATGGCCGCCGGCGCGCGTCACCTCGCCGAGCGCCGAGCCGCCGGATACGGGCTGCTGACCGTCGGTCTCGGCCGGATCGGCTTCGGCATCACGACGATGGCGCTGCTACTGCTCTACCGCAACACGCTCGTGAGCACCGGCCTGTTCCCGAGCGGCGACACCGGGCTCGGCCAGGTGGTGCTCGCGACCGGGCTCGGTGCGTTCCTGGCCGCGGTGGTGACGCCCGGCGCGGTCCGGCGGATCTCGCGCCGGACGTGGATGGTGGCTCTGCTCGTCGTCGCCGCGGTGGCCTGGCCGGTGGTCGTCGCGGTGCCGCGCACTCCGGCCGTGGTGGCGGTCGCCGTCGTCACCGGCCTGGCCGCCCAGGGCGTCAAGATCCTGGTCGACGCCGGGGTGCAGTCCGAGGTCGACGACGAGTACCGCGGCCGGGTGTTCGCCCTCTACGACATGCTCTTCAACGTCTGCGTCGTCAGCGGGCTGTTGATCGGCGCGTTCGGCCTCCCGGATTCCGGCCGGTCCTGGCCGGTGTTCCTCGGCGTAGCGGCCGGGCACCTTGCGCTGGCCGGGTGGGTGGCCCGCTGGACCGTGCGCCACGGCTGGGCCGAGGTGAGCGTGACCACACCGCGGGTGGGTAGCCGGGCGCCGTCCCGCTGACCGCTACTCCGCTGACGTGACGCCGTTCTCCGCCGCCCACCGGAACAGCTCCGCCTCGGCGTCGTCGCGGCTGAGCTGACCCCGGTCGAGGCGCACCTCCTTGAGGTGCTTCCACGCCTTGCCGACGACCGGACCGGGCGGGATGCCGAGCAGCTCCATGATCGCGTTGCCGTCCAGATCGGGGCGGATCCGCGCCAGGTCCTCCTCGGCCGCCAACCGCTCGATGCGCTCCTCGAGCGTGTCGTAGGAGCGGGCCAGCGCCGCGGCCCGACGCTTGTTCCGGGTGGTGCAGTCCGACCGGACCAGGCGGTGCAGCCGTGGCAACAGGTCACCGGCGTCGGTGACGTACCGGCGCACGGCCGAGTCGGTCCACTCGCCCCGTCCGTACCCGTGGAACCGCAGGTGCAGGAAGACGAGCGTCGCGACCTGCTCGGTGACGTCCTTGGGGAAGCGCAGCGCCTTCATCCGGCGACGGGTCATCTTGGCCCCGACCACCTCGTGGTGGTGGAAGCTCACCCCACCGGCCGACTGGATCTCCCGGGTGGCCGGCTTGCCGATGTCGTGTAGGAGCGCGGCCATGCGCAGAACGAAGTCGGGCCCGTCCGACTCCAGGTCGATGGCCTGCTTCAGCACGGTGAGCGTGTGCTCGTAGACGTCCTTGTGCTGGGCGTGTTCGTCGATCTCCATCCGCATGTCCGGCAGCTCCGGCAGCACGTGCGCGGCCAGCCCGGTGTCGACGAGCAGGCGCAGCCCGGTGACCGGGTCGGCGCCGAGGAGGAGCTTGGTGAGCTCGTCACGCACCCGCTCGGCGGTGATGCGGGTGATCTGGTCGGCCATCGCGGTCATCGCCGTGACGACCTCGGGGGCGACCGAGAACTTCAACTGCGACGCGAAGCGAGCCGCTCGCAGCATTCGCAGCGGGTCGTCGGCGAACGAGTCCTCGGGAGCACCGGGGGTCCGGATGAGCCGAGCGGCCAGATCGTCGAGACCGCCGTGCAGGTCGACGAACCGGTGGTCGGGCAGGCTGACCGCCATCGCGTTGACCGCGAAGTCACGTCGGACCAGGTCGTCGGCGAGCGACTCCCCGTAGCGCACGACCGGGTTCCGGCTCTGCCGGTCGTAGGCCTCGGCGCGGTAGGTGGTGATCTCCAGCCGGAGCCCGTGCCGTGCGGCGCCGACCGTGCCGAACTCGATCCCGGTGGTCCACGTCGCCTCGGCCCAGCCGTTGAGCAGTTCGAGCACTCGGTCGGGACGCGCGTCGGTGCAGAAGTCGAGGTCGTCCCCGAGCCGGCCGAGCAGAGCGTCCCGGACCGAGCCACCGACGAGGTAGAGCTCGTGGCCCGCCGCTTGGAAGCGGCGACCGAGGTCGTCGGCCACCGGGAAGACCCGGAGGAGCTCGGTGACGGCGCTCTGCTGAGCGGCGGTCAGAGAAGTAGGTGCGATAGGAGCCACAGTAAGACCAGTATCGGGAGACGGTTCGGGGGTTCGGGCTGAACCTTATCTATTGGCAGCCGCCACCGACGCACGGGTTTTCCGCTTTATCACATCTGCGAGGAGCCGGTGCGACGGCCATCCCGGTCACGAACCGGTCCCTGGACGGCCTCACGGCGTTCACCCGACACGAGCGCTATCGTCAGCTTCATGGCCCGCCGAAGCTCCCCGCGTCGGCCCGGGGGTCCCGGGCGGCTGCGTCGGGTCGAAGAGGTCTCCGCAGGTGGTCTGGTCGTCCAGGGCGACGGCAGCCATCTCGAGGGTGCGCTGATCGGGAAGCTCGACCGCCGGGGGCGTCTGCTCTGGTCGCTGCCCAAGGGGCACGTCGAGGCCGGCGAGACGCTCGAGCAGACCGCGGCCCGTGAAGTCGCCGAAGAGACCGGCATCGTCGGAGACGTGCTGGCGGCGCTCGGTACGGTCGACTACTGGTTCGTGTTCGAGGGCCGTCGCATCCACAAGACCGTGCACCATTTCCTCCTGGATGCGGTGGCCGGAGTGCTCTCCGACGCCGACGTGGAGGTGACCGAGGTGGCGTGGGTCCCGCTGCGCGAGATCCCGGAAAGGCTGGCTTACCCGGACGAGCGGAAGCTCATCGCCCGGGTGCCCGACCTGCTCGAGCGTCCTGCGTGACCGGGCCGGAGTCAGCCGACTTCGATCTGCGTCGACCGCGCTCGAACCCCTACGACCCCGACTCGACCGTGGTGCTGCCCACCCACACGCCCGGCGACGAACCGACGGCCGTCCTCCCGACGATCGCCGAGTCGACGGTCACGCAGCCCGGTGGGCCGCTGCCGGTCGGTGCCGCGGAGCCGACGGTGCCGCTCGCGCCACCCGGTCCCCCCGAGCCACCGAAGCCGCCGACCGGTGCGTCCGCCAGCGGCGACGGCGCGCAGAGCGTCGCTCGCTCGAGCGGCGTCATGGCGCTGTTCAGCCTCGTGTCGCGTGCGACCGGCTTCCTGCGCACCGCGGCGATCGGCGCCGCGATCGGCGGCGGCCTGGTCGGCAACGCCTACCAGGTCTCGAACACGCTCCCGAACATGCTGTACGAGTTCCTGCTCGGCGGCATCCTCACGAGCGTCGTCGTTCCGCTGCTCGTCACCGCGCGCAAGCGTGACGCCGACGGCGGCGAGGCGTTCACCCACCGGCTCCTCACCGCGGCCGCTCTGCTGCTCGCCGCCGCGACCGTCGTCGCGCTGGCCGCGGCCCCGCTGCTGACCGCGTTCTTCGCCAACTCGAACTCGACGTCGGCCAGCCGGCAGCTCACCACGACGCTGGCTTATCTCCTGCTGCCGGAGATCTTCTTCTACGGCTTGTCCGCGCTCCTGGGCGCCGTGCTGAACACGCGGAACCAGTTCGCGGCCCCGGCGTGGGCCCCGATCCTCAACAACGTGACGGTGATCGTCACCGCCGCGGTGTTCCTGCTGCTGCCGGGCCCGGCGACTCTCAGCCCGCAGTCGATCACCGGCGCCCAGGTCGCGGTACTCGGCATCGGCACCACGCTCGGCATCGTGCTCCAGTCGCTGGCACTCTGGCCGGCCCTGCGCAAGGTCGGCTTCCGCTGGAAATGGCGGTTCGACCTACGCGGTGCGGGTCTGGGCGAGGCCGGGCGGCTGGGCGCCTGGATGTTCGTCTACGTCGGCGTCAGTCAGCTCGGCCTGCTCCCGGTGATCAAGATCGCGAACTACGCCGGCGATCGCGGTGGGCCCGGGCCACTGATCCACAACAACGCGTTCCTGATGTTCATGATGGTCCACGGCATCGTCGCGGTGAGCATCCTCACCGCGCTGCTGCCGCGGATGAGCGCGGCCGCAGCCGACCGGAACTTCCCCGAAGTCACCCGGAACCTCTCGCTGGGCACCCGGCTCTCGTCGGTCGTCCTGGTGCCGGCCACGGCGGCGTATCTGGTGTTGGGCATCCCGCTGACAGTTACGGTTTTCCAGTGGGGTGAGTTCACCCACGATCAGGCGATCGCCACCGGCTACGCGACGATGGCGGCCGCGATCGGCCTGGTCCCGTTCGCGGTAAGCCAGATGCAGATCTTCGCGTTCTACGCGCTCCGGGACACGAAGACGCCAGCGCTGATCAACCTGCCGGTGGTCGTCGCGAAGATCACCTTCGACCTCGGTGTCTTCTTCGTGGTGCCGGACGACTACGTCGTGGTCGGCCTCCAGTGCGGCAACACCGTCTCCTACATCGTCGCGGTGCTGGTGTCGGGCCACTTCCTGAAGCGGCGGCTCGGCGGTCTCGACACCGCGGCCTCGGTCCGGACGATCACCCGCCTCGGCCTAGCCGCTGCGGTCGCCGGCCTGATCGGCTGGGGCGTCGCGTACGGCATCCAGGCGGCCCTGGGCATCGAGAAGCTCGGCGCGTTCGTCTCCCTCGTCGTGGGTGGCGTCGTGCTCGTCGGTGTCTACGCGGTGGCCGCCCTGCGCCTGCGCGTCCCCGAGGTCGTCGACGTGGCGAACACCGTGAAGCGTCGCCTGCCCGGCCGCTGACCCGTAACCACGCAGGGTTATCCACAATCCTCGCGGAATAACGTGACGAAGCCCACGCCGCAGGTAGGGTCGTTTTGTCGCTCTGAACCGCGCCTCTGAGCCGACTACGCCACGTGATCGATCGACCCATTAGTCGGGTTCACTTTTCCAACTGGCAACGCGCTTCACACCTCACCGTCACCACCTCGCGACGCGCCGAGGATGTCTTCAGGCATGTGTGAAATACCCGTGAAGTGGTACAAAATTTACAAATTGACTGTGACGCACGTCGCAAAGCACTGGCAACTCCCACGAGGCGCAGGTTCAGTTCTTCGCGGCAACTGACGCGGCAGCCAAGCCGCGCACACCGACGGACTCGCACGCCGAGCCCTGTCCACGAATCCGCGGTGTCCCGACGAGTAGCCAATCAAATGGACAGGAGCGGGGGACCCACGCACGTGGGGTCGCCGGAGAACAGATCCGGCGCGATCCCTTGGGGTGAAGACGCGCTCAGCGCGACCGGGCACTACACCTTCCCGCCCGAACCCGACAGCTAACTCCGCAGGCGTGCATGGAAGGACTCTCCTTGCATACGGTGCATTCCCATCGGTGTGCCCTGCCCGCAAAACAGTACGACCGTCCCGAATTCGCTCCACAAAACGGGACCAAGGCGCGCAAAGCCACACTCCGGACCACCGCAATTGCCGGCGTAGTTGCCGGCGCGCTCGGCGTAGGCCTGATCGGCGTGACTGCCTCTCCGGCAGCAGCAGCATCCGCCGTTCCGGCCGCCGCGAAACTCTCGGGCGCCAAGACCGTCACCACCGGAGCCAAGACCACGCTCCACGCGATCGCCACGGTGAACGGCGCACCAGCCGCCTACAAGTCGGTCTCGCTGCAGTTCCAGTCCAGCCAGGGCTGGCGGACGGTCAGCACGAAGAAGGCCCGTCCGTCCGGGCAGATCGAGTGGACCGTCACGATCGGCGGCACCTCCAACTGGCGCGCACTGCTCTTCGTCAACGGGACGCAGAAGCAGGTGTCGCCCAACCACCACGTCACGGCGAAGTCCAACGGCAACGCGATCGTCCGGGCGGCTTCCCGCCAGGCCGGCAAGCCGTACGTCTTCGGCGCGGCCGGTCCGAACTCGTTCGACTGCTCGGGGTACACCCGCTACGTCTACAAGCAGTTCGGCAAGAACCTGCCGCACAGCGCGACGCAGCAGGCTCGCTACGGCAAGTCGGTCGGTAAGGGCTCCAAGAAGCCGGGCGACCTGATCCTGTTCGGCAGCGGTAGCTACTACTCCCACGCCGGGATCTACGCCGGCGGAAACTACATGTGGGATGCCTCCACCGCGGGCCAGCCAGTGGCCAAGCGGAAGATCTGGAGCAACACCTACGTGGTTCGCCGCCTGGTCTGAGTGTCGTAATGAGGAAAACCCGCGTTTGCGCGCGGGTTTTCCTCATTATTTCTCATCTCCCGCTCATTCGACCCGCCACAACCGCTGTGAACTGCCGCAACACCCGATCGGGAACCCCGGGCCGCGCGTGCAAGGCATGTGCGTCGTCGCGATACTTTGTGTCGCGGAACCATTCGTTGCCTACGAGAGCCAATCTTCCGGTGGCGTCCGACGCGCCGGAACAGGCAGGATGGACCTGTCCCCAGTAGCCGCCGCACGGCCTACCCTGAGGGGCGGAGCGGTAGATACTGCGGGAGGGCGGGTTGTGACACAGGTCGGCGCGCCCGTTCAGGGTGAGGTGCTGGCGGGCCGGTACCGGCTCGAAGAGGCGCTCTACGCCGATGCGGCCAGCGGGCACGCGCTCTGGCGCGGCACGGACAATCTGCTCAACCGCACGGTCTCGATCGAGCTCCGGGTTCCGGGTGGGCCCGCCGCCGAGCAGATGATCGCCGAAGCGGTCGCGGCCGGGCGCATCGTTCATCCGTCGGTCATCGGTGTCTACGACGCCGTCGACGAGGGGCCGCGCGCCTACGTCGTCCGCGAGTGGGTGAACGGCCAGACGCTCTACGACACGCTCGCGAACGGACCACTCCACCCGGCCCGCGCCGCATCGCTCGTGCGCAACACCGCCGACGCGCTCGCGGGCATCCACGCCACCGGTCACGCGCACGGCAACCTCACGCCCTCCACCGTTCTGATCGGCAACGACGACGAGGTCACTCTCGTCGACCTGCACCTCGGTGGCCCGGGCCAGCAGCCGGCCGACATCCGCGCGCTCGGCGGCCTTCTCTACGCCGGTCTCACCGGCCAGTGGCCCGACGTCCTGCCGCCGCACCGCACCGGCCTGCCCGACGCCACCCGCGTCGACGGCCGGATGTGCTCGCCGCGCCAGATCAGGGCCGGCATCCCCGGCTACCTCGACGCGCTGACGATGGATCTGCTCGATCCGGCCGTCCCGCCACCCACCGCCGCCGACCTGGCGAGCGAACTGCGCCGCTACGACGTCGCCGACCCGGCCTTGAGCGCGCTGGCCGTGCTCGCCCCGGAACCGGCCACGAGTGGTCCGCGGTGGACCCGGCTCGGCGTCCTCGTCGTCGGTGTCCTCGTCGTTCTCGGCGTCATCATCGGTGTCGCCGCACTCGGCCTGCCCGACTTCGGCGGGGGAGGCGACGCGAGCCCGTCGGACAAGCCCAGCACGTCCGCGTCGGCCCAGCCGGGCGGCGGACCGGTGAAGGTGGCCCGGGCGACGTTCATCGACGGTCCCGGTGGCGACTTCGCGGAGGACAAGGACCCCGGCAACGCGGTCGACGGAAAGCCCTCCACGGCGTGGAAGACCGACCAGTACAAGGGTTCGCAGCTCGGCAAGTTCAAGCCGGGCCTGGGTCTGATCCTCGACCTCGGCGGCAAGAAGAACGTCTCGAGCGTCACGATCGCGTTCGACCACCCCGGTGCGACGTTCGAGCTGCGCGCGGGCAACGAGCAGCCGTCGTCGCGGCCCACTGACATCAGCCCGTACAAGGTGATCAGCCCGTCGCAGACGAACTCGGCCGCGACGACCACGATCACCCTGAGCAAGCCGGTCAGCACGCCGTTCCTCGTGGTGTGGATCACCGACACCGGTACGAATCAGGACGGCAAGTACCAGGTCGCGATCTCCGAGATCACCGTCAAGGGCTAGTCTCTCGGCCCATGCAGCCGTTGGACGACCGTGCTCTGATGAGAGCGCACGTCGACGGTGACCCCGACGCGTTCGCCGAGCTCGTGCGCCGCCATCGGGACCGGCTGTGGGCGGTGTCGCTCCGTACGATCGGCAACACCGAAGACGCGGCCGACGCACTGCAGGACGCGCTGCTGTCGGCGTACCGCTCGGCCGGGTCCTACCGCGGTGACGCGGCGGTCACGACGTGGCTGCACCGCATCGTCGTCAACTCGTGCCTCGACCGAATACGCCGTCGGCAGGCCCGGCCGACGGTGCCGCTGCCGGAGGACGACGGCCGCGCTCCCGCCGCACCGAACGATCCGATCGCGGCCCGCGAGACCGCGCTCGACGTCCAGGCGGCGCTGGCCGAGCTCCCGGTCGAGCAACGGGTCGCGTTGATTCTGGTGGACGTCCAGGGGCATCCGGTGGCCGACGTGGCGGAGATGCTCGACGTAGCCGTGGGCACGGTGAAGAGCCGCTGCGCGCGGGGACGAGCCCGGTTGGCCGCGATGCTCGGCCATCTCCGGAACCCCGATGCCCGGAACGACGTCGAATCGACGGAAGGAGGTGCCCGGTGACACCGTCGGAACTGGATCTGCTGGCGGATTACGCCGAAGGCCTCCTCGAGGGCACACCCGACGGCGAGGTCGTCGCCGCCCGGATCGCCACCGATCAGGAGTGGTCCGACGCCTACCGTCAGCTCACCGCGGTGGCGCCGGGCATCACGGCTGAACTGTCCGCGCTGCCGGAGATCCCGATGCCCGCGGCGGTGGCCGCTTCGCTCGACGGAGCGTTGGCGTCGGTACCGGCCCCCGCCACCGACGACGAGCCGGCGTCGGCCGACCTCGGCCGGCTGCGCGCCGAGAAGGCGGCGCGGGACCGTGGCGCGCGCCGCTGGCGGGTCGCCGGGGGATGGGTGGCGGCTGCGGCGGTGGTCGGAGCGCTGTGCCTCGGCGTCGGCCAGCTGGTCACCTCGACGTCCGACGACAGTTCGGACGAGAGTGCGGCCGCGTCGAAGAACGACTCCGCTACGGACGTGCTCAGCGCACCGGCCACCCGGTCCTCCGGCGTCTCCTACTCCACGCGTGCGCTCGCCCAGCAAGCGCGCGCCCTGGTGGAGGGCCGAGAAGCCGCCGCGCCGGCGCCGAGCGCGGGCGGGTCGGCCACGCCGAGCAAGGTCCCGGCGGCGAGCGACGTGATTCCGGCCGCGCTGCAGCGCCTCACGAGCCCGAGCGAGCTCCGGAACTGCCTCACCGCCCTCGGCATCACCATCCGGCCCTTCCTCGTCGACTACGCGACGCTCGACGGCACCCCGGCGCTCGTCGTGGTCACCGAGGACGCCGACCCGAGCCGGGTCACCGTGGTGGCCGCCGGCCCGGAGTGCGGGGTCGACGGCAACGGCGACGAGCGTGCCCGGAGCTCGTACACCCGCTGAAGGTGACGTCGGGCACGCTGCCCGCGTCGGGAATGACGGCACTTACGATGGCGTTTGCGTGACTGTCAGCGGAGATAGCCCTGGAGGAAGACGTGGGTAGCGAAGAGATCCGGAACGTGATCATCATCGGGTCCGGTCCGGCGGGCTACACCGCAGCCGTCTACACGGCCCGGGCTTCGCTCAAGCCGCTCGTGTTCGAGGGTGTCCAGTCCGGTGGCGCGTTGATGACCACCACCGAGGTGGAGAACTTCCCCGGGTTCCCCGGCGGCATCGACGGGCCGGACCTGATGGACAACATGCGCAAGCAGGCCGAGACCTTCGGCGCGGAGCTGGTGACCGACGACGTCACCGAGGTCGACCTCTCCGGCCCGGTGAAGATCGTCAAGGTCGGCGACCGCGAGTACAAGGCGCGCGCGGTGATCCTCGCGACCGGCTCGGCCTGGCGCCGGCTGGGTGTCCCGGGCGAGAACGACCTGCTCGGCCACGGCGTCTCGTCCTGTGCGACGTGTGACGGCTTCTTCTTCCGCAACAAGAAGATCGCGGTCATCGGCGGTGGTGACTCCGCGATGGAGGAGGCCACCTTCCTCACCCGCTTCGGCGACACCGTGACGATCGTGCACCGGCGCGACGAGTTCCGCGCCAGCCAGATCATGGTGGACCGGGCGAAGACCAACGAGAAGATCGACTTCCGGCTCAACAACATCCCGACCGAGATCCTCGGCCAGGACGGGAAGGTCGCCGGCGTCCGCCTGAAGGACACGGTCACCGGTGAGGAGTCGGTGCTCGACGCCGAGGGCGTCTTCATCGCGATCGGCCACGACCCGCGCAGCGCGCTGTTCAAGGGCCAGGTCGAGATGGACGCCGAGGGCTACGTGAAGGTGGAGGCGCCCAGCAGCCGCACCAACGTGCCCGGCGTGTTCGCCTGTGGCGACCTCGTCGACCACACCTACCGCCAGGCCATCACCGCGGCCGGCACGGGCTGTGTGGCGGCTCTCGACGCCGAGCACTACGTCGCCGCCCTCACCGAGTAATCAGTTCGCCCCGAGTAAGGAGACATCATGGGCGCCAACACCAAGGCCGTCACCGACGCCAGCTGGACCAACGACGTCCTGCAGAGCGACAAGCCGGTCGTCGTCGACTTCTGGGCGGAGTGGTGCGGGCCGTGCCGCAAGGTTGCGCCCGTGCTCGACGAGATCGCCGGTGAGCTCGGCGACAAGATCCAGATCGTCAAGCTCAACATCGACGAGAACCCGAACACCGCGCGTGACTACGGCGTGATGTCGATTCCGACGATCACGGTCTTCAAGGGCGGCGAGCCGGTCAACTCGATCCTCGGTGCTCAGCCGAAGGGTCAGATCCTCAAGATGATCGAGAGCGCGCTGTAGGTAAACGCGCTGGGTGGAGCCCCGGGCCATTGGCTCGGGGCTTCATTGATGTTTAGCGAATTCGCGCACCGGGCCTTGTCTATGAGACGGTTCGCTTCTCGTCGGGCCGAGCTTCGATCAAGGGGCACAAACCCGACACGCGACGCGCTCGAGCACGCTACGGTGCGCTGTCGTGGCCGCGACGCGTTACGGTCGATGATCGCGGCCCCAACGCCGGTCCGGAGGTCCTCCGGCCGGTTCCCCTTCGGTTCCCCCAACCGAGGGCTGCGGATGGAAGGAGCGAGCTGACCCCATGCAGTTCATCAAGCGTGGCACCGTCGGACCTGCAGCTGCCGAGGTCAAGTCGACGCTGGTGACCCTGGGGTTGATCGCTGATACCGCCGTTTTCGAGCCCGCCGAGGACGTCCTCTTCGACGCCACGTGCGAGCTCGCGCTCCGTGAGTTCCAGCAGTCGCGCGGCCTCGTGGTCGACGGCATCGTCGGCCCGGAGACCTGGCGCGCGCTCGTCGCGGCGCGCTGGCGTCTCGGCGACCGCGTCCTGAACCGCTCGGTCAGCGAGCCGATGCTCGGCGACGACGTCCGCGAGCTGCAGGAGCGGCTGCTCGAGATGGGCTACGACAACGGCCGCGCGGACGGCATCTTCGGGCAGCGCACCGAGACCGCGCTCCGGGCGTTCCAGCGTGAGGTCGGTCTGGCCGCCGACGGCACGGTCGGCCCCCTCACCATGCGTGCGCTGCGTCAGCTCGGCCGCAAGGTCGTCGGTGGCCGCCCGCAGCTGCTGCGCGAGTCCGCGATGCTCTACCACGCCGGGCCGGCGCTCTCCGGCAAGCGCGTGGTCATCGACCCGGGCCACGGCGGTGCCGACACCGGCGTCGTCGCACAGGACGGCATGCTCACCTGGACCGAGTCGCACCTCGTCTACGACCTGGCCAGCCGCCTCGAAGGCCGTTTCTCGGCCATCGGCGTGCGTGCCGACCTCACCCGCGGCCGGGACCACGAGCGCTCCGCGTCCGATCGGGCCGCGCTGGCCAACACCGTCGGCGCCGACCTGCTGATCAGCCTGGGCATCGACACCAACCCGAATCCCCTCGCCAACGGCGTCGCCACCTATCACTACGGCACCGGCTCGGGCGTCAGCTCGACGGTGGGGGAGCGGCTGGCCGGCCTGGTGCAGCGCGAGATCGTCGCGCGCACCGGAATGCTCGACTGCCACACCCACGCGAAGACGTGGGAGATGCTGCGGTTGACGCGGATGCCGGCCGTGCACGTCGAGCTGGGTTACCTGAGCTCGCCGATCGACCGTCCCCGGCTGATCGACCCGGCGTTCCGCGACACGGTCGCGGAGGCGATCCTGATCGCCGTCCAGCGGGTCTTCCTGCCCACCGAGGCCGACGTGAAGACCGGTTCGCTCGACTTGTCGGCGCTGCACGCCATGCAACTCAGCTAGAGCGGTGCGCCGGCCCCAGTGCCAGTGACGGGCTCATCGAGCCCAACAGCTTCTCCAGCGCGTACTCGACGTCGGACTTCCAGGAGAGGGCCGTCCGCAGATCCAGGCGCAGCCGCGGCCAGCGCGGGTGCGGGCGGACGGTCTTGAAGCCCACCGCGAGCAGGTAGTCGGCGGGCACCATGCACTGCGGCTGGTCCCACCGGGCGTCGGCGAAGGCCTCGATCGCCTTCACACCGCGTTTGGTGAGGTCTTTGGCCACGCCCTGCACGAGCATGCGTCCCAGGCCGCCTCCGACGAACTCAGGCATGATGAAGGCCGTCATCAGCAGCGCCGCGTCGGGACTGACGGGGCTGGTGGGGAACGCCACCGACCGCGGGACGTACGCGGGCGGCGCGAACAGCACATAACCGGCGGCCACCCCGTCGACGTAGACGAGCTTGCCGCACGAGCCCCACTCGAGCAGCGTCGACGAGATCCACGCTTCCTTCTCCAGCCCGGGGTCGCCGCACTCGATCGCACGGTCCTGGCTGACCGGGTCGAGCTCCCAGAACACGCAGGACCGGCAGCGGGTCGGGAGGTCTTCCAGCGTGTCGAGCGTGAGGCTGACCAGCCGACGAGACATCAGCGGATCGACCTCCGACACGGTTGCGCCCCGGCCGTCGTACCAACCGGCGCTAAGCAAGGGGCTCCTGATTTCTACCCGAATGACCATGGTAAGGGCGCATCTCGCGCCGCGAAAGGGTTCGACGCGCCGGTCGGTATCGTGGTTGGTACCAACGGGGCATTAATTGGCTTGGTGAACGAGCCCGTTTCCGCCGGACAATGCAGTGCGACGGCCCATCGCGGAAGGCGAGTACATGAGCGGCACGACTCTCGACGACTACACCGATCGATATGCGCAGCGGATGCGCGGGATGACTGTCTCCGAGGTCCGCGCACTGTTCGCAATGGCAAGCCGTCCGGAGATCGTTTCGCTGGCCGGCGGGTCGCCGTTCGTGTCCGCCCTCCCGCTGGACGAGATCGCCGAGATGACCGCCGCGCTCATTCGCGATCGTGGCGCCGAAGCCCTCCAGTACGGCACCGGGCAGGGCGATCTGCGCCTGCGTGAGCTGGTGTGCGAGGTCATGGCCGTCGAGGGCGTGATCGGTTCGGCCGAGGACGTCGTCATCACGGTCGGTTCCCAGCAGGGTCTCGACCTGCTCGCGCACCTGTTCCTCGACCCGGGCGACGTGGTCCTCGCGGAGGGTCCGTCCTACGTCGGCGCGCTCGGCACGTTCGCCGCGGCCGAAGCCGAGGTCGTCCACGTCCCGATGGACCACGAGGGCCTGATCCCGTCCGAGCTCGACGCTGCTTTGCGGCGGTTGGCTTCGGAAGGTCGTCGGGTCAAGTTCCTCTACACGGTGCCGAACTTCCAGAACCCCACCGGCGTGACGCTCACCGAGCCGCGCCGGGACGCGATCGTCGAGCTCGCCGAGCGGTACGACCTGCTGATCATCGAGGACAACCCGTACGGTCTGCTGGGCTTCGAGGAGGGGCCGGGGCAGGCGTTGCGCGCGCGCTCGTCCGACCGGGTGATCTACCTGGGCTCGTGCTCCAAGATGTTCGGCGCCGGCCTGCGTACCGGCTGGGTGCTGGCGCCGCCGGCGGTGCGCGAGAAGCTCGTGCTGGTCAACGAGTCGCAGGTGCTCAGCCCGGCGATGCTCACCCAGATGATCGCGTCCGAGTACCTCGGTAAGTACCCGTGGCGCGAGCAGCTGAAGGTGTTCCGGGAGATCTACCGCGAGCGGCGCGACGTCATGCTCGACGCGCTCACGACCCACATGCCGTCCGGCGTGACGTGGACTCATCCGCGCGGCGGATTCTTCGTCTGGGCCACCGTCGGCGACGATCTCGACACGAAGGCCATGCAACCCCGCGCGCTCACCCACAAGGTCGCCTACGTGCCCGGCATCGGCTTCTACGCCGACGGCTCCGGGCGTCAGAACATGCGGCTCTGCTTCTCGTCCGCCGCTCCCGACCGGATCCGGGAAGGGATCCGGCGTCTGGCCACGGTGATCGACGAGGAGACCGAGCTACGTCAGGTCTTCAACACCCCCACCGCCCGGCGGCGCGGGCCCCACGGCGGCCCGCTGTCCCGTACCTCGTTCGCACCAGGACCGGAGCTGGCATGAGTAGGCACGTCCTCGTTCTGGCCGGTGGCCTCTCGTACGAGCGTGAGGTGTCGCTGCGTTCGGGCCGCCGAGTGGCGGACGCGCTACGCCGCAGCGGCGTCGAAGCCACCATCCGTGACGTCGACGCCGGTCTGCTGGCCGCGCTGGAGACCGAACGGCCGGACGCGGTGTTCATCGCGCTGCACGGAGCCAGCGGCGAGGACGGCTCTCTGCGCGGCGTGCTGGACCTGCTCGGCATCCCGTACGTGGGCGCCGGGGCCGACGCGTCCCGGGTGGCGTGGGACAAGGCCGCCGCCAAGGCGCAGTTGCGTGCGGTCGGCCTACCCACGCCCGACTGGATCGCGCTCCCGCACGAGACGTTCCGCGAGTTGGGGGCGCAGGCGTTGCTCGACCGCATCGTCGCGCGGCTGGAGATGCCGCTGATGGTCAAGCCGGCCGAGGGTGGTTCCGGGCTCGGTGCCCAGGCCGTGCGCACGGTCGAGGAGTTGCCCAGCGCGATGGTGGGGTGCTTCGGGTACTGCGACACCGCGCTCATCGAGCGGTTCGCCAGCGGGGTCGACATCGCGGTGAGCGTCCTCGAGACGCCGGACGGTCCGACCGCGCTGCCGGCCGTGGAGATCGTCCCGGCCGACGGCGTGTACGACTACACCGCGCGCTACACCGCCGGCACGACGACGTGGCACGCACCGGCCCGGCTGGACCCGGAGATCGCCGAGCGGGTAGCCGAGACCGCGGTCGCGGCACACGACGCCCTGGAGTTGCGCGACCTCTCCCGAGTGGACCTCCTCGTCGACGAGGCGGGCGGCATCCAGGTGCTGGAGGTCAACGTGTCGCCGGGCCTGACCGAGACCAGCCTGCTGCCGATCGCAGTACAGGCAGCGGGCCTCGACTTCGGCGACGTCCTGGCCGACTTGGTGGAGCAGGCCATCAAGCGCTGAGTTTCACGTGAAACTGCCCCCCGTGCAAAATGCGCGGGGGGCAGTTTTTGTTACAGGTCGAGCCAGAAGTGGACTTCGTCGCGGTTGTCGTTGGGGCCGACCCGGATGGCGCCGGGGATGCGACCGACCTCGCGGTAGCCGCAACGTTTGTAGAATCGCTCGGCGCCGGTGCCGCTGCGCGTCATCAAGGTGAGCGCCTCCAGCCCGAGTTGATCCCGGGCGTGGTCGGCGGCCGACGCCATCAACTTGGTACCCAGTCCGTCGCCCTGGAAAGCCGGATCGACTTGCACCCGGTACACCGTCCGCCAATGCCGACGCAGAAGACTCTCACTTTCGGCGAGTAGCAGCCACGCCACAACCCGCCCGCCCGTTAGAGCCCCTGAGAGCCCCACAGACGCCCCATTGTCGGAATCGGTACCCCGGGTATCGACCAAGTCGTTTTCGGCCGTGTCCGGCGCTTTTGCGGGGTCATTTTTTCGGAGTGATCCGCTGATTTTTTCATGATTCGACGGGACGGCCAGACAGACCAGAACATCGGTGCCTTGACGCACCCGCTCGAAGGAACGGTCGGCAGTGGGGCGGATGACGGCGGCCGACACCGGCGGAACGAATCCGACGGAGCCGCCTTCGTTGGTGACTCGCACCCACATGTCGACGAGGTGCTCGCGGAGGTCATCGGTCAGCGGTGGGTTCACCACGACACGTGGTTCTTGCACGATCTCTCCAGGCTTGAATCGAACTCGGCGCTTCGGCTCAGTGACCGACGCGTCGTCGGTCGCCGCGCACCGAGCGCACAGCGGATCGACTGAAGCGTGGGAGATACGAACTCATGCCTTCCATCCTGCCGGAGCACACCGGGCGACGCCCACCCTGTTTCCTGTGGCGTCGCCCATCGGGACGGGGAAGTGGGTGGGGTTCGCGGGGGTGTCGGGAGGTACGTGGCGGTGTGGCTCGCGGTGCGTCTGGTTGCCGGGGACTGAGTTGGCTGTGACGGCCGGGGCTGGTTGCTGGGTCTCGTCGGTGGGGGCGGCTGGGGCGCTCGGTCCAGCCGTGCCGTTCGGGCGGTTGATCTCGGTAGTGCCGCTCGGGCGGTTGATCTCGGTAGTGCCGCTCGGGCGGTTGATCTCGGTAGTGCCGTTCCAGCGGTCGATCCTGGGTGTGGCGCTCGAGCCAGCCGAACGGTTGGCCACTCGATCCGACCGCAGCAACGGGGCCTATCTGACCCGCGGCCGGACCACTCGAATGGACCCGCGGTGGAGCGTCCCGAATTAGTTGCCCCGATGAGTCGGCTGGCCCGGCCGATTCTGAAGGCGTCAGATCCGCCCACATAGCGGCCGCGCGATCCCAGCTTGACCTCGCTTCGATCGCGCTTCGGAGCCGCTCGATCCAGCACTCCCTACCGGCCCTCCGACCCGGCCGACCCTAGCGCCATGCGATCTGGGCTGCCTCCGAGGCTGTCCTATTCGGCTGCAGTGGGGGTGTCCGATCCGGCTGCACTGAAGGCGTCCTACCCCGGCTGCACTGGGGGGAGTCCGATCCGGCTCGCCTAGGGCGTCCGATCCGGCTCGCCTGGTGGCACGTCCAACCGACCGCCGGGGACCATTCGATGCGACTGACGCCAGAACCAGCCATCCGTTCGCTCTCGGAGCACCCGATCTAGGCGAGGACCAAGGTCGCCCCATCAAGCCATTGGAAGGGCGCTCAGACCGGCCGCGCGCCAGGCCTATTCAGTTCAACCAGCGTCATTCAGCGGGCTCGACTCGACCGCGCAACGAGTCGTTCGCCTGGACCCATACGACAGAAGTCACTCGAGCCGGCCGCACCAAACGATCGCTGAGCCCTGTCGTACTACGGGCCCTCTACGACTGGTCCGCATCCTAAAGTCGCTCGAGCCAGCCGCAGAGCGGAGTCGCAGGAGGCCGGTCGAGCGCCTGAAGCCTTCGACCCGACCTGTCCCGGGCCGCTCAGTTCGACTCTCCGGCAGAGAACGCTCAACCCGACCGAGGGCGAAGTCACTCGCCCGAGCCATTGGAAGGCTGCGTGCCTAACCGCATGACGAAGCCGTTTCGCCACCCGCAGAGCCTCGTTCGTCTGCGTAGCCGGCCGCTCAGCCCGACTGTCTAGCCGAACCGCCCAACCCGCCTGCAATGCAGCACCGCTAAGTCCAACTGCCCAGCCCAATTGCGCAGCAGGGTCCGCTCACTCGACTCCATCCGGCAGCGTCGCTCGACCTGACCTCCGGCAGCGCCACTCACCCCGACCACCCGGCAGCGCCACTCAGCCCGACCACCCGGGCAGCGCCACTCAGCCCGACCACCCGGGCAGCGCCACTCAGCCCGACCACCCGGGCAGCGCCACTCAGCCCGACCACCCGGGCAGCGCCACTCAGCCCGACCACCCGGGCAGCGCCACTCAGCCCGACCACCCGGGCAGCGCCACTCAGCCCGACCACCCGGGCAGCGCCACTCAGCCCGACCACCCGGGCAGCGCCACTCAGCCCGACCACCGGGCAGCGCCACTCAGCCCGACCACCGGGCAGCGCCACTCAGCCCGACCACCGGGCAGCGCCACTCAGCCCGATCGTGCGGCGGGAGCATTCGCCGGAGCCATTCGGCAGCAGCGGCTCCTGGAGATCACCCCCGCTCCAAGGGCGGACGAGCGCACCGTGATGGACTCGCAGCGGGGGAGCGGTGGGCTGTCCTGCAACAAATAAGCGGCCCCACGAGGTTCGTGGGGCCGCTGAAGATAAGTGCCGACCCGTCAGTCGGACTCGCCCTGCGACTTCACACCCATCGCATCAGCAATGCGCTCGAGGTCATCGATCGTCGCGAACTCGATCGTGATGCGCCCCTTGCGCTTCCCCAGGTCCACCTTCACCCGGGTGTCGAACCGGTCCGACAACCGGCCGGCCAGATCCTCGAGACCCGGCGACCGCATCCGCGTCCTCCGAGCCGGAGCATCCCGCTGCGGCGGCTCAGGATCCCCTCCGAGCGCAACGATCTCTTCAGTGGCACGCACCGAGAGCCCTTCGGCAACGATGCGAGTAGCGAGCCGCTCCTGGGCGTCATGGTCATCCAGCGACAGCAACGCCCGGGCGTGCCCGGCGCTGAGCACCCCGGCAGCCACGCGCCGCTGGACCACCGCCGGGAGATTCAGGAGCCGAATCGTGTTGGAGATCTGGGGACGGCTGCGCCCGATGCGCTTACTGAGCTCCTCCTGGGTAACCCCGAACTCGGCAAGCAGCTGCTGATACGCCGCGGCTTCTTCGAGCGGGTTGAGGTCGGAGCGGTGAATGTTCTCCAGCAGCGCATCACGCAGAAGGTGCTCGTCACTGGTGTACCGAATGATCGCCGGGATGGTCTCCCGACCGATCGCCTTCGACGCCCGCCAGCGACGCTCACCCATGATGAGCTCGTAGCTGCCGGGCCCCTTCTCCCGAATCACCACCGGCTGGAGAACGCCGACCTCGGTAATCGAGGTCTTCAGCTCCTCCATTGCCTCTTCGTCGAACTCGCCCTTGCGCGGCTGCTTCGGGTTGGGCGCGATCGCGTCGACCGGCACCTCGCGGAACTGCGCCCCGGGAACCGGAGCGAGCCCGGACTGATCGGCCGGCTCCGCGCTCATCGCCGAGGCGCCAGTGGCGAACGGCATCCGCTGAGCGGTGATGGGCGCGCCGTCCTCTTCCTCACCCGGCAACGGCCCCGCCGGGATCAGCGCACCGAGGCCGCGCCCCAGTCCGCGTCGGTTCTTCACAGGTTTCCTCCCCTAGCGCCGCGCTCCGCGATCTCCCGAGCAGCCTGAAGATAACTCGTCGAACCGCGCGAACCAGGATCGTAGGTGATCACCGACTGCCCGAATCCAGGCGCCTCCGAGACACGAACACTGCGGGGGATGACCGCTTCCAGCACCGTCTCGCCGAAGTGACCCCGGACTTCCGAGGCGACCTGGTCGGCCAGCTTCGTTCGGCCGTCGTACATCGTCAGCAGGATGGTGGTGATCTGGACTTCGTTGTTCAGGTGCGCCTTCACTAGTTCGACGTTCCGGAGCAGCTGACCGAGCCCCTCCAGCGCGTAGTACTCGCACTGGATCGGAATCAGCACCTCGCGGGCGGCGACTAGCGCGTTGACCGTGAGCAGACCGAGTGACGGCGGGCAGTCGATGAAGATGTAGTCGATGTCGGCCGGGAAGGCGTCGATGGCCCGACGGAGCCGGTTCTCGCGGGCGACGACCGAGACCAGCTCGATCTCGGCACCGGCGAGGTCGATCGTCGCGGGCACGCAGTAGAGGTTCGGGACGCCGTCGACGGCGACCGTCGCCTCCGCGAGCGGGATCCCGTCCACGAGGACGTCGTACGTGCTTGGCACTCCCGCACGGTGGTCGACGTTCAGCCCCGTGGAGGCGTTGCCCTGGGGGTCGAGGTCGATCACCATGACGCGGTTGCCGTGAAGCGCGAGCGCCACCGCCAGGTTCACGGTCGTGGTGGTCTTACCCACGCCACCCTTCTGATTCGCGACGCACATGACGCGACGAGCACGGGGGCGGGGGAGCGTGTTGTGTCCGGGGTTGAGCACCTGGACCGCACGCCGGGCCTCCACCGCGATCGGCAGGTCGTCATCCTCTGTTTCACGTGAAACATCGCCCGGCAGAACTCGAGCGTCCATCGCAAGAGGATCTGTTTCACGTGAAACGTCGAAAGGATCGGGCGGTGTTTCACGTGGAACAGCAGTGGCGTCGTCCAGCACAGCGCGGATTCGCCGCTGGCTCTCATCCGCTCCACTAGTGAGGCTGTGAGGGGCGGACTGAGCGGGGTCGCTCACGTCGATCTCCTGGACCTGTTCAGAACCGGACTCGGGGGAAGCTGGCGCCGAAGGACCAGCAGTGTCCGGCGACGCTGCATTCGCCGCGCCGCGCTCGAAGGAAGGGGCTTCGGCGAGGGTTGCGCCGGCACCCTCCGACGGTACCGTCCCGGCGTAATCAACCTCGGCCCGACCGACAACTCTGTGGATGAGATCGCGCAAAGAATCACTAGTTCCCGCGTTCACCTCTGCAGCCCGCCGCTCCGCCGGTGTCACGCCAAGCAAATCGTCAATCGAAGGAGCGGCCACGATCTCCAAATGCCCGTCCTCCACGACGAGCCCCTCAACCACCCGCCCCCGCGCGCGACCTTCCCCAGCCGAAGCCCCTTCGACGGCGCCACCTTGCACACTCGCGGGACTCACCTCACCAACACCGACCTCCGTCCCGGCCCCGACCTCAAGGTCGATCCCGGCTTCGGATCCAGCCCTGGCCTCACCCCTGGTCCCAGCCCAGGACTTGATCTCGGTTCCGGACCCGGCCCCGGACTCGGCCTCTGCCTCGGTTCCGACCTCGGACCCGAGATTGACCTCGGACCCGACACCGGCCTTCGACCTGACAACAGCTTCGGACGCGAGCCCGGCCCCGGACTCGGACTTGGCCGCAGACTCGGTCCCGGTCTCAGACTCGGCTCCGATTCCAATTCCCGACTCGGACCCGACTCCAGCCTCGGAACCGACTCCAGCCTCGGAACCGACACCAGCCTCGGAACCGACACCAGCCTCGGAACCGACACCAGCCTCGGAACCGACACCAGCCTCGGAACCGACACCAGCCTCGGAACCGACACCAGCCTCGGAACCCCGACACCAGCCTCGGAACCGACACCAGCCTCGGAACCGACACCAGCCTCGGAACCGACTCCAACCTCGGAACCGACACCGGCTTCGGAACCGGCCAAGGTCCCGGTCCTGGTCTCGGCCGCAGACACGGTTCCGGTCTCGGTCTCGGTCCCACCCTCAGCCTCGGTCCTGGCGTTGTCGTCCGTGACGCCAAACATGAGCGGCGACGTCAAGCCCACCGAGAGAGCGCCAGCAACTTCGACTGGACCAGAAGCGCCATCCCCAATGGGGGTCCCACCCCCGTCGGCGGCGCTGGGTGAGTTCTCACCGGGGGAATGAGGCGTGCTCGCTACGTCGGTCGTGCTCGCTGCGCTGGGATCGGCGCCCGCGTTGAGCGCACCCGACCCATTCGATGCGCCCGACCCACTCCCCGCACTAAACCCGTCCGGGGCGCCCGACCCACTCAACACGCCCGACCCACTCAACACGCCCGACCCACTCAACGCGCTCGACCCACTCAACGCGCTCGACCCGCCTACCGCGCTCACCGCGTCAGACCCACTCACCGCGCTCGATCCGCTAGACCCGCCGAACGAGCTCGAACCGCCAGAACCGCCGACCGCGCTCAACCCGTTGGGCCCACTCACCGCTTCACACGAGTCAGGCGCACCTACTGCACCGAACGCCTCGGGCGCACTCGCCACGGTGGAAGCACCCGCCTCGCCCGCCCCGTCAGGGATGGCGGAGGCGCTCACCGAGCCATCAACTGAGCCCGCATCCCTCGACCTGGAAGCGCCAGATCCCGTCCATACCGGCGCCCCACCCAGCCGAACCACTCCACCGGACCCAGCAGGCGCAGCCGTCCCCCCGAACGCAGAAGGCGCGATCGTCCCCTCGGAGGCAGAGGGCACAATCGTCCCCCCGAACATCGATCGCGCAGCCGCTTCCATAGACCCAGGCGACCCAGCGGTCCTACCGAACCCCGCCGACCCGGAGATCTTGCCAGACCCGGACGATGCGGAGATCTCTCCAGTCTCAAGCGGCACGGCGCTCTCGCCAGAAATGCACGGCGCGGCGATCTCGCCCGAAAGACGCGGCACGGCACTCTCGCCCGAAATACACGGCACGGCGCTCTCGCCGGGCCCAGACAGACCGAGGGCCTCCACAGACCCAACCGGCGCGCGATCCTCCTCAGACACAAGCGGCGCCCCGGCCCCATCAAACTCAGACGGCTCGCCCGGACCGCTCGGACCGCTCGGCACAGCGGGCGCACCGTCCGTGCCCCCCACCGCCGGCGAGACCACCCCCTCCGACGACCCGCCGGGCACCAACTGCAAAGCCGACCCGTCGGCTCTACCGCCGCGTCTAGCCGACCCCCAGCCACCCTCCAAAACCTCGAACTCAGGCCATCCCAGCTCCGAAACACCGCGTCTCGGAAACCTGATCACCGCTGATTCGTCGGCCGGTTTCAGCTCCGGCCACCCCACTGCGGTGGGCTTCCGAGATGCGTTGTCGGTCATGGGCCGTGACGTCCTCTCCGTCCGCGGCGGCTCGCCGCGGCCGGATCCGGCCGCCGCCGACGGGACGGATCACTGCCGTTGCCGGCACCTCGGGTACCGGAACGCCGGGGGCCGGTGGCTGCTGAGCCACCACGGAGAATCTCGACCACGGTCGTCGGGGGGTCGACGACGCCGCCTCCGCACTCGACGATACGAGGGGAGACGCCTCCGACCCTCGCTACCGCTGCGGCGTGTTCAGTGATCTCCTCCGCCGCGGACGAACCTTTCAGTGCGAGCATGCGCCCTTCGGGCTCGCAGAGCGGCAGGCACCAGCCGGCCAAACGGTCCAGCGGAGCCACCGCCCGCGCGGTCACGATCGACGCCGACACCTGGCCGACGACCTCTTCGGCGCGGCCCCGACGCACGGTCACCCTCGACAGCCCGAGCGACGCGATGGCCTCCGAGAGGAACGCGACCCGGCGGGCGAGCGGCTCCAGCAACGTGATCCGCAGGTCCGGCCGGACGATGCCGAGAACGAGACCAGGCAACCCGGCACCGCTTCCGACGTCGACGACCGTGGCGTCCGCCGGGAACAGGTCGGCGACGACCGCGCAGTTGAGCAGGTGCCGATCCCAGAGACGCGGAGCCTCGCGCGGGCCGATCAGACCACGTTCGACGCCGGCGGTGCTCAGCAGCGTGGCGTACTCGATCGCCAGCGGCAGACGGTCTCCGAACACCGTGGCCGCAACAGCAGCGAGCCCCGCCGGCGGACCGGCGGGGCTCGCGGAAGCAGTCTCGCTCATGCGCTCTGCAGATGGACGACCACGCGACGCTCCGGCTCTTCGCCCTCGGACTCGCTCCGGACGTCGTCGATCACGCTTATCGCGTCGTGCACGACCTTGCGCTCGAACGGGTTCATCGGGTTGAGCTTCACCGGCTCGCCCAGCGATCGAGCCTGCTCCACTGCGTTCTTCGCGATCGCGACCAGCTCTTGACGACGCTTGGCGCGGTAGCCGCCCACGTCGAGCATCAGCCGGCTGCGAACGCCGGTCTGCTGCACGACGGCCAGCCGGGTCAGCTCCTGGAGCGCGTCCAGGGTGGTGCCACGCGGGCCGATGAGCGCGTCGAGCTCCTCGCCGATCACCGCGACGATCGCGCGGTCACCTTCGACGTCCATGTCGATGTCGCCGTCGAAGTCGAGGATGTCGAGCAGCCGCTCGATGTAGTCGCCCGCGATGTCGCCCTCACGAACCAGCAGATCGGTGTCTTCGTCCACCGTGTCCGTGGCCGCCGGCGCCGTGGTGGGACCGGTCTCCGTCATCGTTGCTCCCTGGCTTGCCGCGCCGCCGCGACGCGGCGCGAATGATCCGTGGACACCCGGCTCAACGCCGGCCGCCCTTACGCTTCCGGTTCCGGTTGTCCTGCGGGCGTCGGCCGCTACCGCGTGGTGGCGTGGGCCGACGCGCGGGCGGTGGTTTCTCCGCGCCGTCGGAACTGTCGCTGTTCTGGTCGGTGGTGTCGGCGTTCTCCGCGGCGGCGGACGCGCGCTCGGCGCGGGCCTTGGCGGTGTCGAACTTCACCGAGCTGCCGGTGGACGACTGACGCGCGGTCGCGGGGCGGCCGCCCTTCTTCGGGTTGACCGGCTTGATCCCCGGCTTGGGTGCCATCGCGGCCGCCTTCTCGGGGTCGACCTTCGGGTCACCGGGCTTCGGGATCGGCATCTTGCTCAGCACCCAGAACTGCTGACCCATCGAGAAGAAGTTCTGCGTGACCCAGTAGATGACCACACCGATCGGGAAGATCGCGCCGGAGACGAGCAGCGAGGCGGGGATGCCGTAGAGCATCAGCTTCTGAACCATCGCCTGCGTCGGGTCGGCGGCGACGCCGTTGCGCGCGATCATCTGGCGCTGGGTGATGTAGGTCGTGGCGACCATCGTGATGATCAGGATGCCGGCGACGAGCGTGACCGCGAGCCGGCTGGCGTCCAGCTGCTGGAGCTGCTCGGTGGTCGACCGCAGCGCGGCGGCGATCGGGGCGCCGAAGATGCTGGCGTCGGACGCGCTCCGGAACTGCTCGGCGCTCCAGCCGTACTCGGTGGTCATCGCCTTGAAGGCCGAGTCCGAGTTCGGGTTGATCAGCCGAAGCACGTGGAACAGACCGATGAAGACGGGGATCTGCAAGAAGATCGGAAGGCAGCCCATCAGCGGGTTGGCCTTCTCCCGCTTGTAGAGCTCCATCATTTCCTGCTGGAGCTTCTGCTGGTCGTTCTTGTACTTCTCGCGCAGCTCCTTCATCTGCGGCTGCAGCGTCTGCATGGCCCGCTGCGACTTGATCTGCTTGACGAAGACCGGGAAGAGCACGACCCGGACGGTCAGCACGAGGAAGACGATCGACAGCACCCATGCGGGGCCGGACGGCATGTTGAGCAGGCCGCCCCACAGGTCGTGCCAGCGCAGCAGGATCCACGAGATACCCGTGTAGATCCAGTTCAAGTTCACCGAGCAGCTCCAGACGGACGGCGGTTGCGAGCACGACGGAGGCGGACGGCCCAGCGGGGCCGCGCCGAGGGGACGGGGTCGTACCCGCCGGGGTGGAACGGGTGGCAGCGCATGATGCGCCAGCCGGCCAACAGGATCCCCGCTACCGGACCGTGAGTCCGCAGCGCCTCCAGCGCGTAGGCGCTGCAGCTGGGGTGGAAACGACAGCGAGGCGGCAGTGCCGGACTGATCCACCGGCGATAGGCCTCGATCGGTGCGATGAGCACCGCGAGCAGCAACCGGGACAGGCGACCCGCCGGGGCGCTCGACACACCGGTGTCCGGGGCCGTCTCGGCGGAGACGCCCCGGTCGGGATGTGGAGCAACACTCATCGTCGAGCCTTCAGAATGCGTCGGAACGCGCTGTCGAGGTCGCGACCCAGTGTCTCGGACGACTGGTCGGCCGCGGCCGGGAGCGCCCGGACCACCACCGAGCTACCCGCGGGTAGCTCACGGAGTCGGTCCCGGACGAGGTGGCGCAGTTGCCGTGCGACCCGGTGGCGCACGACAGCGTTGCCGACTGCTTTAGAGACAACGAAACCGGCCCGAACGGAGTTCTCCGTCGAGCCGGTGTCGTTCGTGTCGTTACCGGCGTGCGCGGTGTCGGACGGCCCGAGCGTCGCGTGGACCACGAGCGTGCTGCGTCCCGCACGACTGCCCGAGCGCAGCACTTTGGTGAAGTCCTCGCGCCGTCGCAGCCGCGCGTGCGCCGGCAGCACGCCGCGCCCCCGCCGGATCAGGCGGAGAGGCGCGCGCGCCCCTTGAGGCGCCGTGCGGCAATGATGGCCCGCCCCGCACGCGTGCGCATGCGCAGCCGGAAGCCGTGGGTCTTCGCGCGGCGGCGGTTGTTCGGCTGGTAGGTGCGCTTGCTCACGTCGTGGTCTCCGATGCGTACTAACAGGTCGAACTGCGGTCGGCTCGGCCAGCCGCACCAGAGGCACAGGCATAGCCATAGATGCTTCCAGCGTACGTGAGCCATCACAGGGCCAGCAAATGCGGGAGCCCTCGCATCCAAACCGTCACGTTCGGTAGTCAAGTCACGCCGGTTGCC